>JBIIYD010000053.1:0-13334 GCA_044347005.1 Flavobacteriales bacterium | reverse complement strand
CTCGTACACCTCCTTGGCGCGGGGGTAGCGGCCCAGGAACGCCTGGTAGGCCGCGGCCGTATTGGCATCACGGGCTTCCTGGAAGGCCAGGTGATCGCGCACCAGTTCGGCATCGGCCACGCGCGGGCTTTGCAGGTAGGTGTTCGCATAGCGTTCGTAGGCGGCTATGGTGTGCTGGCTCTTGGCAAGTTCCCATGCGAGCTGGAACACATGGCCCTGTTGCTTGTTAATGGCATCATGGTCCACACCAACCTTAGCCATGGCGGCGCGCTGCTTGTCGGTCGCCACGGTATAGGCCGCATCGGAACGCTGGATGAAGGCGTAGGCGGAATCGAGGTGGAAGAAGGGGTTGTCGGCCCGGCCGCTGATCACGCTGAGGCCGTACCAGGCGGCACCCGGCTCCTTCCTGGTCTCCTTCAGGAAAATGCTCCTGGCCTTGAAATAGTCCAGCATCTCCAAGGCTTCGAAACCTTTGCGGAGCTGCGCATGGGCAAGGGGGGAAAGGACCGGTGCGAGCACCAGGGCCAGCATAACGGTTCGCGGTCGGGAGCGGAACATCGAGGGCCAAAGTTAGCCGTCGCTTCCCGGGCCATGGACCACCTTTGCACACCCTCGACCAACCGGCCCTGTTGATGGATCCCCGAATACTGCGTTTGGAACGCCTGCTCACCGTGCGGAACGCGCGCATCGTGCTCGGGCTCCTGGCCATGCTCACCGTGGTCTTCGTGATCGGCCTCCGCAACGTGAAGCTCGACCACGACTTCGAAAAGTTCTTCCCCACGGACGATCCTGAGCTGGACCGATACCTGGCCTATCGCGATCGTTTCGGCAACGACAACGACAACCTGCTGGTGGGGGCCTCCCATTTGCCGAGCGTGTTCGACCGGGACTTCCTGGTGAAGGTCGACAGCCTCGCCGCACGCCTGGAGCGCCTGCCGGATATCGTGACCGTGGTATCACCCACCCGGCTCAGCGACCCACGCATAACCCCGGTGGGCGTGTTCCAGGTACCGTGGATGCGCTTCGACACCGACAGCACGTTGGCCAGTGATTCCGCACGCATCTGGCGCGACGACCGGATCCGGCAGAGCTTCTTCGCTGCCGATGGGAAAGCCCTGCTGCTGGTGGTACAGACCGCACCCGGACTGAGCAAGGAAAAGAGCGATGCGCTGATGATCGCTGTACAGGAGGTGGTGGACGGCAGCGCACTGAACGATGTGCGCATGGGCGGCCGCATCCACGGCCAATATTGGTACATCCAGAAAATGCAGGGTGAGCTGGTCCTGTTCTTCTTGTTATCGGTCGGTCTGCTTGCCCTGTTCCTCGCCATCGGGTTCCGCACGGTGTGGGGGGTGCTCGTGCCCATCGGCGTGGTGGGCCTTACGGTGCTGTGGCAGGTGGGGATCATCACCCTGCTCGGCAAACCGCTCAGCATCCTCACCATGTTGCTGCCCACGATCCTCTTCGTGGTCGGCATGAGCGATGTGGTGCACATCCTTGAACGGTATATCGAGGCACTGCGCAATGGCCACACCAAGTCGCGCGCGCTGGCCATCAGCTACCACGAGGTAGGGTTGGCCACCTTCCTGACTTCGCTCACAACGGCCATCGGGTTCGCCACGCTCATGACCAGTGGCATCCTTCCCATCCGGGAATTCGGCCTGTACACTGCTGCCGGTGTGTTCCTGGCCTTTGCCCTTGCCTTCACCCTGCTTCCGGCCGTGCTCCTATTAGTGGCCACTCCGGTGCAGGCGCAACATGCCGAAAAGGACGGTGCCTGGTATCCCGTGCTTCATGGGCTGATGCGTTGGATGCTCCGGCAACGCCGCAGGCTGCCATGGGCCTTTGCCATGATGAGCGTGGTAAGCCTGTTCTTGATCAGCGGCTTGAAGGTGGACAACCAACTGCTGGAGGACTGGCCCGATGACGACCCGCAGAAGCAGGACTACTTCTGGTTCGAGGAGCACTTCGGCGGTGTGCGGCCCTTCGAGTTGGCGGTGAACGTGAGCAACAGCGGCGCAACGGTGTGGGACGCGGATGCTCTGCAGGCCATGGCCAAGGTGCAGGAACACCTGGAACAGGAATACGGCATACAGGCCATGCTGTCCCCAGTAACGGTGGTGAAGAGCTTGAACAAGGCCTTCAACGGCGGTGCGGAGGAGTTCTATGCACTACCCGACGACCCGCGTGAAATACGTCGTCTGGCGAAACGCGCGGAGCTGCTCGCGGGTACCGACGGTCTGCGCGGCCTGGTGAGCGAGGACGGCCGCAGCGCACGCATGAGCGGCCGCATGGTGGACGAGGGCGGCCATGTGCATGCAAAGCGCAACGAGCGATTGGACGCGTTCATCCGGAGCACCATTGCGGGCAGCGATCTGGAAATGCACCAGACGGGCATGGCCTTCCTGATCGACCGGAGCAATGCCAAACTGAGCGGTCAAATGATCGGTGGCCTTTCCATCTCGTTCCTCCTCATCGCCTTGACCATGGCCATCGTGTTCAAGAACTGGCGGATGACCGTGATAGCCTTGATACCGAACGTGGTGCCCTTGGCATTCGTAGGCGGCGTAATGGGCATTGCCGGGATCGACATCAAGGTGAGCACGGCCATCATCTTCACCATCGCGTTCGGTATCGCGGTGGACGATACCATCCACCTCCTCGGCAAATTGCGCATCGAACTGATCAAGGGAAAGTCCCTGCCCTATGCCATGAAGCGGGCGTTCCTATCCACGGGCAAGGCCATGGTCGTAACCACGATCATGCTGCTCTCGGGCTTCATATCGTTGCTCTTTTCCGATTTCGCCAGCGTGTACTACATGGGTTTGCTGGTCAGCATCACCCTGTTCATGGCCTTGGTCGCCGACCTGCTTCTCCTGCCCGTGCTCGTGCTGCGTTTCCTGCCAAGGGACACGTTGCGCTGATCGCCCAATTGCCGTTGCATCTTCCTGGTAGTTGAACGAGCGTATCGTTCATAATGCGGAACGGGCCCCAAGGAGCCCGTTCCGTATCGGTATCAGCTTCGATGCAAGTGCTCAGAAGAGCGACTCGTACAAGCCTTTGAAATCGGCTTCGGTCATGAAGTGGTCCTTGCCGAGGGCAACGTACTTGCGGGCCTGGTCCTTCATGCCTTTTTCCTGGCAATAGTCCGCGTAGCGGATCAAGGCGGCTTTGAGGGCTTTCTTCTGGTCGGTGGGCAGGGTGCTGATGTCACCCGCTGCGGCCAGTACCTTATCGAACTCCTTCACGCTGAGGTCCCCATCCTTGGCCAGGTTGGATTTGTACTGCGTAATGGCCAGCAACAGCCAAGGGCCGGGATTCTCGGGATGGTACTTGGTCATGCTGGTGAACACCTGACGGGCACGGCTGGCACCCTTGGGGTCGTCCATGGCGTTCTCCCCTTCCTCCAGTGCTTTGGTGTTCAAGGACATCCAGTAGTCCTCGTAGTTGTTCCAGTATTCGCGGTCCTTGTCCTTGCGGCGGTACTTCTCGGCCCACTTCATGGCTTCACGCGCGGCCTTCGGGTACGGCTCATTGAACTTCTCCAACTTGGACATCTCGTGGTAGCACATGCTGATGTAGAGGAACGGCAAGGCATCCTTCTTGGTGGCTTCGGCCTCGGTGTAGCCTTCGGCCTTGAAGATGCATTTCTCGTATTTCTCATCCACGTAGAGCACGAGCAGGTCCTCGTAAACGTGTTTCTGGGCACGAAGGCCGAGGTTGGCAAGGACGACGAAAAGGAAAAGTAGCAGGTGCTTCATGGGTCTTTTATGCTTGGCGGCGATGGTGCAATCCGCATGCCGAAGGTAAGGAGCTCCGTCCACCCGCGATCCATTCCGCACTCGACGCCCCTTGGTGGGATGGCGGCCAAGGTGGACCTTTGCCCCATGCGCATCGACATCCTTTCCGCCGTGCCACGCCTGTTGGACAGCTGGTTCGGGGAGAGCATCCTGCAGCGCGCCCAGAAGAAAGGTCTGGTCGAAGTGTGCCTGCACGACTTGCGGGACTGGAGCACCGACAAACATCGGCGCCTGGACGATTACCCCTTCGGTGGTGGTGCGGGCATGGTGATGAGCGTTGAACCCATCCACCGCGCGATCGAGCACCTGAAGTCCGAACGCGAGTACGCCGAGGTCATTTACATGAGCCCCGATGGCGAACTGCTGGACCAGCCCCTTGCCAACAGGCTGAGTTCGGTGGGCAACCTCATCATCCTATGCGGCCATTACAAAGGAGTGGACGAACGCGTACGCGAACACCTGGTCACCCGCGAGATCAGCATCGGGGACTATGTCCTGAGCGGCGGTGAACTGGCTGCCGCGGTATTGAGCGATTCGATCATCCGCCTGCTTCCCGGGGTGCTCGGGGACGAGACCTCGGCCCTGAGCGACAGTTTCCAGGACGGGCTGGTGGCGCCGCCCGCCTACACCCGACCTGCCGAATACCAAGGCTGGCCGGTACCCGATGTGCTGCTGAGCGGCCACCAGGGCCGCATCGATTCCTGGCGGCATGAAAAGGCGGTGGAACGCACGCGCCAACGCCGTCCGGGACTGCTTCGGGGCCAAGGGGATGAACCTTCTGGCGAACGAAGCTGAAAGTTGTGTAATATTGCGGCCCAATTCCGGGTACCGAATCCCTTTCATCAGGTCAGGGCGCTGGGTCCCGAGCAACACGCCGAAGGTCATGGACCGCATCAAACAACTCGAAAAGGAATACGCACCGTTGAACCTCGTAGCCGATTTCAAGGCCGGCGACACGGTTACCGTTCACTACAAGATCAAGGAAGGCAACAAGGAGCGCATCCAGCAGTTCCAAGGTGTCGTCATGCAGCGCAAGGGTTCCGGTAGCACCGCCACCTTCACCGTTCGCAAGATCAGCAACAACGTGGGGGTCGAACGGATCTTCCCCATCGCTTCGCCCTTCATCGACAAAGTGGACGTGAACAAGCGTGGTGTTGTGCGTCGTGCACGCATCTTCTACCTGCGCGAACTGCGCGGCAAGAGCGCCCGCATCACGGAGAAGCGCCAAGCCGTGGCTGCTACCACCAAGTAGTCCTTTACCGACCATACAGCGAAAAGCCCCGGCAACGGGGCTTTTCTTTTTTGGTGCCGAGCGTGGCAAAGGCACCGGTCGTACCGAACTTCGTGATATGCCGCCCATTTCCTTCGTCGAGCTGGTGATCCCTGCGAACCTGCAGTTCTACCTCACGCTGGGGATCATCACCTTGGGGGTCATCTTCTTCGTGCGCGAGAGCTTCACGATCGATGTCACGGCCATCCTGATCATGACCCTGTTCATCGTGGCCGGCGTCCTGGACCCCGAGGAGGGTTTTGCGGGCTTCACCAACCCGGCCACCATCACCGTGGCCTGCATGTTCGTCCTCAGCTTCGGCCTGTTCCGTAGTGGTGTGCTGGACCCCTTGATCCGGCTGCTGATCCGGCTTGGCCGATGGCATATCCTGGCAGCCTTGGTGGCCCTGATGCTCTTTGCGGCGGCCCTCTCGGCCTTCATCAACGACACGGCCGTGGTGGCCCTGCTGATGCCGGCCGCCCTTCGCCTCTCGGAGCGCACCGGCGTACCACCCGGCAAACTGTTGATGCCCTTGAGTTTTGCGGCCTTGTTGGGCGGTGTGTGCACACTGGTAGGCACCAGCACCAACATCCTTGTGAGCGGTATCGTGGAGCAACAAGGCTATGCGCCATTGGGCATGTTCGAATTCGCACCCGCCGCCATTTGGATGACACTTGCGGGGGTCATCTACATGCTTACCGCAGGGTTGATGCTCCTTCCTGGCCGCACCAGCAACGAAACCTCCAGCACCCCTGACACGGTCTTCGTCACATCCATGCGGCTTAACGCTGGTGCCACGGACATCGGGAAACGCATTGCCGCATCACAGCTCAAGCGTGAATACGGCGCGGAGATCCTGGAACTGCAGCACCGCGATGGTCGATCGGCCATGACCATCCACGATGAACTTGTTCTTGCAGAAGGGGACGTGATCAAGGTGGCGCTAGGACGGGACAGGCTTCGGGAATTGCGAAGGACCGCAGGCGTCACCCTCTCGACAGAGCACCGTGGCAGCACACTTGCGAAGGACCTCCGCCTGTTCGAGGTGGTGGTGCCGTTGGGGTCGAGGATGGCGGGCAGGCCCATCAGCTCCTGGGACCTTAGACGCGACCTGGAGTACGGCGTCATCGGCATGCGGCACAACGCCCGGACCGAGGAGACCGCCGTGGAGGACATTCCGCTGATCGAAGGGGACATCCTGTTGTTGGCCAACACCCGGCGCAACATGTACCCGCTCACCCGGGAAGGTGCGCTGACCATCATCGATGAATACGAGATCAAACGTGTGGACATCCGGAAAGCGCTAACGGCATCGCTGGTGCTGTTGGGTGTGATCGGTGGGGCAACGCTGGGCTGGGCGCCCATCGTACTAACGGCCATCATCGGGGTGCTGTTCCTGCTCGTGTTGCGCGTGATCACCCCCGAGGAGGCCTATGCCGCAGTGGAATGGAAGGTCATCTTCCTATTGGCGGGTGTATTGTCCATGGGTGCGGCATTGCAGAAGACCGGAGGTGACCAGATCATCGCGAATGGTCTCAACAGCATGCTTGGCAGTGGCTCTCCCCTGCTCGCTCTGACCGTCGTCTTCGGGATCACCTTCCTGAGCACCAACGTCATGAGCAACAATGCGACCGCGGCGCTCATGACCCCGATCGCGTTGCAACTCTCCACCGCCATGGGCGTCAGCGAACGGCCGTTCGTCATCGCGGTGATGTTCGCTGCCTCGATGGCGTTCATGACGCCCATGAGCTACCAGACCAACAGTATGATCTACGTGCCCGGCAACTACCGCTTCAACGACTACCTGAAGGTGGGCACCCCGCTGAACATCCTGGTGTGGATCGTGGCAATGGTGGTGATACCGATCTACTTTCCTTTCTGAGGGTAGGCGGGTATTATCACCTAGGAGAAAGGGTGCGTCCATAGGTACGGATGATGTACCGTCGACCCACTGGGTCGACATACGATACTTTCTTACTCCCTCAATTCACCCCAGCATTCCCGAGCTTCGATACCATGTCTCCCATCTTCCACAAGCACCCACGTCTACCCGACCGAGACTACACCCAAGGCACCTACTTTGTGACCTTCAGCTCGGAGCAAAGGGGCGAAGTATTCGGGCGCATCATAGGCGCAGGTGCTCATGCCAGGATGGAATTGAACGAAGCTGGCCAAATCGTTCAGGAATGCTTCAAAGCCATACCCGAGCACTATCCACATGCCCGGATACCGGAAATGCAGGTGATGCCGGATCATTTGCATGCGATAGTGGTGCTGGAGGGGAATGTGGGTGCCGGTGTGGGTAACGGGGATCGACCCGTTGGGGAAGATCCGACAAAGTCGACCCAGTGGGTCGACGGTACAGGACCTTCAATGACGCTTGGGGGTAGGCCCAAAGGGCCGAAACGTGGTTCCTTGGGTGCGATCATCGCGGTGTTCAAGTCTGAGAGCACCAAGCGCATCAATACCCTGTGTGGCACGCCCGGGCGACGGATCTGGAAGAAGGGGTACCACGAACATGTGATCCGTGAGTACAACCTGGAGTATTGCCGCATTGCGCAGTATATCGTGGAGAATCCGAGGAAATGGAAGTGAAGGCGCGGCGTACCTCCTTCCTCGCACTCGCCCTTCTCTGGTAATGGCGCATCACCTCAGCATGATCAGCGCTACAGAAGGCGCTGTTTATCGACCCCATTGGGTCGACATACAGCGTCCGGACCACAGATCCCAACCAGCGAACATCGGCGATAGCTAGGCTCCTCGCAAGTCGCGCCAACAGCTTCATCATCCTGACCAACCACGAGCGGACACCGGTGATCGGATGTGTCGCCTGCTTGGAAAAGCGTTGCAACAAGGCGTCGGTCATATCCGCGCTGGCTGGCTGCTGGGGTTTCCCGTGGGGACCCATTCGTACCATTCAAGCCCTTGTCCAGGACTCCGGTCAGAAAAGCCGGCGTGGTCCAGCGAACCTACCGAAACCCTTGTGGCTTTCGTCGTGGAAAGCACGGGCAAGATCGAAGCCTACAAGAACGACAGGACTAAGTTGCTCGTGGCGATCACGGAGCCGTTGTGAGTATTGGGACACGGATCATCGGTCCGGGCCTACGGGGGAATGAAAGACTGGTATGGGTAGCCAAAGGCTACTGTGATCCTGTTCTTGTCGAGCATAGCCGGAGGCTACGCTCAGCTGAGTGGAAGGGGCTGTTGCGAAAGACCCTTAGCAGGCTGAAAGCTGGCAGCCATGGCTTTACAAGACTCAAGGTTATTGAACTTGCCAACCCTTCCGATGCTGGTGGATTTGTTGCAGAGCAGGATAGTGAAAGATTCTGAGCCACTGAAATCCGAGCCCCCACCAGCGATACAAGAACTGACCCTTACATTGAATGATTCTCTATCCATTTCCGTTCTATGTAACGAGATGACTAGGGATTTCATTCGCAAAGTACGTTCTACAAGAATTGAAGTATCATAGAATATAATCGTCTGTTTGATAGTGAATAAAAAAAGAACTACAACAAGCAATAACGATACTATACCAAACACTACGGTCGTTCTAATGTCCGGCATCAAGAGCGTTCCTAATGGAATCGTGAGGATGGATATGTCGAAGTACTTCTCACAAATGACCGTTGAGATTGAATCAGACTTTATAATCATAGGATTGAACAGGGTTGATTTTGGCTTCAGAACGCAGCGCCATTTCCTCTCACCGTCTCTGTGATGGTAGTTGTCCATTTGACTGATTTTCTTAACCAAAGCTTCGGAAAGGCTCCGCCAGTTTGGCGGGACCCTGCCGCCCCCCTCACTGCCCATGCTCCGCCACAGGCGCACCCACCTTCCCCACCAGTTCCTTCGTCCGGTTGGGGATATCATCCTTGCTGAAGGCGACCTGCTCATCCTCTTCCTTGAGCTTGAGCACCAAGGCGAGGGCATCGGGTACCACGTCGCTACATAGCACGATGAAGGCGCCTTTCGGCGCGGTGCCGATGGCGTGGCGGATGGCCTCCTCCTCCTTCTTCATGATGATGTACTTCTTGTCGGGGTCCACCTCCTTGATGCCCTTGACAAGCAGGGCGATGATCTCATCGTCGGTCTTGCCACGCAGGTTGCGGTCCTGGCGGATGATGATCTCGTCGAACATGCGCGCACTCAGACGGCCCAAGTTCACGGTGTCCTCGTCGCGGCGATCGCCAACACCGGCAATGACCCCGATCTTGGGCGAATCGGGCACCTTGGCCACGAAACGCCCGAGGGCCTCGAAGCCGTGCGGGTTGTGGGCATAGTCCACCACCACTTGGAAGTTCTTGAACTGGAAGAGGTTGAGGCGGCCGGGCGTTTGGGCCGGTGAAGGCACGAAGGTGGCCAGGGCCTGGCGCAGCTCCTCGATCTTCACGCCTTGGGTGTAGGCCGCGAGCACGGCGGGCAGCACGTTCTGGATGTTGAACACAGCCTTACCTCCGTAGGTCAGCGGCACGTTCACGGCCTTTTCGATGCGCAGCTTCCATTCGCCCTTACTGATGGTGATGAAGCCGTTCTCGTACACCGCCGCCAGACCGCCGAGTTTGCAGTGCTGGCGCAGCAGGCGGTTGTTCTCGTCCAGGCTGAAGAGGGCGATCTTGGCGTCGCACTGTTTGCGCATGGCCATCACCAGGTCGTCGTCGGCATTCAGGATTGCGTAACCGTCCTTGCGCACACTGCGGGGCACGGTGCTCTTCACGTGGGCGAGTTCCTCCAGGGTGTTGATGTCCTTCAAGCCCAGGTGGTCGGCGGCCACGTTGGTGCAGATGCCCACGTCGCAATGCTCGAAGCCGAGGCCGCTCCGCAGCATGCCGCCGCGCGCCGTTTCCAGCACGGCCATGTTCACCAAAGGATCCTTCAATACGAACTGCGCGCTGGCCGGACCGGTGCAATCGCCCTTCATCAGCATGCGGTTCATGATGTACACGCCATCGCTGCACGTCATGCCCACCTTGTGGCCTACGCTGCGCATGATGTGCGCGATCAGGCGTGTGGTGGTGGTCTTGCCGTTGGTCCCCGTAACTGCGATGATGGGTATGCGGCTCGGCGTGCCCGGCGGGAAGAGCATGTCCACCACGGGTTCGGCCACGTTGCGACCGATGCCTTCGGTGGGATCCAAGTGCATGCGGAAGCCCGGTGCTGCATTGACTTCGAGGACCGCACCACCGTTCTCGGTGATGGGGTCGTTGAGGTCCGGCGCCATGATGTCGATGCCGCAGATGTCCAGGTCGATGATGCGGCTGATGCGTTCGGCCAGGAACACGTTGAAAGGGTGAACGATCTCCGTGATGTCCGTGGCCGTGCCGCCGGTGCTCAGATTCGCCGTAGCCTTCAGGTAGATCACTTCGTCCTTGGGCGGAACACTTTCGGGAGTCATCCCGAGTTTGTCCAGCAGCTTCAGGGTATGGTCATCGATGTCGATCTGGGTCAGCACTTTCTCGTGACCGTATCCACGACGCGGGTCCTTGTTGACTTCCGCGACCAGTTCCGTGATCGTGCGCTTGCCATCGCCCACAACGCAGGCCGGGGTGCGTTTCGCAGCGGCCACGTATTGGTGGTTGATGACCAAAATGCGGTGGTCGAAGCCGGTGATGTAACGCTCCACGATCACGCTGCGGCTGATCTCCTTGGCCTTGGCCAACGCGACCTTGGCTTCTTCCAACGTCTTGATGCCGATGGTGGCGCCGCGCCCGTGGTTGCCGCCGATGGGCTTGATCACGCAAGGGAAGCCAACGCTGTCCAGGGCCGCTTCCAGTCCTTCCTCGGTACGCACCACGCGCCCTTTTGGAACAGGGATCTCATAGCTCTCCAGCAGATCCTTGGTCTCCTCCTTGTCGCAGGCGATCTCCACCCCGATGTTGCTCGTGCGGCTGGTAATGGTGGCCCGGATGCGTTTCTGGTACACGCCATGACCGAGCTGAACCAGCGAGTGTTTGTTCAGGCGGATGTAGGGAATGCCACGGCTGGCGGCCTCGTCCACGATACCGGCCGTGCTGGGCCCGAGCCGCGACTCTTCGCGCAGTTTGCGCATCTCCATGATGTCCGCCTCCAGGTCGTATTCCTTCCCCTCCACCAAAGCTTCGGCAATGCGCACGGCTGCCTTTGCGGCGAAAAGCCCAGATGGCTCCTCGACGTAGCTGAAGACCACGTTGTACACGCCATGCTCCCCCGTGCTGCGTGTGCGGCCGAAGCCGGTATCCATGCCCGCGAGTGTCTGGATCTCCAGCGCGATGTGCTCGATCACGTGCCCCATCCAGGTGCCACGCTTCAAGCGCTCGTAGAAACCGCCTTCATGGCCTTCGCTGCAACGGTGCTTGTGGAGCGAGGGGATCAGCGTGGTGATGCGCTCATAGAACCCGGGTATCTTGTCCGTGGGCCTGTCCTCAAGGCCCTCGATATCGAGGCGCATGACCACGAGCCTGTGGCGTTTTACCGACCAATGGTTGGGGCCACGCATGGCCTTGAGTTCCAGAATGCGCATGTGGAAAGAGCTGTGGTAAGACGTGGGGAAGATATTCATGAATACCCTTTGGTGAGCACGTCCAGTTCAGGTGATGCTTGGGTTCGAGGGTTTGGGCGTGGTTGGTGAATGGCGAATGGGAGCTGGTGAATGGGGCCGACACTCACACCAAGATCGGTCCCATTCCGGTAAATGGTCGGCGTTGAATGGTGCCCGACCGGAACCGCTGGCGCCCCCATTCGCCATTCGCCAATGACCATTCGCGCATGTTGGCCAGTGCGAAGGCGCATTCTCATGACACTCCCCTGTTCATCGATTCTTGCCGCGTTGTGAAGCGATCGTGAAGGGTCGGCTACTTTCGCGGTGGCTATTCCACAAGACGAGGGTTCGGAATGGCCGTGGGGCGGGGGGAACAACCACACGCATGACACCAAAAGGCAAACTGATCGCCATTGGCGGTAACGAGGACAAGGGCAACACCCCCGACGGCGGGCACAACACCAAGGTATTCCACCATGCCTTCATCGAGGAAGGCATCCTGCGCCGCGTGGTGAACGAGATCGGCGGTCCGGAGAAACGGATCGCGGTGATCACCAGCGCCAGCAGCATTCCCGAAGAAGTGGGGCAGAACTACATCGAGGCCTTCGGCCGGCTGGGTGCCACCAACATCGACGTGCTCGACATCCGCGACCGCGGCGATGTGAAGCCCGACATGATCAAGCGCCTCTCCAAGGCCGACGGTGTGATGATGAGCGGTGGCAACCAATTGCGCCTCACGACCATCTTCGGCGGCACAGCTTTCCTGCAACTGATGAAGCGCCGCTATCAGGACGAGAGCGGCTTCGTGATCGCGGGCACCAGTGCGGGCGCCATGTGCATGAGCAGTACCATGATCTACCAGGGGCACAGCGCTTCGGGCCTGTTCAAAGGCGGCGTGAAGATGACCACCGGAGCGGGGCTGATCCAGGACGTGATCATCGACAGTCACTTCGTGGAGCGCGGCCGTTTCAGCCGCTTGACACAGGCCGTTGCGGGTAACCCGAACGCCATCGGCATCGGCCTCGGTGAAGACACCGGCGTGGTGATCACCGCAGGCGAAATGCTGGAGACGATCGGAAGCGGCCAGGTCATGATCTTTGATGGTCACGACATCACCTACAGCGATTTCGCGGATGTGGAGGAAGGTGAACCCTTCAGTGTGGAAGGCATGCGCGTACACATCATCTCCAAGGGCCACAGCTACAGCGTGGAGCAGCGGGTATTCACGGCGGTGAGAGTGCCTGTGAAGAGCTGAGGCCATTGTGGCTCCGGATATCTTTGCGCCCACCATGCCCGAATCGCCCATCATCAGCCGCTTCCGCACCATCGCCCGCGCCGAGGGCTTCAGTTTCCTGTTCCTGCTCTTCGTGGCCATGCCCCTGAAATACCTGGCCGACATGCCACTGGCCGTGAAGTACACGGGGTGGGCGCATGGCGTGCTCTTCATCGCGTACTGGATCGCTGCGGTGCCACTGTTCACCAAATTGAAGTGGGATGCCGAACGCATCATCGGGCTCGGCGCCGCGAGCGTGCTACCCTTCGGCACCTTCGTCCTGGAAGCCAAATGGCTGAAGAAGGCGCACTAATACCAATTCGCACCAAGGTCTAGGCCGATCTGCTCGCTCTTTTTCCGCATGGCTTCTCCGTAGTGATAGTTCCATAGCTCTTGCTATGCAACGACCCCGCCGTATCGCCCTGCGCAAAAATCCCTTCGCACCTCTAGCCTACGCCTTAATGCGAAATGGTA
>JBIIYD010000052.1:0-13355 GCA_044347005.1 Flavobacteriales bacterium | reverse complement strand
CGGACGTTCCTGCCACATGCGGATGGCGGAGTTCCAACGGTTGATGCGCTCCAGGTTCGAAGCATCACTGGAGATGTTCGAAATGGACTTCACGTGTTCCCCGAGGTCGTCCGACGACTCTTCGCGGTTCCGTTCCAAGGCGATGGTGATGCGCTCCTCGTTGGCCCAATAGACGCCGCCGGCGGTAACAGCAAGCACCAGCAGCACCCAGACCGGGATGCGAAGGCGCAATACCAGGTAGACACCCAAGGCACCCACCAGGCTTACCCAGGCCGCCCGCGTAAAGGAGAAGATGAGGCCCGTGGTGAGCAGCACCAGCAGGAAAAAGGCCACCCCGCGACGTGTGCGCGAAAAGCCGGGTAGCGCAACGGCCGCGATCATGTAAGGCACGAAGAAGGCGATGATGGCCCCGTAGCTCGTGTGGTCCTTGAAGAAGGGGCTCATGACCCAGTGCGCCGGTTCGTGGGCAAAAGCGTACTGCGCGTGGTTGATGAGCGTATACAGCACTACGATAGCCAGTCCCGCCAGGTAGGCCCAGATGAACCGGTGCATGTTACGTCCGTCCTGGAACAAGCGCGTGCCTACCAGGAACATGCTGGTCACGAACCAAAGGCGCGCCGTGAAGTACTTGACGGAAACCAAGGGCATGGTGCTGGGCACGATGCAGATCAGCATCCAGCCCAATTGTGCCAGGATCACCCAAGTGATCGGATGCTTCCAAATGCGCGGGTCGATCACATCGCGTTCCAGCGCCATTTTGAGCAGCACCAGCACCATGATGCCCACCAGGAGCGGCTCCGTGGGCAGGGCGATGCCGATGCCCCCGATCTCCAGCTCTTCCATGTTGATCGAGAGCGGCGTGGCGAACGCGATGAACAGCAGCAAGCGGTCCAGGGAGGTGACCATGGTCCAGAGCACCAGCAGCGCCACGGGCAGCAGGTTCAGCCAGTACACCTCGTTGGCCACCAGCACCGCGTTCACCAGCACGAAGAGCGTGCAGGTAACGGCGATCCAGTGGGCCTTCAACGCCTGCAACATGGTTCAGGCCCTTTCTTCGCGCCACATCAGCAGCACCAGGCAGAGGAACAGGGCCGAGGCCGTGCCCACGAGCACGATCAGCCACCGGATGGGATACGCTTTGTGGTCGCTCACTTCGGGGTACACCACCACGTTGGTATAGGTCAGCTCCTTGAGCACATCGCTCTCGATGCGCTCGTACTCCTGCAGCAGGCGGTCATAATTGTGCCTGAAGATGTTGCTGAGGTCCGTCAACGAACGGAATTCGCCGCCGTTCTCTTCCAGGGTGCGGAACATGGCGCGCACCTCGTCCAGTCGCGCCTGCGATACGCCGGGGGTCGACAGCATGCGCAAGTAGCCACGCGTCAATTCCGAGGTCTGGCCCTCGTAGACCAGCAGACCCGAGGCCTGCCGCAACTGCACCAAACGCTGCTCCACCGAATCCAGCTTGCGCTTTTCCTGGTCCAGGGAGCGCTTGGCGATGGCCAGTACCTCATAGGACTTTTCGCGTTGCAACCGCCGGGCCAGCAGGTCCGTCTGCTCCAGCATGGCCTTCACCATGTCCCGGGCACGCACGGGGTCCTCGTCCATCACCTCCACCATCACCGACTCGTACAGGGTCTTGCTTACCTCCACGCGGTCCTCGAACTCGTTGTACAGGGCGAAGTAGCCCCCGTTCGCAGTGGTGTCCACATCGTACACCACGGCCAGGTCGAAGCGCCGGATGAGGCTGTCGCGGATGCTGTTGCTCTCCAGCAGTTGCAGCAACTGGTCAGTGCGTGTTTCGGTGGAATAGGTGCTCAGGTTCACCGGATACACCGTGGCCGAGGACAGGAATTTCGGCTTGATCACCAGGGGCGAACTGAGCAGGGTGGTAAGCACCACGGCGACCACGCCCACGAGCACGAAGGTGCGCAGGTGCACACGCACCACGTTCACCGCATTGGAGAAGGAAAGCTCATTCGACATGGGCGGTACGGATCTTCTTGATGTTCTCCTGCACCACGATCAGCAACAGCGCCAGCACCAGTCCGGCAATGGCGCTGATGGCAACGATGAGCCAGCGGATCGGGTAGTCCTTCTTGTCCGCCGGTTGTGCCCGGTTCACCACGAACTTGTGGGGCAGGTTGCTGTCGCGGTCCGCTTGGGCCTGCTCCAGCTTCATCTTCAGGATGCTCAATCGTTTGGTCTCGTTGAAGAGGCGGTCCTGGATGGTGACGTATGCACCACCGTACATGGCCAACACCTTGAAGCGCTCCTCGAACTCGCGCACCGCACGTGCATCACCCTTTACGATGGCGGCACCCAGGTACTCGTTGTAACGCTCGCTTTGCGTGTGGTAGTCGTGCACCCCCAGTTCGCGTAAAACGCGCATGCTGTCGGTCATCACGCGGATGTTCTCTTCCAGCTCCTTCACCTTGGACTCCACCACGATAAACCCTTTCTGGGCGCGCTCCACGGCCATTTCCTTCCAAACGCTGTCCACCTGGTCCGATATGTAGTTGGCGATGTCGGCCGACCGCACGGGGTCCTCGTCCAGCACCGAAACACGCACGCTGCCGAACTTGGTGTACTCGAAATTGATGTGTTCCTGGTAGGCCTTGTTCAACTCGGTAACGCGGTGTTTCGCATCGGGCTTGATGCGGTACACGCTCATCAGGTCGAAGTTCTGTGCCACGCGGTCGCGGATGCGCTCGCTCTGGAGCATCTGAAGCAGCTGTTCGGCATCCTGCTCATCACCCAGCGCCAGGATGTCGTCGCGGCCGGTGCTCATCTCGCTCAACATGGCCTTGGACACCGAGTTGGTGATGGCCGGGAACATGATCACCTCGCTCCTGTACAGGGGCCGGATGACGTATGCGGCGATGATGCCCGTGACGATGGCCAGCAGCGTAACGCCCATGATCAGGCGGCGACGTGCCCAGAGGAAAAGCACCAGATCGAAGGATCGGACCGGTGTGCCAGAAGAAGGTTGTTGCATCCGTTTGCTCGGCTGAAAAGAGGGCCTAAAGTACATGTTCACCGGCAGGCGGGCCGCTTGTGGACCGAGGTGCGTGGAAGCCGATGACTGCACGCTGGTCCGACGACACGCTTTGCGGATGGCAAGGTCCAACGGCTGCTCGAACCCGGTATTGTGCAGCGCCTGTCGCTGGGCGGAGGGGGAACATCGTTCCAATGGTTTCCGCGCAAAGGACCGAGGTCACCTGGGATCCGCACGGGTCAACGCTTCAGCTTATCCCCGGCCAATTCCGGCAGTCCGCGCAATTCGGCGGGCTTCACCAAGCCGGTAAGCAGCACCAAGGCGAACGCGACCATGGCATACAGACAAACCAACAGCCCGAAGGACATGTCGAACAAGGGCCCGAGATACGATGCGGCCGCAAGGCCCACCACCAGGAACACGGCACGGAGGAGCACTGCCCAAGGCATGGTCAACCGGAACACGCGGACGGCCAGCACCAGCTGGATGGCGGCCGCGAGCACCTGGGTCACGAGGCTCGCCCATGCGGCCCCTTCGGCCTGCCAGCGTGGGATCAGCACAAGGTTGAGCCCGATGTTGAGCAAAGCGCCGCCACCGGCCACCATGTTCAGCACACGCAGATCGCCCCCGGCGGTAAGCAGGGTACCGAAGATGTACGTGGTGCAAACGGCCACGAAGCACCACATGAGGATGGCGAAGGACGGGGCGCTCTGCGCTGTGTGCGCGCTGTAGCGCAGTTCCATGATCGCCTGCGCGTTCATGCTGGCGAACACCGCCACCACAAGTGCACCGGAAAGGATCAGGCGGAAAGCCAGGGACACCAGCGGGCCCAGCGCTTCGCCCTGGCGCAGCATGCGGCTGAACATGGGCAGCAGCAGCCCGGCCACGAGGAAACCCAGCATGTTGAAGGCCTCGAAGAAGCGGAAGCCTTGGGCGTAGATGCCGGCTTCCATGGCACCATCGGGCAGCATGCGTTCAAGCATGATCGTATCGGTGCGATAGTAAAAGGTCATCAGCAGGATGAGCAGCGCATAAGGCAGGCTCTGCCGGATGACCATTCGCCCGAACACGGGGCGCCACTTGGGCCGCAAACGCCCGCTCAGGCGCAGCACCATGACCAGTGCCACCAGCAGTGTAACGGCATAGGCTGCGGTTTGCGCCCACACGAACCACTGGATGTCGAGTGGGCCCGGTACCGCCCGCCCCCAAAGCAACCAGCCCATGCCTACGATCATCAGGGCCCGATCAAGCACGCTCAACACACTGTCCTGCCGGTAGCGCTGGGCGCCTGCAACGTTGCTGCGCAGGTACAGGATGCTGGCCGCGAGGCCCTGGTTGAGCACGAGCCAGCCGAGCATGCCCAGCTGCTCCCCCGTATAGCCCAGCAACAGCCCGGCGACCACCGTGAAGAGGGCGTACACCACCATCAACACCACACGCAACCCGGCAATACCGCTCAGGTACTTGCCCATGAGCTGCGTGTGCTGGGCGATGTGCCGTGTGTTGTAGTTGGTGATGCCAAGGTCCAGCAGGATGTTGAGCAGGAAGCTCAAGCTCAACAAGGCAGCATAACTTCCATACACCTCGCTGCCCACCGCATCCTGCACCCCGGCATCGATGCCAAGGATGTAGAAGGGCTTCACCAGCAGGTTGAGCACCAGCAGCAGGGCCAGGTTGGTGAGGAAGGTACGTTGCACGGCACCGCGAAGATGGGACTTGCAAAAGACAAGCTGGAAGCTTGTCCGACATCCCCCATCTTCGCAGCGCCATGCGCATCGCCGTCAACACCCGCCTGCTGCTTCAGGACAAGCTCGAAGGCATCGGCTGGTTCACGCACGAGACCATGCGGCGCATCGTGCTGGCGCATCCCGAACACCAGTTCCTTTTCCTCTTCGACCGGGCCTTCGACAAGCGCTTCGTGTACGCACCCAACGTGACCCCGGTGGTGATGGGGCCGCCCACCCGCCATCCGCTGTTGTACGAGCTGTGGTTCAACTGGCTGCTGCCGCGCAAGCTGAAAAGCCTGAAAGCCGATGCCTTCCTGAGCCCCGATGGCTTCCTGCCCCTGCGCAGCAACATCCCGAGCCTTGCGGTGCTGCACGACCTCAACTTCGAACACTACCCGGAGGACCTGCCCCGCGCCTACCGCAACTACTACCGCAGTTACTTTCCGCGCTTTGCCCGCCACGCCACCAGGCTGGCCACCGTAAGCGACTTCAGCCGGCGCGACATTGCCGATCGCTACGAGGTGCCGGTGGGCCACATCGATGTGGTGTACAACGGTGTGGGCAGCGCCTATCATCCCTTGGAGCCTGCGGAACGCATGGCGGCGCGGCAGGAGTTCGCGCAAGGCGCCGAGTACTTCATCTGTGTAGGCTCCTTGCACCCGCGAAAGAACATCGCCCGCCTGCTGCTGGCCTTCGATGCCCTGCTGGCCGCCCACCCGGGCGACTTGAAGCTGGTGATCGTGGGCGAAAGGTTCTGGTGGGATCCGCGCATGCAACAAGCCTGGGAGCGTATGGTACACAAGGACCATGTGCTCTTCACAGGCAGACTGGGGCAGGAGCGATTGGTACATGCGCTCGGCGGGTCGCTGGCCCTGGCCTTCGTAAGCTACTTCGAAGGCTTCGGCATACCCGTGGCCGAAGCCATGCGCTGCGGTGTGCCGGTGGTGGCGGCCGAGACCACCGCGCTGCCCGAGGTGGCCGGCAGCGCCGCACACTACTGCGACCCCTTCAGCGTAAAGGACATCACCCGCGCCCTGTACGAGGTATGGTCCGATGCCGAACTGCGCGCCCAATTGAGCCGCAAGGGCATCGAGCGGTCCGCACGCTACAACTGGGACAAGTCGGCCACCGACCTCTGGGACAGTTTCGTGCGCATGTGCGGCGATGCTGGGCTGAAGCCCTGATCGGGATACCGACATGGATCCGCACATGATATTCGTCATGTATCTTCGGCGGCGATGGCAGATCTGGCGCCCTACCATACCCGAGGCCTTCTGGAGGCCGGTTGCGATGAAGCAGGCCGTGGCTGCCTGGCCGGTCCGGTGGTGGCCGCAGCAGTGATCCTGCCCCCCGGACTGAAACTTCCTTTCCTGGACGACAGCAAGAAGCTGAGCGCGGAACGGCGCGACACGCTGCGCATGCTGATCGAAAAGAAGGCCACCGCGTGGGCCGTCGGCTATGCCTGGCCCGATGAGATCGACCGCCACAACATCCTGAACGCTTCCTTCCTGGCCATGCATCGCGCCGTGGCCCACCTGGCCCGCGTGCCGGAACTCCTGCTGATCGACGGCAACCGTTTCACCCCATACCCCGGCATCGCGCACCAGTGCATCGTGCAGGGCGATGGCTTGTACCGCAGCATCGCCGCCGCCAGCATACTGGCAAAAACACACCGCGACGAGCTCATGGCCGAACTGCATGCCCAGCATCCGGACTACGGCTGGTCCGTGAACAAGGGCTACCCCACCGCGCACCACCGCGCCGCCATCGAACGTGTGGGCCCCTGCGTGCAACACCGCCGAAGCTTCCGGCTGTTGGCGGAGACACAGGCCAGCGAAGTGGCTGCATAGCGCCTGTTCGCTCATCGCTTCGGCGACCGTGTTGCCAATTCAACGCGGAGGAGGATCGCACCTGTCCACAGGAACGTGTGCAAAGGCATACCGCAAGCCCCTATGGCGCGGCAACACCGCCGATACCTTTGGTGGCACAGCTCATGCGCCGCATCCTAGCCCTGCTCCTTGTGCTGGCCACCCTGGCCGGGGCCATTTACACCCTGTGGACCTGGAAGGGGCCGGGGACCACCGCTACCGACCCTTGGGACGCCGTGCCCCAGCATGCCGCCATCGTGGTGTACGTGCCGCAGGCGTGGAGCACCTGGGACCGCGCCACCCACACCACCCAGCTCTGGGGCGCCTTTGCCAATGCCCCCGGTGTGGCTGCGGCCGGGCGTCTGCTGGACCGCCTCGCCCTTCGGCTAGAGAACGATGCCGCACTGCGCAACACCGTTGGCGACGGACCCGTGCTCGTGGCCATCATGCGCAGCGGTGGCGACCGCATGGGCAGCCTCTTCGTGGGCACCCGCAACGGGGAGGGCCAACCCGCCGACCAGGCCCTTGCGGAAGTGCTCGGCGCCGACGCGGCCACCTTACAAGCCTTGGCCACCGGTGGCAGCGTGCAGGTGCGACCGGATACCGCCCTGCCCCCGCTCTCCCTCGCCCTGCACAACGGACTGTGGCTGCTGGCCTCGGACCCCGGCATCATGGACGAGGCCCTCCTGCAACTGAAGGGTGGCACATCCCTGGCCACCGACAGCCTGCTGAGCAAGGCCCGCAGCACCTTGGGCGCCGGTGCCGATGCCCACATACTGGCACACAGCGCACGTGCACAACGCCTGCTGAACACCTGGTGGCGCCCCGATGCCTTGGAACGGATGGAGGTGCCCGCAGGCTGGGTGGCGCTGGACCTGCGCATACGGCCCGATGCCCTGCTGATGAGCGGGCTGCTGGTGCCCGAAAGCGACGATGCGGTGCTGGCCACGGTGCGCGCGCAAGGCAACGGTAGCAACAACGTGCAACGCATGCTGCCGGCCAAGGTGAGCACGGCGCGCATGTGGCACGTGTCCGATGCGGCAAAATGGATCGAAGGCCTGCCCGCTGGGGCGAAGGCCGACCCCGCAACCGAGGCGCTGTGCAGTTGGGTAAGCGGCACTGTGGGCACGGCCACCGCCCCCGGCACCGACCCGGCCAGCGACCTTTACTGGGCCTTCTTCGGTACCCAGGACAGCACCCTGGCCGTTGAGCGGTTGAACAGCCTGTGCACCACCGCTTGCGACACCCTGGCCTACCGCGGTGCGCGTTTGACCCGCATGCCCGAGGCCAGCACCCACGAACGTGTGCTGGGGAAGGACTTCGCCGCGCTTGCAACGCCGTGGTGGGTAGTGCTGGGCGATGTGATCCTCTTCAGCAATACCCCGGCGGCGCTCATGTCCTCCATCGATGTGTGGAACGACGGCGGTTCGCTGGCCGAGGACGAACGTGCGGCCGCGTGGAACGCACGGTTAAGCGCGGAGGCGGGCAGAACGTTGTGGTGCGATGTGGCCCGGACGCGCGGCCTGCTGCAACGCGGTCTGAAGCCCGATGCGGCCGTGGGCGCGATGGCCATGGACAGCCTATGGAACGCGCTCGGTGGGTTGACCCTGCAACTATCGGCCGGGCAACACGGCTACTACCACGTGGTGCTGGGCCTGCAGCACGCGCCACTGGCCGCGCAAGCCGGCAGCACCGCATGGTCCGTGGCGCTGGGCGCCCCGGTGCAACGCCCACCGGACTTGGTGCGCAACCACGTGAACAACACCCGTGAGGTGCTGGTGCAGGACGCCCAGCACCGCTTGCACCTGCTGGCAAGCACCGGCCAGGTGCTGTGGACACGCCAGCTGGAAGGCCCCATCCTGGGCCGCATAACACAGGTGGACCGCTTCCGCAACGACAAGCTCCAGTACCTCTTCAACACCGCCAACACCGTGTTCCTGGTGGATCGTAACGGCAAGGACGTGGGCGGATTCCCGTTCACCTTGAAAAGCCCGGCTACGGCGCCCCTGGCCGTGTTCGACTACGAGAACGAACGCGACTACCGGGTGCTGGTGCCCACGGCGGACAAGCGTTTGGTGAACCTGGGGCTCGATGGGCAGGTGGTGAAGGGCTGGGAAGCAAAGCCGTTGAGCGCAGCGGCCACCGGCCTGGTGCGGCACCTACGCATCAAGGGGCGCGACCACCTGGTGGTGCCCACCGCCGATGGCAAGCTGCACTGCCTGGACCGCCGGGGCGTGGTGCGCGAACGCTTCACCTTGGAAACGGGTGCTTCATCGGTGGTATTGGCCCTGGCACCGGGGCCGGAATTGCTGTCCAGCAGCCTGCTGTGGAGCGATGCCGAAGGGCGCATCCGGACCGGAACCTTGGGTGGCAACAAGGAGCAAGTGGCACCGACCGGTACCGGGCACGCGGTGCTGCTGCCACCCACCGATGGCACCACCGGGCAAGTGGCGTACATCAGTGGCGATAGCGTGATACTGAAGGGCGCGGGCGATGCACGGCTGCTGCGCAGTTTCGGCAACCCGATGGACCATGGGCTGCAGGTGTACGGCCGCGGCACCGCAGGGCTATGGATCGTAGTGGCAAGCAACGACGGCAGCACCGTGAGCCTGTTGGACACCGAAGGCCGTGAGCAGGAGGGCTCGCCGTTCGCCGGCAAGTTGTCCGCCGAGCCCACGGACCTCGACCTGGACGGACGCTTGGAACTGGTGACCGTGAGCGCCGATGG
The DNA here is from genome assembly GCA_044347005.1 of Flavobacteriales bacterium. Classification (GTDB taxonomy): domain Bacteria; phylum Bacteroidota; class Bacteroidia; order Flavobacteriales_F; family PHOS-HE28; genus PHOS-HE28. The sequence continues at coordinate 4,034 of JBIIYD010000052.1, read as the reverse complement.
GGTCGTGTATGCGCACCGGCTCAACGGCAAGAGCAACACCTTGCCTTGAGCCCAAGGCTATCTGGTCCCATTGACCGCGTCTGGCGGCGCTTTCGTTCGAATGCATTGAACCACGGATGCACACGGATGGACACGGATAAGAACCCGATTGCAACTGGTGATCATGAGCGCCGATGCGGTCGTGTATGCGCACCGGTTCAACGGAAAGAGCAACACCTTCCCTTGAACCCTTGCACACGCGGCGCACACCCTTAGCTTTGGCCCCGTTCACAATGCCCGGGGAGGCCACACGGTCCCCGGCCCGATGAAACAGACGCTCCTCCGATCGGTACTGCGCAGGGAAGTGGTCGGCCTGGCCCGTATCACGGTGATCATCCTTGCCGTATTCCTCTTCCTGCTGGAATTGGGCTTCCGAAGCGATGCGGCCACCGGTCTACTACTCGACCAACTGAGCTATGGCCTGGTGATCGCGGCCGCCTTCGTTACCCTGGGCAGCCTCATCCGCACCAACCTGCGTGGGGAGCACATCCGCAAGGCCGAACTGCTCTGGTTTTCAGCCGCGCTGTTCCTGATACTGATAAAGCCGGCGGGCATGGCCGTGTGGCACCACAGTTACCACTGGCCCAACCTGATCTTCCTGCTGGGCTTCATCTTCATCGAATTCTCACGGCTGGAACTGGGCCGCAACAGCACCCTCTTCAACCCGGCCCTGCTCTTCGTCACCAGCTTCGTGCTCATCATCGCCATCGGTGCGGCGCTCTTCCTGCTGCCCAACACCAGCACAAGGCCCATCACCCTCATCGAGGCAGTCTTCACCGCCACCTCCGCGGTGTGCGTCACCGGCCTCAGCGTCATCGACGTGGGCAAGGACCTCACCTTCGCCGGGCAGTGCGTGCTGCTGCTGCTCATCCAGCTCGGTGGCCTGGGGGTGATGACCTTCACCAGCTTCTTCGCCTTCTTCTTCAAAGGGCGCAGTTCCCTTGAGGAGCAGCTGCGCATCCGCGACATCGCCAACACCTCCATCGGCAACGCGCGCGGCTTCATCATCCAGGTCATCCTCTTCACCCTGGCGGTGGAACTGGTGGGCATGGTCTTCATCTACTACAGCGTGCCCGCCGCGCAGTTCGCCAACACCGGCGATCGCATCTTCTTCGCTGTGTTCCACGCCATATCGGCTTTCAACAACGCGGGCTTCTCCACCATGAGCGCGGGGCTGTACGAACCGCTCTTCCGCTTCAACTACCCGCTCATGTGGGTGCTGGCCTTCCTCATCATCTTCGGTGGCCTGGGCTTCGGCATCATCTTCAACTTCAGCAAGTACGTGCGCGTGTGGGTGGGCGAACGCATCAAGCGCATGCTTACCGGGGTACCCTGCCAAAGCCACCCACGCCTGGTGAACCTCTCCTCGCGCATCGCCCTCAAGATCACCGTGCTGCTCATCGCCGTGGGCACCATGGCCATATTGGTGTTCGAGTGGAACGGCGCCCTGGCCGAGCACAGCACCTGGTGGGGCCGCTTCAGCACCGCCTTTTTCACCGGGATAACACCACGTACGGCGGGCTTCAACGTGGTGGACTACGCGGCCCTCTCGGTGCCGGCGCTCATGATCACCCTGCTGCTCATGTACATCGGCGCCTCGCCGGGCTCCACCGGCGGCGGCATCAAGACCACCACCTTCGCTGTGGCCACGCTCAACATCTTCGCCACCGCACGCGGGCGCCGCCGCATCGAATTCGGCGGGCGCGAGATCAGCAACCTGAGCACACGCCGCGCCTTTGCCACCATCGTGCTCTCCCTGGTGTTCCTGGGCCTTTCCGTTACGGTCATCGCCTCGCTGGAAAAGGACGTCGCCCTCATGCCCATCGCCTTCGAATGCTTCAGCGCCTTCAGCACCGTGGGGCTTAGCATGAACCTTACGCCCCTGCTGGGCGATGCCGCTCGCCTGGCCCTGGTGGTGATCATGTTCGTGGGCCGCGTGAGTGCCCTTACTTTATTGATCGGTGTGCTGCGCCAGGTGCAGACCACCCCCTACCGTTACCCCAAGGAGGATATCCTCATCAATTGATCCACCATGAAGATCGCAGTGTTCGGCCTCGGCAACTTCGGCAAGCACCTGGCCATCAAGCTCACCGGTTTAGGCCACGAGGTCATCGCCATCGACCACGATATGGAGAAGATCAACGCCATAAAAAGCGAGGTGAGCTATGCCGTGTGCCTGGAGAGCAACGACCCGCAGGCCGTTGGCACCCTGCCGCTGAACGATGTGGATGCCGCCGTGGTGGCCATTGGCGAGAACGAGGGCGCCAACATCATGACCACCGCCCTGCTGGTGAACATGAAGGTGAAGCGCGTGATCAGCCGCGCCATCAACCCCTTGCACGAAATGGTGCTCAACTCCATGGGCGTTACGGACATCGTACACCCCGAGGAGAAGGCCGCCGAGGGCCTGGCCCGCAAGCTGAACCTACGCCGCCTGGTGGACCAGTTCGAGCTGCCCGGCGGGTTTATCATCGTGGAGATCGTGGTGCCCGACCGCTTCGTGGGCAAGCCCCTCAACCGCATCGAGGAACTCACCAAGCGCCAGCTGGGCCTGGTTACCGTGCTGCGCAAGGAGAGCGAGAAGAGCTTCATGGGCCGACGCTCCATCAAGCTGGGCGCCCTGGGCGTAATGGACCCCGACTTCGTGCCCCAAAAGGGCGACATCCTCGTGCTCTTCGGCACCAAGGAAGAGGTGGCAAGGTTCACGGGGGAGAATGATTGACCCTGCTCAGCACTAGGACCCGCATGCAGCCCACCTTTGCCTCATGCGCGAGCACCCCGACCTAAGTGGTCCCGAGGACGTAAGCACGCTGATCGCGGCCTTCTACGCCAAGGCCCGCTACGATCCCGCGCTAGCGCACTTCTTTACCCAGGTGGACTGGGCGCACCACACCCCGCGCATAGAGGCCTTTTGGAACATGCTGCTCTTTGGCGACCGCACCTACCAGGGCGCCCCCATGACGCCCCACCTGGCACTGCACCAGCGCCTGCCCATGGAGGCGGCACACTTCCAGCGTTGGGTGGAACTCTTCACCAGCACCGTGGACGAGCACTTCGCAGGGCCCAAGGCCGAGGAGGCGAAGCAGCGGGCGGGGAGCATTGCGGGGGTGATGGGGCACAGGGTGGGTATGTAAGGCGCTACGCACAGGGGGCGAGGCGCAGAGGACGCAGAAGGAGGCAGGGGCACAGGGCATTGGCCCCCCAATCGGAGCGACCCAATTGACCCTCGCGCATAAGCGGACAACAGCGGCGCTTCACAAGGCCGTAATTACCGGCATCACTCGATGCGTGCGAAGGCCCTTTTCAGCATCAGGGGCGTGGTCAGGGTGGTCAACACGCCCATGATCACGAGAATGGAGAAGACCTCGGTGCTGATGAGGCCGTTCTTGTATGCGATGTTGGCGATCACCAGCTCCATGATGCCCCGTGCATTGAGCCCTATGCCGAGGGTGAGGGACACCCGCGCACCGAGTCCGGCAAGGGTGCCGCCGATGAAACCCCCGGCGATCTTCGAGAGGTAAGAGACCGCGATGACGGCCACGAGCAGCCCCACGTTGGCGATGGAAGAGAAGTTGAATTCGAGGCCGATGCCGGCGAAGAAAATGGGGGCCAGGAAGCCCATGGCCATTTTGCTGGTGGTGGTCTCAATGGCCTTGAGGTTGTCCTTGCCGATGAGCGATTCGCTGATGAGCATGGCGGCGAAGAAGGCACCCACGATGAAGTGCAGGCCCAGGTTCTCGGTGAAGGTGGAAAAGAGCAGGACAAAGGCGAAGAAGAGGGCGAACAGGGGTTCCTTGCCTTTGATCACCGAAACGAGCTTGTCCAAGCTTTCCTGGATGTAGTCGCCTTTCTTCAGGACCTTCTTGATGAGCAAATAGGCCAGGCTAAGCAGCGCTATGAAGATGAACAACTTGAACAGGGAAAGTGAGCCCGCCTTGAGCACTTCGCCCATGGACCGGTCCGTGTCCTTGATGTTGAGCAGTACACCCAGGATA
>JBIIYD010000254.1:0-4023 GCA_044347005.1 Flavobacteriales bacterium | reverse complement strand
GTCCTTGAAGCGGACCACATCAAGCCCATACTGCTTCACCAAGTGCTCAGGGTCCTTGTTCAGTTCCCGGAGCACATCTCGCAGGTCGGCGTGGAGGAAGAGCACGCGCCCATCGCCGTAAACGGTAATGCCACGGTCGGTCCCGTTGCACTTCCAAGGCGCCCAAGTATCCGGGTGGGTGCCCACGCTGAGGTCGTCGATCAGAAGGATGCGGTCAGCGGTGGTGTTGAAGAGCCGCTGGACCATATTACGGCCTACGAATCCGCAGCCGCCGGTTACCAGGTGTGTTGCCATCGCGTGCAAAGATGCGGGAATGGGGCGGGGCTTGTAATAGGGCTGTGCTCGTCGTTTGAACAACTGGGATGTGGATCACTGGTTCCCCTCAGTTGATCGTATCGATGGATACCATCCATCGCGGACACACAAAAAATCCTTGCCGATGAATGCCCCTTCACCGTGGTCAGTAAATACCCCTAGCTCGTAGGATGGTCTGTTGTTTCAATTTGAACAAGTCTTCTACATAGTTTCCATAGATGGCAGTCGCGCGGCCTTCGTGGATCTTGTAGAATGGTTCTGGATACCAGATCTTGATCTCCTCAGCCGTCAAATTGCCCAGTGGAAAGGAGATATCGTCTCGGAAAGTGATTATTTCGGGTTTAACTGTAATACTATCCCTATAAGGATGCCGGTAATCTCCGGTTGAATACGGACTCGCCCAGCTTCCATCAACAGTCTTGTAGAGGTCGAAGTACTGATACTTCTCATGATACATAATACCATCATGCTCCGAAACAAACAAAAGAACTGTTTCGAATTTTGAAAAGGCAGGTTCCCCAAAATGGTCATATGCCAAAAAATCAATCGTATCTTCAATGAATGTACCGTTAACGAGTTGCAGAATTTTGTACTTCGCCGCATAGCAGTTATCCATGATGAACGAACCTTGGTACTTATAGACGGTATCGCTTCCACTGATAATCGTATCTACGACCGATTCATGTCTTTCCTGGGGTATATGACGTACTTCGATCTTCTCTCCAATGAAAACTACAAGACTATTTTTCGGAGTAAGGGTAGATGTCGAAGACTCGCTGGAATGAGCACCACGAATAGCACTGTCTATAATTCCGACCGTTACATCATTTTCGCGTAGCGCACTGGAACAGGCGATTACGAGTAGTGCCAGAATGGGAAGAACGAGGTACTTCAATAGTTGGCTATTGGGTTTGGGATGATTTCACAAGGTGACCGATGGTCAAATCACATGCTGATTTGCACGGTTGTACCGCGAGGCTGAATATACGGTAAGCATTGGTTTCGACAAGAGAAGAAGGTAACAACCGACATAAACCAGATCAGGGTCTCTCCAGCCTCTCCGTCATCTTCCTGATCCGGTCCTCCAACTGCTCGCTTGTGAGCTTCTCGCGCAACCTGTCCACCACAATGGGGAAGGCAAAGGGCGTGAACTTGCCGGGATCCATGAGCACCTTGCGTTGGGCCTGGATGCGATCCAGCGCTTCGCGCATCCGGGGCAATTCCATCTGGATGTCGAAGGCCTCGTCGTAGGCCTGGCGCAGGAGCAGGTGTTCGGGTTCGTGCTCGCGGAACACATCGAAGAAGAGGCTGCTGTTGGCGCGCATGTGGCGTTCCTTCAGTGGCCGGCCAGGCATGCCCTTGAACACCAAGCCAGCAATGCTGGCGATGTCGCGGAATTTGCGCTTGGCCATCTCGGTGGCATTCATGCTGCGTTGCAGGTCGCTCAGCAGGTCCTGCGGCGAGAAGAGGTCGTTGTCCAGCGCCTCCTCGATGGGGATGGGCTGGTCGCTTAGTAGTTCGAAGCCGTAGTCGTTCATGGCGATGCTGAAGGTGATAGGCTTCAGCAGGCTCATTCGGAAGGCGAGGAGCGAGCCCAGTGCTTCGTGTACCAAACGCCCCTCGAAAGGGTAGATGACCACGTGGTAGCCTTCGCGACTGGTGAAGCGTTCGATGAGCAGTTCATCCGGTGATGGCACGATGCTCGTTTCGCGCTGGCGTTGGAGGATGGGTTCCACAGCGCTCATTTCCAAGCCGGGGCGGTCGGTGGTAAGTTGCTCACGCAGAACTTTCGCCATGTAGCTGCTAAGTGGCATCCTTCCGCCCTGCCAGCTGGGGATCTTGCCTTTCTGCTCGCGGCTCTTGCGCACTTGCGCCACCAGGTCCTTCACGCGCACCAGTTCCAGCGAGCGACCGGCGAACCAAAAGACGTCGCCGGGCCTGCCTGCCGTGGCAGGCTTGAGCTGGTTGATGAACCATTCCTCCACGGTGCCGATGCGGCCACCGCTCAGGAGCTTCACCGCATAGCTGCTGTCGCTCACAATGGTGCCGATGCTGAGCTTGTGCCGTAGCGCGATGCGTCGGTCGTGCACGCGCACCAGACCGTCGTCATCCACTACTGCCTTGTTGAACTCGTCGTAGGCCGCGAGGCTTCTGCCACCGCTGGTGATGAAGGTGAGCAGCCAGTCCCACTCCGTAGGCGTGATGTCCTTGAAACACCAGGTGGAACGCACTTCGTGGTAGAGCGCGGCGGGGGAGAAGCCATCGCTCACGGCCAGCGTCACCAGGTACTGCGCCAGCACATCGAAGCAGCGGAACAGCGGTTGGCGCGCCTCGATACTGCCTTCTTCGGCGGCCTGTCGCAGGGCAGCGGCCTCCACCAGTTCCAGCGCATGGGTGGGCAGGAACCAGATCCGGCTAGTGGCATCGGGACGATGACCGCTGCGACCCGCGCGTTGCACGAAACGCGCTACGCCCTTGGGTCCGCCGATCTGCACCACGCTCTCCACCGGACGGAAATCCACGCCCAGGTCCAGGCTGCTGGTGCAGACCACGGCCTTCAACTTCCCGGCGTCCAGCGCCTGTTCCACCCATTCGCGCACGTTCCGGTCCAGCGAACCGTGGTGCAGCGCAATGGTCCCCGCCAGCTCCGGTGCGATGTCCAGCAGATGGTGGTACCAGATCTCGCTCTGCGCGCGGGTGTTGGTGAAGATCAATGTGCTGGTGCTCTGCTCGATGATGGGCAGCAGATTGTGCGCCAGCTTCAGGCCCAGGTGTCCCGCCCACGGGTAGTGCTCCACCTTCTCGGGAATGATGCTGCGGACCTCGATGGGTTTGCGGAGGGTGCTGCGCACCAATACAGGTGTGCCGGCACCGGAAGGTCGACCCGGAGGGTCGACGGTGCCGGAGGATCCCGGATGATCCGTGCCCATCAGCACATCCTGCGCCTCCTCCAGATTTCCGATCGTTGCGCTGATGCCCCAGATGCCCAGCTGCGGGCGCAGGGCTTTCAGGCGGCACAGGCCCAGTTCCACGTGCACACCGCGTTTGCTGCCCAGCAGCTCGTGCCATTCGTCGGCGATGAACCAGTCGAGGTGCTTGAAGAGATCCGCGTAGCCCTTGGTGGCCAGCAGCACGTGCAGGCTTTCCGGAGTGGTGACGAGCAAGTGGGGTAGTGCCTTCTTCTGTGCCGCGCGCTCCTTGGTGCTGGTATCACCAGTGCGCATGCCCACTTTCCAATCGAGGCCCACGCCGTCGCACATCCGTTGCGCGCTCTCGGCGATCTCGCCGGCCAAGGCACGCAGGGGCGTGATCCAGATGGCGCGTAGGCCGTTCGCATTGCCATGCCGGGCGCCTGAGCCTGTCGAAGGCCCCGGCATCGCGTGATCAGCATTTCCGCGACTCCGGGCCCTTCGACTTCGCTCAGGGAAGCCCGGAGTGACGTTCAGCAAGGTCGCGTTCACCACACCTCCCCACACTGCATAGGTCTTGCCCGTCCCCGTAGGCGCGTTCAGCAATCCGCTGCTCCCTTCGGCCATGTGCGCCCACACCTCCCGCTGGAAGGGCTGCGCGGACCAGCCTTTTGCGGCGAACCACGCGGCGAGGGCGGGGTGGGGGGCGGGAAATTCCACGGCGGTCCTGGATGCGGGCACTGCGAAGGTGCGTCCGACGGAGCAACAACCGGAAGGCGTATCGGGGTCATTTTTTGAA
>JBIIYD010000253.1:0-4027 GCA_044347005.1 Flavobacteriales bacterium | reverse complement strand
ATCGGGTTCTCGAAGAGGTTGCGCAAGAGCGGGCGCGGGAACACGGAAACGCTGTTGTAGTGCATCAGCGGATCCATGGTGATCGCTTGCGGAATGTTGAAGCCGTTCCAGTAGAGGGAGGCATCGCTGAGCCGGAAGCTGGCGAAGGACATGTTGAGGTCCCAGAGGATGGGGTTCCACAGACCATTATCGTCGCGGTAGAGGTAGTAGTTCTGCGCGTAGCCCACGTAACTATCGAAGTTGATCAGCGCATAGTTGAAGGCGTGCATCCACAGGGCGCGGTCCACGTTCAGCACATCCTCGATGGAAGCGGGGTCGTTGTTCAGCACATCGATCAGCTCCAGCAGATGGCCCCAGCCGTTGTCGGATTCCATGCTGTACAGTTCGTAGTAGGCTGTGGAGTCCGTGCCGGGCGTGTTGCTCAGGTTGCTGTTCTCTCCGGTGAGCGATACCGTTGGCGGGTTGCACTTGAAGAAGCTGTTCCGACGCGAGCCGAAGTGACGTTCCACGAAATCCTTGCCCACTTCCTCCACATTGGTGAAGAGCCCGATGAGCGTGTCGTTCACGTAGACATTGGCGTAGTTCGCCAGCGATGCGGGCATGTAGTCGCGGGCCACGTGGTAGGACAGTGCTTCCCGCAGGAACGAGGGATCACTGGTGACGTTGCTCAGCTTCAGCTTGCGGTGGCCCTGGTGGTCTTGGTCACGTACCTCATCGAGCTTGATGTTGAAGGGGTTCTTGGCACGATCGGGGCTGTAGCTGCTGTAGCCCTTGAAGCGCACCCCCACTTCCGGATAGTAGGCGCCGTCGATCCAGAGATCGCCGAGCAGGCGCTCGTTATCGCCGATCAGGTAGAGGCTGTCCAGTGTTGCACGCCAATCGGGCACGGTGAAACGCAGGCGTACCTCGCGAACGGATGTGTCGTCGTACAGTCCCGGCTGGGCATGTGCCATCGGGTGCAGAAGCACCAAGGCCAACACCGAGAGCAGCCGCTGAAGACGCATCCTCCGCCTAATGCTGCACTACCACACGGCGTGCATCGCGGTGGCCATCGGCATGCTCCAGGAGCACCTGGTACACCCCATCGGGCAGGTCGCCCACGTCCACGGTCCATCCGGGCATGGTGCGTTTTACTTCACGGCCCATGCCGTCGATCACCAGGAAGGCGATGAGGTCGGACACCTCGATGCCCTGAAGGTTGAGCATGCCCGTGGTGGGGTTCGGATAGATGGCGAACGGTGCCTGGTCGGGTTCGGGCACATCGGTGGTAAGACCACAGGGGTTGGCACCGAGCAGAGCGATGATGCCGGGATCGTTGCAGCCGTAGCGGAAGGCCTTCGCAGGTCCGGCATTGTACTGCCACACGACCGTTCCGGCTTCGTTCACCTCATACATGTAGCCGCCCGAAATGGCCACGAAGGTGTTGCCGTTGGGCATGCGGTCCGAAGCGCTCTGGCCGCTGGAGTAGGCCAGGCAGGTGTGTCGCCATTCGTAGTTGGCCGGGCCCCACACGGTGCCGGGCGTCCATGGGTAATTGTATCCATCGCGCACGGGGTTGATGGCGTCGATCGTGGTGGTGTTGCCTCCTCCCCCGTTGTTGTTCACGAACTGCAACCAACCGGCGTTGGGTCCACCGGGTTTTACCCAACGGACATCATGAACGGCTGCCGGAATGCGTTGCGGGCCCGCAATGCCGTAGTTCGCCGGCTTGCCCCAACGGAAGAGGAAGTCGCCGCCTCGACCCGCGTTACCGCCCGTGTGCCCTGCCGCTTCGGCAGTGGTGGTGCTGTGGTCTATGATGAGGATCTCGCTGAGGTAGCGCGAACTGATGGCGATCTGGTCAAGTTCCGGGTTGTAGTCGATGCCGTTCTCGTGGAACCAATCGTTGCCGCCACCAGGGCCGCCGCCGCCGCCACTCGTTACCACGTTTATGTTCATGCGGTGCGGGTTCTCGGCGATGGGCATGTAGTTCGGTTTGGCGGGGTCCACATACTGGATGAAGCGGTCCTTCATTTCCCACTGCCACACGATCTGGCCGCCCGCGCCGTTCTGCTGCACCTCGATGATGCGGCCGGGATACTTCGCGGTGGAGCCCGTGTAGCCCAGCGCCTGTAATTCCCCCACGGTCTGTTTCACCCAAGCGATCAGCAGCACATTGCCGTTCGGCATCAGGCACAGGTCGTGGTGGGTCACATAGTCCGCCGTGGAATAGATGAATTCCCACACCACCTGGCCCTGTGGGTTCAGCTCCTGCACCTTGCCACCGACGGCAGCCCCCGTGATCAGGTTGGGGCTGTGCACCGCACCCCGCACGATGTTCCCGTTGTCGCGCAAGGCCATGGCATAGTTGGCGGTGGAAGGGCAGTTCCAGGTGTAGGCGATCTGCTGGTTGCTGTTGATCAGCCGCGCCGTGGTCTGGTTGAGGTTGTTATACAAGGCATAGCCATCGAACTGGGCCTTGCCGGAGGATACGGCCAGGAGGACGATTGCAGCAAGGACGCCACGTGTACGGGTGATCGAACGCATTGGGTCGGGGTTGTGGGGGTATTCGGATAAAATGCGGAACTGCGCTTGACGTTCCGTTCACGCTTAGCTAATGCAACGTTAACACGTACAAGGACGCAAAACACTGCCAATGGTTCGATCGCTACAGGACGACCGTTGAAGCACCCTTACCGATGGCTTTCGAAGCTTCGTCGACCGGATCGTTATTCGAGGGTAGTGGCATTGGGGGGCTTGTGGTCACCTTTGCGCCCTTACATGCAATGGACCACCCTCGCCGACCCGGCCCAGCTCGATACGATCGACACGGCTTCGTACGATGCGCCCATCCTGATCTTCAAGCACAGCAAGCGCTGCAGCATCAGCAGTGCAGCATTGGCACGCCTGGAGCGTGCTTGGACCGCTGCCAATGACCAGGCGCACAACGTCTACTACCTCGACCTGCTGCGGTACCGTGCGGTGAGCAATACCATCGCCGAGCGTTACGCCATCGAGCATGCATCGCCTCAAGTGCTGGTGATCCGCAACGGCAAATGCATCTATACCGAATCGCATTTCGGGATCGCCTATGCCGAGGTAATCGCACAACTGGACACCTGAGGCCGTTGTAGCTTCACACCATGCGTTGGCCGATCGCGATCCTTGCCTGCATCCTGCTGTGCACCGCACAGGGGCAATCGCTGCTGCCCCCGCCATCCAAGCCCATCGGCTTGCTGAAGCCGGTACCACCGGTGCTTTCACCCACCTCGCTTCCGTCGCCATGGTCGTATCAGCACTTGGGCGTGTTCTGCAAACTGGACGTGCAGTTGGAACGCCGTGCCAGGTTCCCGGTACTGTTCCGCTTGGGCGATGTGCGGCAGGTGGAAGCCTGGGAAGGCAAAGGACCGCTTCATTTGCGCTGAGCACAGGCCAAAAAAGACGAAGCCCCGGCTTTCGCCAGGGCTCCGGAACGCTCTTGTTGTAAGAGAGGCTTACGCCTTCTTCACGTTGATCGCGCTGAGACCTTTCTGGGTCTGCTCCACTTCGAACGTCACTTGGTCGTTCTCGTAGAGGTCCTCACGGGTACCGCTCTTATGAACGAACACATCCGCACCGCCTCCATCAGGAGCAATGAAACCGAACCCTTTCTCCGTGTTGAAGAACTTCACTTTACCGCTTGACATGGTACTACTGGTTGTTGATCTCCGGCAAAAGCACCGAAGGGTAATGGGCACAAGCTAGGTCCCTATTTACCCGTGGCCGACGATCGGGGTGGAATAAAGGTCGGCGGGGCAGGTCATTCTTCGCCGTTTTTAAAGCCTCTCGGCGCAATTGTGCCGGTATGGATACAGATGCGGATCTCGAAGTACGAGAGACCCCTTGGCGATCTTCAATGCTGTTCCTGCGGCGATGAAATCGCGGAAACGCTGACGCCTTCATTACGATCCCGGGCCGTATGTGGTTCATCGCAATTGGGCCCGGTCTTCGTCCATGCTTACTCCAGATGGCTCCGCAGCATCCACGCGTTCTTGCCATGCACGTCCAT
>JBIIYD010000051.1:0-13483 GCA_044347005.1 Flavobacteriales bacterium | reverse complement strand
CTTTGGAAGAACTGCGAACGCCAACTCAATACCAGTAGGCAGTTCATGGTCCTTGCCTTCCTAATAATCCTCCTCAAAAGATCCTAAATAGGCTCTAAGGTCGCGCTGGCGCGCATTCGGAAAGCAATGCTCAGTCGATAGTGGTCAGTGGGTAGTCGTTAGTGGCCATCGTGTGGGCCTGGTAGGTCTGCGCTCCGTTCCAAGGATCCTGGACGATCTCGTCTTTTCTGGGTAGCCTTGTTTTGGACCAATAACCGACCGACATGAGCATGAAGAGCTTTGAGGACTCCATCGCTTGGCAAAAGGCCATGGACTTGAACGTTGTGATCGACGAAGCCTTACAGGAACAGAAGAACTGGAGCTTTCGGGACCAATTCTTCCGGGCCTCTTTGTCCATTTGCAACAACATCGCAGAAGGGTACGAGATGCCTACGAAGCCACATCGGCTGAAGTATCTCTACATAGCAAAGGGCTCGTGCAACGAAGTACGGTCGATGATCATCCTTGCACAGCGCAGAGGCTACTTCCCGTCCCACACGACCGACCAAATGCGGTCTCTACAGACCGAGGTCAGTAAACTGCTGAAGGCCTACATAGCCAACACGGCTGGCCCGGTCGGCAAGTTCCCTGGTGGAATGGCCCTTATCTTCATTTGGCTCAAATTGTCAACCCCGTTCGTTGCGATATCCTAAGGAGCCTTCGATTCCCATTGACCGACTTCATGCTTGTCGATCGAGCGTATACCAGCATAGAAGCACTAACCACTACCCACTGACCACTCTTGACTATCCTTAGTCACTCTCCACACCCATAGGAAGGACTTTCCACAGCTATTTGTGGGATCCGACCGATCCGCTACATTTGCAGCCCATTTCCCGGAAGACCCATGTACGCCATAGTCGATATCGCAGGCCAGCAATTCAAAGTGAAGCAGGCCCAGAAGCTGAAAGTGCACCGCCTCGAAGCCGAGGAGGGCAAGACCGTGGAACTGGACAAGGTCCTGCTCGTGAGCGATGGCAAGACCATCACCGTAGGTACGCCCACGGTGGACGGCGCACGTGTGGCCGCCAAGGTCATCAGCCATGGCAAAGGCGACAAAGTGCTGGTCTTCAAGAAGAAGCGGCGCAAGGGCTACCAGAAGCTGAACGGCCATCGCCAGTACATCACCGAGCTTTGGATCGAAGCGATCCTGGGCAAGGGCGAGAAGTTCGACACCAGCAAGAGCAGCGCTCCCAAGCCTGTGGTACGTACCGAACCCACCAAGAAGGTGGTGAAGAAGGCCGCCCCCAAAGCCGAATTGGCCGAGACCAAGGCACCGGCCAAGAAGGTCGCTGCCAAGAAAGCGGCCCCGAAAAAAGCAGCAGCCAAGAAGGCCGCTCCGAAAAAGGACGACAAGAAGTAACACCTCGGCCGCGCTCGGAGTGACATTCAAGTCGCCACGACGAGAGCAGCCAAACCGATAAAGACCGACCAGCCATGGCACACAAGAAAGGTGCGGGTAGTACCGACAACGGACGCGAATCGCACAGCAAACGACTCGGCGTAAAACTCTTCGGAGGCCAAACCGCCATCGCGGGCAACATCATCGTACGTCAGCGCGGCACCAAGCACCACCCCGGCAAGAACGTCGGCATCGGTGTGGACCATACGCTGTTCGCCACTGCCGACGGTATCGTCACCTTCCGCAAGACGAAAGGGGAGCGCAGTGTGGTGAGCGTATTGCCTGCCGAGCAGAAGTGATCCCACAGGCGGTCCATCCTCCCGGATGGGCTGTTCCTCCAGGTCGGGGACCCTTGGTCCTGCCACCGTTCATCGAGAAAGCCTTCCACGCGGGAGGCTTTCTCGTTTCAAGCACCCGGCCTCTGGCCTCGTAGCTACCTTCGCACTACCATTTACCGACCCGATCATTGCCCATGTTGGAGCTGTCATTCTTGAGGGAACACCGTGAGGAAGCCGAGCAGCGTTTGTCCAAGCGCCACATCGATACCAAGGCTTTGCTGGAAACAGCGTCGGCCTTGGACGAAAAGCGACGCAGCACCCAAACGGAACTGGATGCCCGCCTGGCCGACCTGAACAACCTGAGCAGGACCATCGGCGACCTGATGAAGGCCGGGAAGAAGGACGAAGCGGAAAGCGCCCGTGCCCGCACCACCGAACTGAAGGGTTCCACCCAACAGCTGAAAGAGCTGCTGGAGAGCACCGAGAAGGCCTTGCACGATCACCTGTGCACCATTCCGAACGCACCCCATGCCAAGGTGCCGGTGGGACGTACCCCGGAGGAGAACACCGTGGTGGTGCAGGAAGGAGCCATTCCGGAACTGCATGCCGGCGCCAAGCCTCACTGGGAGCTCGGCGAAGAATACGGTTTCCTGCACATGGACCTCGGCGTCAAGATCACCGGTGCCGGCTTTCCGGTCTACAGCGGTCAGGGTGCCAGGCTCCAGCGGGCTCTCATCTCCTTTTTCCTGGACAAAGCCACCGAAGCAGGGTACCGCGAGATCATGCCCCCGCACATGGTGAATGCCGCGAGCGCCTTCGCCACCGGACAGTTGCCGGACAAGGAAGGGCAGATGTACCATGCCACGGTGGACGACCTGTACCTGATCCCCACGGCAGAAGTGCCCATTACCAACCTGTACCGCGATGAGATCGTGGACCCGGCACAACTGCCGATCCGCATGGTGGGGTATACCCCGTGTTTCCGGCGAGAGGCCGGGAGCTACGGCGCACACGTGCGCGGGCTGAACCGCGTGCACCAGTTCGACAAGGTCGAGATCGTGCGCATCGAGAAGCCCGAGAACAGCTATGCCGCCCTCGAGGACATGGTGGAGCATGTGAAGGGGCTGCTGCGTGCCCTTGAGCTACCCTACCGCCAGCTCCTGCTCTGTGGTGGCGATATGGGCTTTTCCAGCGCACTGACCTACGACATGGAGGTGTACAGCGCGGCGCAGCAGCGTTGGTTGGAGGTCAGCTCCATCAGCAACTTCGAGACCTTCCAGAGCAACCGCCTCAAGTTGCGCTATCGGGACGAGCAGAAGAAGACCCGCCTAGCGCATACGCTCAATGGCAGCGCGCTCGCCCTGGCACGCATCGTTGCCGCCTTGTTGGAGAACAACCAGACCCCGGAAGGCATCCTCATCCCCAAAGCCCTGCAACCCTACACGGGCTTCGCCATGATCACAAAATGAACCGTGGCATACTGTTCGCGAGCCTTGCAGCGTTGGCAGGATCAGGCGCAATGCTTTCCTGTCGGCACGATGCAACGCCCGCACAGGTGGTCGCCGTGGATAGCATGCTCACGAACGTGGAAGCCGCCATACTAACGCTCAACGAACTGGACAAGGGGCGCTACACCCGTGCGGCGGCCCTGTACCGTTCCGACGCGCCCCGCTACCAGCAGCGCTTCCGGGATACCCTCGACCGGTCCACGGCACTGTTGCTCGGCAACCATTTCCGGGTACTGCGGGCAGCGGGGTCCATGGGTTCGGACCACGATAGCGTCCTGTTGGAACTCGCTTCGGCCAAGGCGCGCCTGACCGCGCTTCGCACCGACCTCGTGAACGGCGGCATGGACGAACCCCACGCGGGACCGAGCATTGCCACGGAGCGCGAATACGCCGATTCCCTGGCCCACGTGGTGAACGTGGTGATCACCAACTACCGCACGGTGCAGGCGGCGTGGGATGAACTCGACACCGTGGACGTGCTCCTGGCAGGCAACAACGACCGCGAACGCGGGGACCTCCGATGAGAAAAGCCTGGCACCTCCTCCTGCTGCTCCTTTGCCTGGCCCCGGTGGACCTGCGGGCGCAGCCCGGTGCCGATGAGCAGCTGGCCGCACAGTATTATCAGCAGGGCGACTACGAAAAGGCGATCCTCTATTACGAGAAGCTGTATCGCGCACAGCCCACCGACTACTACTACGAGCAACTCTTCAAGAGCTATTCGGGCATCAAGAATACCGAGGCTGCCGAAAAACTGGTGAAGGATCACCAGAAGAAACGTGGCGATGACCCGCGGTTCCCCATCGACCTGGGAAGCCTGTACCGCATGACGGGGCAGGACGAAAAAGCGATGCGCGAATTCGACAAGGCCTTGAAACTGATGAAGCCCGAACAGGGCAACATCCGCCAAGTGGCCAACGGCTTCATCCGGGTGAACGAACTGGACCTGGCCTTGCAGGCCTACGACCGGGGCCAACGCATGATGAAGGACGGCCAGGTATTCCACTACGAAGTGGCCAACCTGTACGCCATGAAGGGCGACGTGCCCCGCATGGTGACCGCTTACATGGACCTGCTGGAGGCCAATGAATCCTACCTCCAAGCGGTGCAGAACAGCCTTTCGCGCTACATGGACTTCGATGTGGCCGATGAACGCACGGAGGTATTGCGCACGGAATTGCTGCGCCGCATCCAACGCGACCCACTACGCACCATCTATCAGGACCTCCTGATCTGGATGTACATCCAGCAGAAGGACCTGGCCGCCGCCTTCGTGCAGAGCCGTGCCATGGACAAGCGTTTCGATGAAGGGGGTGCACGCCTGATGGACCTTGCGCGGATCGCGCAGGCAAACAAGGACCATGCGACCGCGTTCAAGTGCTACGAATACGTGATCTTCTTGAGCCGGAACGACGCCAACTACATCCAGGCACGCATCGGCGCTGTGAAGACACGGTACGCCCAATTGACCGAACAAGCCGAGCCCTTGTCGACCGACCTATTGGACCTGGACCAGCGCATCCAATTCACCATTGCCGAACTCGGCTTGAACAAGACCACCGTGGACCTGCTACGGGACAGGGCCCTGCTGAAGGCCTATCACCTGGGCCAGCACCCGGAAGCCATCGCCTTGCTCGAAGAAGGTATCGCCCTGCCGTCCATCGACCCCAAGACCAAGGCCCAACTCAAGCTCGACCTCGGCGACATCCACTTGATCCACGGTGACATCTGGGAGGCCTCCCTGTTGTATTCTCAGGTGGACCTTGACTACAAGTACGATGTGTTGGGCCATGAGGCCCGTCTGCGCAATGCCAAGGTGTCCTTCTATTCCGGTGATTTCCTTTGGGCACAAGCCCAGTTGGGGGTGCTGAAGGCAAGCACCAGCAAACTGATCGCGAACGACGCCATGGAGCTTTCCTTGCGGATCACGGATAACCTCGGCGTGGACAGCAACAGCGTACCCCTGAGCTTCTTTGCCCGGGCTGAACTGCTGCGTGTGCAGCACCGCTACGACGAAGCGTTGATCGTATTGGACAGCCTGAGCGCGGAATACCCCATACACGGGCTGGGGGACGATGTGCTGTACGAACGCTACCGGATCGCCTATGCCCGGCTGCGTTATACCGAAGCAGCCACCTACCTGGACAAGGTGCTGGAGTTGTACCCATTGGACATCCTGGTGGACAACGCCCTGCTCGATCTGGGCAAGCTCTACGAGGACCACCTGAAGGACCCCGGGAAGGCGATGGGGTACTACGAGCGGCTGCTCTTCGAGCAAACCGGAAGCATCTTCGTGCCCGAGGCAAGGGAGCGCTACCGGAAACTGCGCGGGGATGTTCCAAACCCCGCTCCTGCCGCACCAAGCCCGCACCCATGATCGTGTACAACGTTACCGTGAGCATCGATGCGGAAGCCCATGACGAGTGGGTCGCCTGGATGCATGCCACCCACATCCCCGAGGTGATGGCCACGGGCCTGTTCGTCGGGAGCAGGATGTTCCGTGTGCTGGGCCATGAGGAAGGCGGTATCACCTATGCCGTTCAGTACAGCGCCCCGGACATGGCGCACTACGAACGTTACCGCGATGAACATGCCGCTCGTTTGCAGGCGGCAGCAAACGAGCGCTTCGGCGGCCGCTTCGCCGCGTTCCGAACCTTGCTCGAATTGGTCCATCCGCACCGCACGGCATGAACAGCCCCACGGTACGCGCGAAAAAACGCTTCGGGCAGCACTTCCTGAAGGAGGACGACATCGCGCGGCGCATCACCGAGGCGCTCACCCACCACGGCGACTACCGCACCGTGATCGAGGTGGGTCCAGGAACCGGGGCACTGACCAAACACCTGATCGGCCGAACGGATATCGACCTGTGGTGCGTGGAATTGGACAACGAGGCAGCGGAACATGTCCGCGAACACTTTCCGACCCTGGGTGATCGCTTGATCGTGGGCGACCTGCTGAAGCTGGACCTGAAGGCGCTTTTCCCCGAGCCCTTCGCGATCATTGGGAACTTCCCCTATAACATCAGCACCCAGATCGTTTTCCAGGTCCTGGAGAACCGTGACCGATGCACCGAAGTGGTGGGCATGTTCCAGAAGGAAGTGGCGGATCGCATCAGGGCCGTACCCGGGAGCAAGGTGTACGGCATCACCAGCGTGCTGGCCCAGGCCTACTACACCGTGACACAGGTCATGAACGTGGAGCCGGGGTCATTCATCCCGCCACCCAAGGTGCGCAGCGCGGTGATCCGCATGAAGCGCAACGATGTGGTCGCGTTGGATTGCGACGAAGCACTCTTCTTCCGCGTGGTGAAAACGGCCTTCAACCAGCGCAGGAAGACCTTGCACAATGCCCTGAAGCCCCTACCGGAACTCCTGAACAGGGTGCCCGAGCATTACGCCGGCAAGCGTGCGGAACAGCTTACGGTGGCCGACTTCATCGCATTGACGCAGGCCTGCAAAGCCTGAACACGCCGCCCGACCGGGGTTCGTAGCTTCGCGCAGCGTGCCGGGCGACCAAGGCCTGTGCGCCCTTGCAATGTCGTTCGAGCTCACCCGATCACTGCTGGACCAGGTCCGGGCCGATGTGGCCGACGGACGCGACTCCGCCGTGCAGTCGTTCCTGAGCGAATTGCACCCGGCGGACATTGCCCAAGTGCTGGACCGGCTGGACCAAGAGGATGCCGTGTACGTGTTCCGCTTGCTCGACAGCGAAGAGTCGGCGGAGGTCCTCCTTGAACTCGATGAGGACACCCGCGAAGAACTGCTGAGCTCGCTGACCAGTCGCGAGATCGCGGAGGACGTGTTGGAACACATCGATTCCGACGACGCTGCCGACGTGATGTCCGAGCTGTCGGAAGAGAAACAGCGCGAGGTGATCGCGTTGATCGACGACCAGGAGCAGCGGGAGGACATCGAAGAACTGCTCGGCTACCCGGAGGGCACCGCAGGAGCCCTGATGGCCAAGGAACTGGTGAAAGTGCGCACCGACTGGACCGTGGCCCGCGCCATCGTGGACATGCGCCAGCAAGCCCAGGAAGTGGAGCACGTGTACACCATATACGTGGTGGACAAGGACGATAAGCTCTATGGTGTCCTTCCGTTGAAACAGTTGCTGTTCTCCGCTGAAAGCACCCGAACATTGATCAAGCACATCTGCGATGACGACATCGTCAGCGTGAAGGCCGACACCGATGTGGACGAGGTGGTGAACCTGATGAAGAAGTACGACGTGGTGGTGCTACCGGTGGTGGACGACCGGGACCGCTTGATCGGACGGATCACCTTCGATGATGTGATGGACGTGATGACCGAGGAAGCCACGGAGGATTACCAGTTGGCCAGCGGTATCAGCGAGGACGTGGATGCCACGGACAGCCCCATCGTGCAACTTCGGGCCAGGTTACCCTGGTTGTTGATCGGCCTTGCCGGCGGAATTCTTTCTTCGCAGATCATCGCCCAGTACGAGGAGGAATTGCGGATCGATCCGAAGATGGCCTTCTTCATGCCGCTGATCGCTGCTACGGCAGGCAATGTCGGCGTGCAGTCGAGCGCCATCGTGGTGCAGGGACTGGCCGCCGGCACACTGGACGGTGTGAACATCGTGGCTCGGCTCTGGAAGGAACTGCGCGTCGCCGTGCTGACCGCACTGGTCTGCGGGGTGCTGATCTTCCTCGTCAACCTTGCGCTTCAGCAAAGCCAGGCCTTGAGCTATACGGTGAGCATAGCACTGTTCACCGTGATCCTGACCGCGGCCATGTTCGGCACCACCATCCCCCTGCTGCTCGAGCGGCTCAAGGTCGACCCCGCCATGGCCACGGGACCTTTCGTCACCACCCTGAACGACATCACCGGGCTGCTGACCTATTTCACGGTCGGGCACCTCATGTACGGCCTCTTTTCCTGACCGTGAGGATCGCCTTCGTCGATAGCGTTCACCCCCTGCTGGCCGATCGGCTGCAAGCTGAAGGGCACCAATGCGAGGCCCTCCAGCACTGCGACGACGAGTCACTCGCTCAGGCCTTGGCACACGCTGAAGGCATCGTGGTGCGCAGTCGGGTGCTTTCGCGGGAAACCCTTGCGAATGCCACCGATCTGAAATTCATCGGCCGCGTAGGTGCCGGGCTGGAGAACATCGATCGGGACCACTGTGAGGCCAGGGGGATCACGGTCCTCAATTCGCCGGAAGGCAATCGGGACGGCGTGGGCGAACTGTGCGTGGCCCAAACCCTGGCACTGCTGAAACACACGCACCGTGCCAACGCGGAGGTGCATGCTGGACTTTGGTCGCGGGAAGAGAACCGTGGCAGCGACCTGTTCGGCAGGACCGTGGGGATCATCGGCTTTGGACACATGGGTTCGGCCTTTGCGGAAAAGCTGGCGGGCTTCGGTGTGCGTGTCCTGGCCCATGACAAATACAAGAAGCTCCGCTCCACGGAAAAGGTCCATGCGGCAGGCCTTGATGACCTCCTTGCCCAAAGCGACATCATCAGCCTTCACCTGCCCTTGACGCCGGAAACACGGCACTATGCCGATGCTTCCTTCTTCCACCGGGTGCAGAAGAACATCCTGTTGATCAACAGCTCCAGGGGTGGTGTACTCGATACAAAGGCCTTGCTGGACGCGATGGACCGTGGCAAGGTGCTGGGTGCGGCGCTGGACGTGCTGGAATACGAACGTGCGGACCTGAGCGGGTTGGACCCTACCATGGACCCGGCCACACAACGTCGCCTGTTCGGGCATAAGAACATCCTTTTGACACCGCACATTGCCGGCGTAACGCACGAAGGCAAGGAGAAGATGGCCGCCGTACTGGCCGAAAAGATCCTGACCGAATTCCCCCATGGCCGACCATGAAACCACCTTTTGGGCCGCGTGCATCGCGTTGGTCCTGACCGCCTGCACACCCATGGAGAACATTGACCCTGATGTCCAAGGGCACCGTGGCTGCCGCGGACTGCTCCCAGAGAACAGCCTTCCCGCATTCCTGAACGCGGTGGAACTGGGCTGCGATGTGCTCGAGTTGGACGTGGTACTGAGCGCCGATGGCGAAGTGATCGTTTCGCATGAACCGTGGATGAACGCTGCGATCTGCCTGGGCCCAGGAGGAACCCCCATCGCCGTGGAAGAGGAACGATCGCTCAACCTGTACACCATGACCACGGCGCAGATCCAAGCCTACGACTGTGGCAGCCTCGAGCATCCCCGATTCCCCGACCAGGAGCAGCTCGCGACCTACAAACCAACGCTGCGGCAGGTGGTGGAGGCCGCTGACGAACATGCCTTGATGAGCGGCATGGTGAACCCGACGTACAACATCGAGATCAAGAGCGACCCGGAGTGGTACGGCGTCCATCAACCGCTTCCTGGACCCTATGCGAAACGTGTGATCGAGATGATCGATGAACTGGGCATCGCTTCCCGCTGCATCGTTCAGTCCTTCGACCCGGCGATCCTCGAGGTGGTCCATACCGAACGACCCGATCTGGTGGTCGCCTTGCTCGTGGAGAACGAGGACGGCCTGGATGCGAACCTGCAACGATTGACCTTCAAGCCGCAGATCTACAGTCCCTACTTCAAGCTGGTGGACAAGAAGGTGCTGGCATCCCTGCGCGAGAGGGACATCGAACTCGTGGTATGGACCGTGAACGAAACGTCCGACATCCGGAGCATGATCAAGCTCGGTGTGGACGGCATCATCAGCGACTACCCCGACCGGGTCATCCTGGAACTGGAAAAGCAGGAATGAACGCGGCGAGCAGCTGAGCACTTCGGCCGCTCGATGTCCCCACTCAGTCATCGAGCGCAGAGGCCTGCGCCTTGCCAGCCCCCAACACAAAGCGCGAGGTGATCCGGTTGTGTTGCTCGATGAGTATTTCACGGCCTGCTTTGAGCTTTTCCAAGGTGGCCTCATCGTAGTGCCGCACGGTGACCAGCTCACAATCCGTGTTGAACTTCACCTGGTACGAAGCCCGCAGGTCCGCCATGAGTTCGTGCGTTCGCGGGGTATCGTCCACCACCACATGGAAAGCCACGGCACTGTTCTGCATCAGGTCGATGCGCACGTTGCGTTGCGCGAACAGCCCGAAGATGTGATGGAGGTTCTCCTCGACCATGAAACTGAGGTCGTGCGGCGTAATGCTGATCAACAGCTGCTTCGGCTTGATGATGTAGGATGGGATCAATGAATCGTTGTCGCTGCGGTCGTCGATGGTGCTGCCCGGCGCAACCAGGTCCATGAAGGAGCGCACGTAGAGCGGTATGTGCTTCTGCTGCAAGGGTTGCAGCGTGCGCGGGTGGATGACGCTGGCTCCGAAATAGCTGAGCTCGATGGCCTCGCGGTAACTGATATGGTTGAGCAACTTGGTATCCGAAAACCGGTTCGGGTCGGCATTGAACATGCCGGGCACATCCTTCCAGATGGTGACGCTCTCGGCATCCAACAGGTAGGCGAAGATGGCCGCGCTGAAGTCCGAGCCCTCACGGCCCAGCGTTGTAGTGAATCCCTCTTCGGTGGCACCGATGAAGCCCTGTGTGATCACTGGGAATTGCACCGCCTCCTGGCCTTCGCCACTGGAGAAGTTCTCATTCACCAGTTCGGCGCTCGCGTTCCAATCCACGCGGGCACTGCGGTACAGCGCATCGGTACGCACCAGGTCGCGCGCGTCCATCCATGAGCATACTTCCAGCTCTTCACTCAAGTAGGCACTCACGATCTGCGTACTCCACAGTTCGCCGTAGCTCACGATCTGGTCGTAGTCCTGATCAGGGTTATCGGTGGGAGTGCCGCCGAGCAATTCCTCCAACTCGCTGAAATACTCCAGCAACCAAGCCTCCGCCTCCTCGAATCCGGGCACCACTTCATGCAGGATCTTCAGGTGGCTTTGGCGCAAGGCATCGACCTTGTCCAGCACGGGTTTGCCGTCGCGCCAATCCCAAACGATTGATTCCAGTGCATTGGTCGTCTTGCCCATGGCGCTCACCACGATAAGGATATCCTGGCCTGCAAAGTGTTTCAGCACCCGCGCCACGTTGCGTACACCGGCCGCGTCCTTCACGCTGGCACCCCCGAACTTGAATACTTTCATGTGTTCACGATCTGCTTCAGCTGTTCCTTTCCAAGTGACCCGTTGACCCATTGGAGATCCATCGCCGCGCCGAAACGCTCATAAAAGCGGATGGCCCCGGTGTTCCAGTCCAACACCTGCCACAACATTCCGGAATAGTCCTTCTCCACGGCGTATGCGGCGCACTGGCGGAACAGGCTATCGCCGATGCGGCGGCCGCGGGCCCGCTCGGTCACGATGATGTCCTCCAGGTAAAGGCGACGACCTTTCCACGTGGAATAGCGCTCATAGCATACGGCCATTCCCACGATCGTTCCTTCCGATTCGGCCACCCATCCCACCCACACGGGATCCGGTCCGAAGCCGGCATCACGCATATGCTCCTGGGTCACGGTCACCTCCTCCGGAGCACGCTCGAACACGGCCAGCTCCCTCACCAGTTCCAGCATGCGTGGCACATCATGGACTTCGGCCCGGCGGATCTTCACTTCCATGGTTGCAAAGAAAGCGCTCAGCTACAGGCCGCGGAGGGTGGTCCTTTGCATCTTTGCCCCAGAAAAGGTGAATGGGAGTTGGTGAATGGCGAATGGACCAGCACCTGCCTTTCACCAACGACCATTCGCCATTTACCCGCATTCCATGGCCACCATCAAGACCCTCGCCGAGTTCATCTCCGAACGCCAGAACGAATTCACCTACGCCACCGGCGAGTTGAGCCAGTTGCTCACGAGCTTCCGCCTGGCGGGGAAAATGGTGAACCGCGAAGTGAACAAGGCAGGCCTGGCGGAGGACATCATCGGAGCGGCAGGCAACGAGAACGTGCAGGGCGAACAGCAGCAGAAGCTCGACGTTTATGCCAACGACATCTTCATCCGCCTGCTGCGCAGCCAGGGCATGGTGTGCGCGGTGGCCAGCGAGGAGAACGACGACATCGTACACTTCGACAACGGGGGCAAGTACGTGGTGGCGATGGACCCGCTGGATGGCTCCAGCAACATCGATGTGAACGTCAGCATCGGCACCATCTTCAGCATCTACCGGCGCATCAGCGAAGGGCCGAAAGCGACGATGGAGGACTTCATGCAACCCGGCAATGCGCAGGTAGCGGCGGGCTACATCATCTACGGCAGCAGCACCATGCTGGTGTACACCACGGGACACGGCGTGAACGGTTTCACGCTGGACCCCAGCATCGGCACCTTCTGCCTGAGCCACCCGAACATGCAGACACCCTCTGAAGGGAAGATCTACAGCGTGAACGAGGGCAATTACTACGAGTTCAGCGAAGGTGTGCGCAACTATATCGACGATTGCAAGCGCCAGCAGATGAGCGGTCGCTACATCGGCAGTCTGGTGGCCGACTTCCACCGCAACCTGCTGAAAGGTGGCATCTACCTCTACCCGGCCACGAAGAAGGCGCCCAAGGGCAAACTTCGTCTGCTCTACGAGGCCAATACGCTGGCCATGATCGTGGAACAGGCAGGCGGCATGGCCACCGACGGCACCACCCGCATCCTTGACCTGAAGCCGACCGAGCTGCACCAGCGTTGTCCGCTGTACATCGGCAGCAAGGGGATGGTGGAGAAGGCGATGCGGGGCTGAGGTTCCATCGCTCGTGTGCAGAACTTCGCTACTGCACCAACAGCTTGCTCAGTAACGCCCGCACCGTAAGGTGCTCCGTCCAACTCGAGATACGGTACTCCGTACGTGCCGTGAAGTTCACCAATAGGCCCGGATCATCAGCCACCCCGAACGCCATCGGGCGCCCGCCTTTGAAGGCGATGGCGATATGGGTAAGATCAGGCAAGGTGCCGGAGGTGTGGCGCTGCGAACGGTACTCGCCCATGGCCTCCCGCACCACGTCGATCTCTGAACCTTTGACGGTGCGATGTGGCGCATCCTCGCGATGCAGGCGCCATGCAAGTGCGTTCGCTTGCGCCGAGGTATAAACCCCCGCATGTACTCGCCTGAACACGTGGACGCTGTCCATGGATTGCGCCGCCAGGCAACTGCCCGATCCAGAGCAACAAGGGTAGAGATCGAACGCATGCACCAAAGGTATCGGCAACACGCAGCCGGGGCAGGGCTATCGGGTCTTGAATCCACGAAGGGCGGTTGATCGATCGGCGTGATGGGTACTTGATCCCCAGCTTTAAGGATGCGTGATTGCGGCATCAAATCCGCAACCATGGAC
>JBIIYD010000252.1:0-4069 GCA_044347005.1 Flavobacteriales bacterium | reverse complement strand
CATGATGCAAAAGCACCAAGCCGTTGGGCAACCTTGACAAAGGCAACCCCTTGGTTTTCAAGAGGACATTGTGATCAACGGTCAGGACAGAGATCCCAAATAGGCTGTAAGGTCTACGGCGATAACTCCAATGGCGGTATGGGTACCTTCGCGGAGTTCGTGGCCGTGCCGGAAACAGAGATTCGCCGCATGCCTGAAGGGCTATCATTCGTGGAGGCCGCTGCCATACCGCACGCACTGGAGCTGGCCTACCAGGCCATGGTGAAGATCGGCAAACTGAAGGATGGCGAAAAAATGTTGCTCAATGGCGCGGGCGGCGGCGTGGGCACCTTCGCGCTGCAACTCGCCAAGCAACAGGGCTGCACCGTGTGGGGTGTGGATACCGGCGATAAGAAACTGCAAGCCATGCGGGATCTAGGCTTCGACCGCGTGATCGATTACAAGGAGCAGGACTTCACCCAACTCGGTGAACGCTTCGACCTGATCGTGGACATGAAGACGAAACGTTCGCCACGAGCGCTTGCTCGTGCGCTGACATCCGGCGGCCGCTACGTCACAGTGGGTGGCGATCCGGGCCGATTGATCGCGATCCTGCTCGCACGTTTGCTCGGTCGGCGCAGCATGCACATCGTGGCGCTGAAGTCGAACAAGAACCTTGATGCGTTGGCTCCTTTGATCAGTAACGGCACCTTGAAGCCGATGATCGACGGGCCGTATGCGCTGGAAGATGCTCCGCGCCTGGTCCGCTACTTCGGCGAAGGCAGGCACACGGGCAAGGTGGTGATGCTGCTGGGTGAAGCTTAGCAAATGACGCGATCGGGTAATGCCTCACCCCCACACCCGCCACCCCAGCCCCACCAATATCCCCGCCAGCACCAAGCCATAGATCAGCTTGTTGTGCCGGGCCAACCACTCCGGCAGGTAGATGTCGAAGTTGGCCTTGGTGGAGGTGGAATAGCGGCGAGCCACCAACGTGAGCGGGCAGGCCATCCGGAATAGTAGCAGCGCCAGGCATTCCAGCCCGATGATGGCCAGCGCGACCCAAGCCCAACGATCGATACGGTCCATGATCACGGCGTAGAGCAGGTAGAAGATCGTCACGTTCATGAAGAGCCACACCACGGTGTGGAAGAGCGTGATGCCGATGAGCTTGTCGCGATCGCTCATGGCAATAACCCGCGCAGTTTGGCCATCCACCATGGCGCGAGGAACGTCATCAGCGGTACGAAGACCCATACGCGCCCTTTCAGCACGTTTTAGTCCGCCAGCATTTCTGCCCAGCTGATGAGGCTGATGTAGTGCCCCATGCCGAACTCGAAAGCGAGCGTCATCGCCAGCCATGCTGCACCTATGGTCCAAGCCTGTCCTGCATCGACAGGTCCGACCCACTGGATACTTGCCCATGTGATCGCGAGGATGATCATGCAGAGCAGGGCGGTACTGAGCACATGACCCCAGGCCTCACCGATCGTGGGATTAATGACGAACTGACGCAGGGTTCCGTTGGCAATGGCGCCCACCATGAACAGGAACCAGATCACAAGTGCTTTCCACCACATGGCTAGTGCATTTCCCAAAGCTGCAAGGAACAAGATTGTCGAGCACTGATCGCGGTCATGGATGAGCCACCGTGTTGGGGCTTGGACCAAGCGCGTCCGCAGGTACTGGACCACGTGTGCGTGAATGCCATGCAGGACCGGTCCCATCATCGGTCGTCGTTTTGCGGCCGGGCATGGATCCCGGGACCCGTTCCATAGGTGCGTGCTCCATGTTCGTCGGATCGTGTGCACGGGTGGACAAGCCCGGTGAAACCCCTGCGGTGGTTGCTGCGTAGGAAGATGTCACGGGCAGGCATTTGTACCCGCTCCCACCATGCGCCGATCACTCCTTCTTCTCATTCTGCTTTCGCTCTTCAGCCTAACGGCGAAGGCGACGCACATGTCCGGTGGCGAGATCTATTGGGACTGCATCGGGTCCAACCAGTACCGGATCACGATGGTGATCTACCGCGACTGTTTCGGCATCAACGTGGACCCGTCCTACAACCTTGTCCTTACCAGCCCTTGCGGCAACCGTAACCTTACCGTAACCACTCCGGGCGGTCTGGAGATCTCGCAGCTCTGCGACATCGAGCTGCCCAACAGCACCTGCAACGGCGGCAACCTGCCCGGCATCCAGCAATACATCTACACCGGCACCATCACGTTGCCGCCCTGCGACTCGTGGACCGTATCGTACACCAACATCTACCGCAACGCGGCGGTGGCGAACCTGATCAATCCCGGTCAACAGCGCACCTACATCCGGGCGGTCTTCAACACGGCCACATCACCCTGCAACGATTCGCCCCAGTTCACCAACACGGCGATCCCCTATGTGTGCCTGGGCTACCCCTTCACCTACAGCTTCGGCGCCTTCGATCCCGAGAGCGATTCGCTGAGCTTCGAATTCATTCCCGCCATGGGCATCGCTGGCGCACCGCTGGGTTATGTGAACCCGTACACCGGCGCCCAGCCCATACCGGGCATTACGCTCAACCCAGCGACAGGCGAGGTGAACTTCACCTTGAACAACATCGGCAACTGGGTGGTGGTGGTGAAGGTGAACCATTGGGTGAACGGCGTGATCGTGGGACATATCATGCGCGACATGCAGTTCGTGGCCTACCCCTGCGACAACATACCGCCCGATCCGGCCACCGGCGTGGTGGAAGACATGACCGGCCAGGCCACGCAGACCGGACCACGTGCCGTGGAGGTTTGCCGGTCCGGTGACTTCTGCTTCGACATGGTGATATCGGACCCCAATACGACCAACGTTCTGGAGGCCTTCAGCAATGTGCAGATGAACCTGCCGGGATCGAGCTTCAGCTACACCGGAACCAACCCGATCACCGCGACGGTCTGTTGGAGCGCTTCAGCAGGCTCCACAGGCTTCTACCCCTTCATCGTGAACGTGAACGATGGGGCCTGTCCGATACCCGCGTTCCAGACCTACATCTATGCGGTGCGTGTATTGCCGGGCTTGACGGCCACCTTGGAAGTGCTCGATGAAAACTGCCAGGGATCGGGCGATGGAAGCATCAACACCACTGTGACAGCAGGTACCGGGCCTTACTCCTACAACTGGAGCAACGGCAGCAGCGAAGCTTCCATCAGCAGTGGCCCGGGCGAATATGCCGTAGTGATCGAGGACAGCAACGGCTGCATCTCGGCACCGCTATCGGCCTCCATCGGTACCGAAGGACTGCCCAACCTGGCCGATGCCGGTGGCGACCTGAACGGCTGTGTCGGTGTGCCGATCGGCTTGAGCGGCACAGTGCAGAACGCGACGGGCGGGATCTGGAGCGGAGGACAGGGCACGTTCACGGGCAGCGGGCTGACCGTACAGTACACCCCATCGCAGGCCGACCTGTTGGAGGGCAGTGCCACACTTACCCTTACCACCATGGGGAATACGTCCTGCCCACCCGCATCGGACCAGATGACCATTACCCTGGCGAACAGTTTTGCCAACGCCACCACATCGGCGATCGATGCCACCTGTTACAACACCGCCAACGGGTCGGCGAGCTTCAGCCCCGCGACACCCGGGTTCACCTATCTCTGGGACGATCCGGCGGCACAGACCACGGCCACCGCGACAGGATTGGGCGCAGGCACGTACCAGGTGACCGCAACCGATGCCTTGGGGTGCAGCATTGCCCTGAGTGCCACGGTAGGCCCGCAGGACCCGATCACGATCTCGAACATCACCACCACTGACGAAAGCTGCCTGGGCAACGGCAGCGTATCGGTCGCGGTGATCGGTGGTACGGCTCCTTACACCTATGCATGGAGCACCGGTAGCACTGCGCCCTCGATCACGGCGGGCAGCGGCACCTACACGGTATCGGTTTCGGATGCCAACGGCTGCAGTCCGGCCAACGGACAAGCCATCATTGCTGCACAGGGCCAACCCAACGCGGCCAATGCCGGTGCCGATCTGGTGGGTTGCCAGAACAGCCTGCCCGTAGTGTTGAACGGTAGCGTTACCAACGCCACCGGCGGAAGCTGGAGCGGCGGCAGCG
>JBIIYD010000251.1:0-4079 GCA_044347005.1 Flavobacteriales bacterium | reverse complement strand
CATGTAGATGCCGTTCGGGATCGCGGCTACATCCATGTTGAGCGTTCCTGTTCCTACGGTCCAGGAACCCATCAGGGCACCGCGCATATCCAACAATTCGAGGGTAGCACCAGGCTCAGGACCTCTAACGCTCATCCCATTGGACGCTGGCTGCGGGTACACCTGCCATTCACCTTGACCGGTCGGCGGCCCGTCCATTCCCAGGGTAATGCAGGGACTCGGCAATGGTTCAAGTTCGATGGGGGCACCAGGGGTCAGGTCCTGACCTGCAAGACCGGGATGCTCCGGCGGGATCCATGTGCAACGGAACACGGCGTTGCCTTGCGCCACCGCTCCTTGGGTGATCGGCCCAGCAATGTTCACCGGGTTCACGTACCGCCATATCTCGTTGCCATTGGCGTCGATCTCCACGAATGTGCCGGTCGGGCCAACGCAAGCCATGAAGCCTCCGTTCGGCAAGGCTTGGGCACCGGAAATGAGAAGTCCAACGAAATCGGTCGGGGGGCTCGAAGACCACGAAAAGCCCAACTCCGCAGGTCCGAATGCCGTGGTGCCATCGATGGTGTAGTTGCCCTCCTCGTCCATGGGCGGGGAAATAACATCGATCGTGCTGTATGAGCCCGCCGGACGGCCTTGTCCGTTATTGAAGACCAGGATATCGCCGCCTCGAGGCAGGTCGGCCGGTATCCATTGGGCGTTGTGCTGGCCGTAATAGACCTGGTCGGAAGCGGTCCCGCGATCATATACCCGAGGATTTCCCCAGCGATACAGCAGGTCGCCGCCACGCCCACTGGCTCCGCCAACGTGTGTTGACGCTTCGGCCGTGGTGGTGCTGTGGTCGATCACCCAGATCTCGTCCATGCTGTGCGCGCTGAGCATGATCTGGTCCAACTCCGCATTGTAATCGACCGAGTTGATATGGACCCAGTCCGCTGCCGGATTACCGGGAACATAATTCAGGTCCACCAGCTCGGGGTGTTCCGAAACCGGACCATAGTGGGGTTTCGTGGCATCGAACTGTTGCACGAGGTGGTCCCAGAGATGCCATTCCCAAACGATGTTCGCCTGATCGGCGCCCACAGGCTCCAGTTCGAGGATCTTTTCGCTCCATAATGAAGCGCCCACCAGAGCGGGGTTGCGACCGTTGGCGATGGCCTCGGCCGTCGAGAACCGTTGCCAAACGACCACGAGCACGTTACCGTTGGGCATCGGCCGTATGTCGTGGTGCGAGCACTGTGAGTTGCCGTTGATGGTATAGGACCAGTCCACGTTTCCGTCCCAGGTGATGCGTTCAATACGACCTGACCGGCCACCCGCATTGAAGGAGCCCGAGGGTTCCAAGGCGGTCCGCATGATCCGTCCATCGTCCAACAAGTAGACGGATTGCCCCGGCCTGTATTCGCTGGGCCAGCTGTGTACCGCCTTTCCGCACTTGTCGATGAGGTAGGTGGTCGTGTTCAACACGGGGGCGAACAGCACATATCCCTCCATGCCTGCAGCATCGTAGTCTATCAGGCCAACGGTCTGCGCCGGGCAGGCGCTTACGGCGATCATGCCGCAGAAGGAAAGAGAGCGCAGAATAGGCGTCATGGGGTCATTGAACAACGGACGAGGAACAAGGTACATCCTGCTTCGGTTCGTACCGTACCACAGCGGGCGTGCTTGGAGGAGAGCTAATGGTAAGAGCAGGCGAGCGGAGATGAGGACTTCGATATGACCAATAAAGTGCCAAGAAATGGAGCGAACGATAACCCTTGGTTGCGCGATGGAGAATTGGCCTCGGTCAATACCAGTACACCTTAAGCTCGTAATCGAGGTATGAAGCGTTCGTCATCAGTTTTTGAAATGATGCGCTATCGGCATAGTGCGGTCGTGCGATCAATATCCGAAATAGGTCAGTGTCCAGTTCTTTATCGAAATCACCGACCAACATGGTTTCGCTTTGATCCAACGAATAGGACAATTGGTATTTCAACCCATCATGGACACGGAACCTGATAGGTTGTTCCAGAAGCCTATCGTCCATACTTAAGACGGAAACCTCGAACATTGACTCCTTCATAAGAGTGGTCTTGAACCGACCTACGACGAAGTACGCAACGTGGTACCCATGCTTTCCTGTGGACGATAGTGAGTCCAAGAGGTGGGAGATACGCTTGGCTGATGCCTGTTGTTCCTTAGTCTCGGCACTAACGCACGAGGTGCTCGCCATCATGGAGGATAACAGCACTACGAAGATCGCTGATGGTCTGGAGGTGCTGCGCAAGACTGCCATTGAATAGGTCTTGAATTTGGGGGTGGTGGTCGCCTCAGGTCATCACGTGCTGATGAGATCATACAGATAACTACTCACTATGGCGATCAAAAAAACAAAGGTCCCCAGAGTAGTTAAAGCTCCCAACCACGCCATTGAGAGAGCTATCCGCTTGACCACACTCAATGAACCTATCACCTTCCGCTTGCGTAGCCAGACGATGATAGACCATAGGGCATAGAGGGATACAGCGTTGAAAAGGGCGTAGAGGATCAGCAAGATCATTGGAGTAACCACACCGGGTTCGGAACCGGCAAGAAGAAATAGGCCAGACCATTGCACGATAAATG
The DNA here is from genome assembly GCA_044347005.1 of Flavobacteriales bacterium. Taxonomy (GTDB): domain Bacteria; phylum Bacteroidota; class Bacteroidia; order Flavobacteriales_F; family PHOS-HE28; genus PHOS-HE28. The sequence continues at coordinate 1,475 of JBIIYD010000251.1, read as the reverse complement.
CGAGTAACCCAAACGACAAACCCAATGCTAGCCTCCGTGGCCAGCGCATGGAGCGAAAGATCCTGAATGTAATTGCGAACGTGATCACACCAGCATTGATGGCAGTGACAATGAATAGAACCATGAGAAGCCCACCCATTCTCAGTAAACTTTAAGAAGGGATAGCTGCCAACAACCCCAACGCAACCCCCTCCACCTCCTCGCTCTCCCACTTCTCCTCGATCCCCGGTATGGCCAGCACCTGCTCCATGATGCGGTCGTGGCGCAGGCCTTCGTCCCACGCGGTCTTGTAGCCGATGTCGCTGAATTTCACCTGGCTGTAGAGCGGGATCCACTTGTCCGGGTGTTTGGCCTGTAGGCGTCCTTCGATCTTCTTGCGAAGGATAAAACGCGGGTCGGCCACCAGGTCTCGCATCTCCACGAAGTTGCGTAGCGATAGGTCGGCTATGGCGTCGCCGTTGGGCTTGCGTGCCTTGTTGTAGGCGTCGAGCACCACACCCCAGTTGTCGTCGCCGTGGGCGTTCAGCAGGTCGTTCAGCACCTTGCAGTCCTCGTAACCCGCGTTCATGCCTTCGCCATAGAAGGGCACGATGGCGTGGGCCGCATCACCGATCAGCGCCACCTTGTCCTTGTGTGTCCAAGGGCCGCAACGGATGATGGCCAGACTGCTCTGCGGGTTGCGGAAGTATTGCTCGGCGAGGTCGGTGATCAGGGGGATGGCGTCCGCGAAGTGCGCTTCGAAGAAGCGCATCAGGTCCTTTTCATCCTTGATGTTCCCGAAGGAGAACTCGCCCTCGTGCGGCATGAAGAGCGTGCCGGTGAATCCGCCGTCCTGATTGGCCAGGCCCATCATCATGAAGTAGCGCCGGGCCCAAATGTGCAGGCAGTGCGGGTCCATCTGCGGGCTGCCATCGGCCTTGCTCGGGAAGGCGATCTCCTTGTAGTCGTGCTCGATGAAGCTCTGGCTGAAGTTGAAGCGGCCCTTCATCATTTCCTGGCGGACTGCGCTGGGTGCCCCGTCGCTGCCGAAAACGAGATCGGCCGGCACGGCCACGTTCTCCCCGCTTTGCTCGTTGTGGAAACTGCATGTACCGGTGTCCAGATGCACGCCGGTGCAACGGTGCTCGAAGTGGAGCTTCACGTTCGGGAACTTCTCCGCTTCGCTGAGCATCACCTTGTTCAATTCACCCCGGCTAACGCTGTGTATCGCACGTTCGTCGATGCTGTACGGAAGTCGTGTCAGCTTGCCGTCACGATCGTGCGTCATCCGCGCGTACACGGGCACCACGATGCGTTCCACGGCTTCATGCACTCCAGCAGCTTTCAATGCGGTCCAACCTCGGTGGCTGACCACCAGGTTGATGCTGCGCCCCGCATAAACGTTGGTCTTCCTGGGGTCGGGCCTGCGTTCGTAGAGGTTGACGGAGTGCCCGCGTTTGGCGAGGAATACGGTCAACAGGCTTCCGACGAGACCG
>JBIIYD010000050.1:0-13605 GCA_044347005.1 Flavobacteriales bacterium | reverse complement strand
CATGCACATCAAGCCAGGCACCGCTTTCGGCCGGGCGCAAGGTGCCATCGATCAGGTTCTGGATGCGTTCCATGGGGGATGGCGAAGGTAGTCCGCACGATGATGTTGGGCGCCTCTGGAAAACACAGATGTTGCCCTCCTGAGACCGGGATCCGTAACATCGCAGCATGTTCGTCCCGCGCTCCTTCCTCTTTTTCATAGGCATGGTGCTTTCGCTGATCTCCCTGGCGCAGGAGCCACGCGGCACGGTGAGTGGCACCGTGGTGGACGTACGCAGTGGTATAGGCTTGGTCGATGCCGCTGTCTTACTGGAACCCAGCGAGCCACTGATCGGCACCACCACCGACAGCCTTGGGCGTTTTGTGCTGGAGCAGGTGCCGGTCGGCCTGTACACCGCACGCGTTCGGCTGTTGGGCCACGAGACGCTGTTGGTGCCCGAAGTGTGGGTGCGCAGCGGTAAGGAAACGGTGCTGCCCGTGGTGCTGAGCCCGTCCTTCGTGGGTTTGGAGACCTTCACCGTAACGGCCATGGCACGCGAAGAAGTGGAGCCACTTGGCGTGCGCAGCTTCACCGTGGAGCAGGGCCTACGATACCCGGCCATGTTCCAGGATCCCGCACGACTGGTGATGAGCACGCCCGGCGTGGCGGCAGCGAACGACCAGGCCAACCACCTGATCGTACGCGGCAACAGCCCCAATGCCAATGCGTGGTTGATAGAAGTTGGCGAGATCGTAAGCCCGAACCACCTGGGCAATGCCGGCACACCCACCGACCTGCCCACGTTGAGCGGTGGCGGCGTGAACATTTTGAGCGCACAGATGCTGGGTCCGTCCCGACTGCGGACGGGTGTGTCGCCGATCGCGTACAGCAATGCCTTGGGTGGCTTGATGGACATGGAGCTGCGACGCGGCAATACCCGCGAGCGCGAATGGACGGCACAAGCGGGATTGATCGGTCTGGACCTGAGCACCGAAGGCCCGATCGGCAAGATCGACAGGGCTTTCTACTTGGTGAACTACCGCTACTCCACCCTGGGCATCCTGAGCGCCATGGGCGTGGACCTCGGCGATGAGGCCATCGCCTTCCAGGACCTGTCGTTCCATGTTGGCACCAAGGTGGGCAAGCGGGGCGAAGTACGGCTCTTCGGCATGGGCGGCATGAGCAGCAACATCTTCGAGGCGGATCGGGATACCGCCACCTGGGAATTCGACAAGGACAGCCACGACATCACCTACACGGCGAACATGGGGGCAGTGGGCAGCACACTGCGGCTGCCACTGGGCGAGCGCAGCACATTGAGCAGCACCGTGGCCTGGAGCGCCGCCTACCAGGAGCGCGACGATACCAACTACGGAACGGACCTGGAGCCGATCGGACGGAGCATCCGCGGCCTCTATGAAAGCAAACTCTCGGTGCTGGCGCAAGTGGACGCTTCCGTGGGTTCGCGCTTCCGCTATGGCTACGGCGGAAGCGCGATGGAACGGCGCGTTGAGAACCTCTTCGAACAGGAGGTCGCAGGTTGGCTGATCCGGCCCTTCGTCCACCTGCGTTTCGATGTGACCGAACACTTGCAGGCCACGGCCGGACTGGCATACAGCCACTTCACCTACAATGGAAGCGAACTGGTCGAACCACGTGCAGGCTTGCGTTGGCGTATGGCCAAAGGACGCAGCATCGGCATCAACTACGGGGTGCGTGGGCAACTCCCTTACCACCAGTTGCTGAACATGACCGGCTTTGTTACCCTGCCGAGCAGCACCGCAGTGGGTTTGATGCGTTCGGACGATATCGTGCTGGGCTACGACCATGCGGTGAGCGAACGTCTGTCCTTCCGGGTGGAGGTCTACCAGCAGTTGCTCGCCCGGATCCCGGTGCTTGCACCTGGGGTGAACATCGGCCAGCCGGAGTCCTTTGGCTCGGTGAACGTGTGGGACGAACCGCAATTGCTGCCCCAGGTGTCCAGCGGCGATGGCAAGAACACGGGCGTGGAACCCTCCCTGAACCGCGCCTTCGATCGGGGCTGGTTCTTCCAAGCCAACGGCACGTTCTATCAAAGCACCTACACCTTGGTCGGTGGTGTCGAAAGCGATAGCCGCTGGAACGGAAGGTGGATGACGAACGCCATGGGTGGGCGCGAGTGGCGCAAAGCGAAGGAGGACCGGGTGCGCACTTGGGGTGTTAGCGCGCGTGTCTTCGCCATGGGTGGCCTGCGCTACACGCCGATCGAGGTGCGTGTGCGGGATGGTGAAGCCATTCCAACGATCACTGCCGCGCCGTGGTCGGAGCAATTGGGCGATGTGTTCCGCGCCGACCTGCGGGTCTACAGAAAGATGGACCGCAACGGCCGCACGGGACAATGGGCCCTGGACCTGCAGAACGTGAGCAACGCACGGAACGAAGCCTACCGCTCTTTCGACGCGCGACAAGGGGCGGTTGTGACGAAGTACCAACTGGGCTTGATCCCCAACATCAGCTACCGCATCGAATTCTGACCCATGCGCATTACGCACATCATTCTCGCAACCCTCTTCGCATTGTTCGCGGTGGCGCAATTGAACGACCCGGACCCCGTACAATGGTTCCTGGCCTATGCCATGGTATCCGCGCTCTTTGCTGCTGCCGCAGCGGGACGCAGGTGGCGTACGGCAACAGCGATCACCGCCGCGATGCTCACCGTGTGGATGTTCACCTTGTTGCCGGGCTTCGTGGATTGGATGAGGGAGGGCATGCCCAGCATGACCGGAAGTATGAAAGCCACCGAGCAACACATCGAAGTGGTGCGCGAATTCCTGGGGTTGCTGATCGCGGTGAGCGCGCTCATCTTCCTCCTGCGCAAGGGCGATCGCAGGGTCTGAATGACGAAGGGCCCCTTTCAGGACCCTTCGTCACCCTTGTTGCCTGTGGCAGGACCTATGCCTACCACCGACCTCGATCGGTCACGTACTGCTGCAAGTAGGACCGCTCTCACCAAAACCGAGGCCATGCAAGACGACCTCGGTGGCAAAACTATCGCCGTGGTCGGGGTGGCGTGTTAAGGCACTGCGAACGAACGTTAACGAACGTTAAGCCTCCAAGCACCAGCCCTGTTGGCGTAGTTTCGCTCGGGTGGAAAAGCGTTCGATCCTGTCGTTGTTCGGCGCCATCAGCCTGGCCTTGGCCGGGCTGATCGGCATACAGGTGCATTGGTTGCGCAGCACGATCGGTCTCAAGGAAACGCAATTCGAGCAAGGGGTGGAGAATGCCTTGTTCAGCATCAGCGAGCGATTGGAGCGGGTGGAGAAGATGGACGACCTCCGCCACAACAACGTCGGTCGCCGTTTGCTGATGCGACTCGATACCCTGCGCAGGGCCGAACGCGGTGCGGCATACAGCGCTTCGGACACGCTCGCCCGCGCGATGGCCGACCCATGGAAACCGGCCCCCGACACACTGATCGGGCACGCGGCCTTCAGCGCCGTCGAGGAAGAGGAATACGAAGCCCTGGTCTCCGACATGGTGCGTGGCATTCTCGCCATGGAGCTTCAGCGCAACATCCGCGAAAGGATCGACCCCGGACTGTTGGATTCGTTGTTGACCGAAGAGCTCGGGGCGATCGGTGTAACGGGTGCTCATCCCTACGGGGTTTTCAACGATGCTGGCGCCTTGCTCTTCCTGCCCGACACCGACACCACGCAGCTGGGCGCCATCCGCAACAGCCCTTATCGCACCCGCCTCTTCCGGCATGATCTTTCAGGAGACCCGTACTTCCTGCATGTGGCCTTGTCACAGCGGCAGGATAGCATCTTTCAAGGAGTGTGGCCCATGCTAGGCTTGTCGGCGCTCTTCCTGGTGGTGGTGCTCGTTGCCTTCGCCCGAACGGTGCGCACCATCCTGAAGCAAAAGCGTATGGGACGGATCCGTACGGACCTGGTGAACAACCTGACGCACGAACTGAAGACCCCGATCAGCACGATCGGCCTGGCCTGCGAGGCCTTGAGCGACCCATCGATCCCCCGCACCGAGGAGCAGGTGAAACGCTTCACCGGCATGATCCGGGATGAGAACAAGCGTTTGGGCGCGTTGGTGGAGAACGTGCTGCAAAGCGCCGTGTTGGAGGATGGGCAGATGCGGGTGAAACGGGTGGACCTTGACGTACACAGCCTGGTGCAGGACGTGGTGCGCAGCAGCAGCATACAGGTGAGCAGGCGCAACGGGCGCATCGAACTGGACCTGGCAGCGGAGATCCACCATGTGGAAGGCGACCGGATACACCTGACCAACCTGTTCTACAACCTGATCGACAACGCGGTCAAATACACGCAGCAGGAACCCCGCATCCGCATTGCCACCCGTAACGACGATCTGGGCATTACGGTGAGCGTGAGCGACAATGGCATCGGCATCGCCACCTCCGAGCAGCGCAAGGTGTTCGACCGCCTGTATCGGGTACCCACCGGGAACCTGCACAATGCCAAGGGCTTCGGGCTTGGCCTCAGCTATGTAAAGAGTGTCGTGGAACGCCATGGGGGAAGGATCCGTTTGGAAAGCCAACCCGGCAAAGGCACTACCTTCCACATCTACATCCCTTTTGAACATGTCCGATCGGATCGAACTGCTCCTGGTCGAGGATGACCCCAACCTGGGGGCATTGCTCGCCGAATACCTGCGTGCCAAGGATTTCAAGGTCGAACTCCGCACCGACGGGCAACAGGGGATGCAGGCCTACCTCGCCGGCAAATTCGACCTGCTGATCCTGGACGTGATGATGCCGGTGAAGGACGGCTTCACCCTGGCACGCGAGATCCGCCAACAGGACAAGACCACACCCATCGTGTTCCTCACGGCCAAGAGCATGAAACAGGACACCATACAAGGTCTTGAGATCGGCGCCGATGACTACCTGACGAAACCCTTCAGCATGGAAGAGCTCTTGCTGCGGGTGAACGCCGTGCTGCGCAGGGCCCTCGGCGCGCGACCCGGACGCGAGGAGCAGGAGCACTTCAATATCGGCGCCTCCACCTTCGATGCGCGGAAACAAGTGTTGCGCACACCCGCCGGGGAACGCCGCCTGACCACCAAGGAAGCCGAATTATTACGGCTCCTATGTGCCCAGGAGAACGACGTGGTTGAGCGAAGTGCCGCCCTGAAACAGGTGTGGGGCAACGACAGCTACTTCAGTGGCCGCAGCATGGACGTGTACATCGCCAAGCTTCGGAAATACCTGCGCGAAGACCCTTCGCTGGAGATCATCAATGTACACGGCAAGGGATTCAGGCTGGTGGCCCAGAACGGGCAATGATCCCCGTGTGGAAGGGGTTACATGGTCAAACTCCCGACCATGGCACATCAACCTCATTCCTGGCATGCGACAGCCCGAACCGCTGGTCGCCGTTTCGCGTTCGGCCTGCTCACCTCCCTGTCCCTTACCCTGGTGGCCTTCGAATGGAAGAGCACCGGGCCAAGGCCCATCGAGCCGACTTGGGGGAGCGATGAGATAGAACCACCGATCGAACTGCCCACGGTGTTCATCATCGAAAAGGCCAAGGCGAACACCGCACCAAAGCCGAAACAAAGGCGACCCGCAGTGACCGTGGATCCGAGTCGGCCGGAACCGGTGGTCACCGAACCCACGGTGGACCCCGGACCCACCACACCGGAGCCGTCCGGGTCCGAGCCAGCGGCCTTGATGCCCCCTGAAACCCCGGACCCGATCGTTCCCTTGCACATATCCGCGGTCGGTGTCCGACCCTACTTCGTGGATTGCCTCAAGCGCAGTTCGCGTGACCGGGACGAATGCACGGAAACCCGGATCCAGCAGCACCTGCAGCGAAAGTTCAGGATCCCGGATGGTGTTCGCGGTACGGTGCGTACGACCATCACCTTCGAGATCGATACGGAGGGTGGCATCGGCAGGATCATCTGCACACCACGGGTGTCCCAAGCGGTGGAAGCCGAGATCGAGCGTGTGCTGCGCGGCCTACCCGAATTCGTGCCGGGGAAGCAGGGTGTACATCCGGTATCCGTCTACTACCAGATCCCGCTCAGCGTGAAGACGCTTTGATCACAGACAAGCCGTCCGGCCACCATCCACGGGCAGGTTGATGCCATTGATGTAGGCGCCGGAAGGACCCGCCAGGAAGGCCACCGCTGCTGCGATCTCTTCGGGACGGGCGAAGCGCCGCAAAGGGATCTCCTGCCGCATTTCGTCGGCCGCTTCATCCACTTCCACGGAACCTTTGAGCGCCTTGTTGCGAATGATCGCAGCGAGGCGCTCGGTGCTTGTAGCCCCGGGTAGCACGTTGTTCACGGTAATGCCATGCGGACCGAGCTCATTGGCGAGCGTCTTGGCCCAATTGGCCACAGCACCGCGGATGGTATTGCTGACCCCCAGGTTGTTCAGCGGCTGCTTGACACTCGTGCTGATGATGTTGATGATGCGGCCGTGACCCGCGGCCTTCATACCGGGCACCAGTGCGAGCACCAGCGTTTGGTAGGCCAGCAAATGGAGCCTGAAGGCGGACTCGAACGCTTCTAGCGGGGCTTCGTGCGCAGGACCGGGTGGTGGACCACCGGTGTTGTTCACCAGGATGTCCACGCCTCCGGCAGCCGCCAATGCCATTACCTGGCGGGCCAACTCCTGCGTGTCGCTCATATCGGCACACAACACGGAATGCGGTGCAGCGCCATGCACCGGCAAGGTGGCCAATGCCTGTTGCAACCTTTCCGCATCGCGTGCAAGCAGCACCACCCTGGCACCGAGCGCTGCGAATTCTTGCGCGATGGCCATGCCGATGCCCTGTGTGCTCCCTGTGACCAATGCGGTCCGACCGTGCAGCCCTGTTTCCATGATGGCCAAATGTAGGACCGCTGCGCTATACCGATTTATGAACAAGAATGGTCGGCCGGTGCCTTAAGTGGCCCATCTTTGCAGGTCATTGCCCTATCCGCTAACCAAACCCAAGACCTCATGACCCATAACTACGCCATAGGAACAGCCCTTATGGCACTGGTGCTTTCCACAGGCATCAGCGCCCAAAGCCCCAAGCCACAGCCTCCGGCGGCCGTGCTCAAGGGCCAGCAACCGGCATTTACACTTGCCCAGCGGAGCTACGAGTTCCGCGGTGGTGGTGGCGACGAATGCCTGAACGCCAACCAACTCACGGTGGGAACCTCCTGCGCACCGGTAACGTTCGACGCTACCAGCGCCACGGAATCGCAAGCGCCTGTCCAGTGCGGCGCCTTCACATCACCTGATGCCAACGACCTCTGGTTCTCATTCGTAGCCACGAGCCCGTTCACCGACCTTACGGTGACCGGTCTTGGTGATTTCGATGCGGTGATCCAGTACTACTCCGGCCCATGCGGCAACCTGGTCGCCCAGGGCTGCATCGACAACACCTTCCCACCCAACAGCACGATAGAGACCGGCACCTTGGCCACGACGCCTGGTCAGACCTACTACTTCAGGGTCTATTACTACTCCGAGCCCTTGCCAACGAACTTCCAGTTCACGGTCTGTCTTGTGGGAGCGACCAGCTCGGATTACTGTACAGCAGGCGCCACCAACGTTGCCACGAACTTCGAGAAGATCGCCAACGTGACCTTCGCGGACATCAACAACAACTCTACATCCTTTGCTGGATACGAGGATTTCACTGCCGTAACAGGCAATGTGACGACCGGCACCAGCTATCCCTTCTCCTTGACCACCGTCAATCCTTGGCAGGACGATCAAGTGCTCGTGTGGATCGATGCCAACCAGGATAGCGACTTCGACGATGCGGGTGAATTGGTCTTCACTTCCACAGTGGGAGAAGGACCATATGTGGGAAACATCACCATTCCCGTGAATGCCACCCTCGGCCAGACCCGCATGCGGGTCCGCATGCATGATTCCGCGGCAGGGCCCAACGCCACGCCTTGCGGCACGAGCACTTATGGACAGGTGGAGGATTACACCTTGGATATCACTGACTCCGGCATTGAACCGCCGCCGAACGACGAATGCACCGGTGCGGTGCCCCAGGACCTCAATGTGGGTTCCACGGTGACCTTCAGTGGTGACAATACCGGCGCCACGGTGCTGGCCGGAACCAACTTCGTTGTGGTTTGGGAGGCCTTTACCCTGAGCACCTGCGCAACGGTAACCGTGAACTACTGTGTGCCGGGTTCGGTGTTCGAGGACTTCCTCGTCAACCTGGCCGTACAATGCCCTGATGTGCTTACCGGCATCCAGACCGGGACCGTCGCCAACAATTGCACGGTGACATTCACCGAACTGCAAGCCGGCACTTATTATATCCCTGTGCTGGTGGACCCGGCTTCTACGCCCGTTGGCGCGTACACCATTGCCGCCAGTGCTGTGGCTTGCCCTGCGGGCTATTGCTCGGCGAGTGCGACGAACGTGACCGCTACGTTCGAAAAGATCTCCAACGTGGCTTTCGTGAACATCAACAACCCCTCCACCCTGCCCGACGGTTACGAGGATTTCACAGCCATCGTGGGTAACGTGGACCGCGGTACCACGAACAACATCACGGTGACCTTGGCGAACGGATATGCCACCGACGAGGTACGCGTATGGGTGGACCTCGATCAGAGCGAGACCTTCGAAGCCAACGAATTGGTCTACACATCGGCACTCGGTGTTGGACCGCATACCGGTCCGATCAGCATTCCTGCCAACGCGACCTTGGGCCAGACCCGCATGCGCATCCGCTTGCACGATACGGACCTCGGCCCGAACGCGAACCCCTGTGGCACTTCGACCTACGGCCAGGTGGAGGACTACACGCTGAACATCACGGACTCCGGCATTGAACCGCCACCCAATGACGAATGCACGGGAGCGGTCGCCCAGAACCTCAACGTGGGCTCCACGGTCACATACACCGGTGACAACACCGGCGCCACGGTGCTCGTCGGCACCAATTTCGTGGTGGTGTGGGAGGCGTTCACATTGAGCACCTGCGCTACGGTCACAGTGAACTACTGTGTGCCCGGTTCGGTTTTCGAGGACTTCCTCGTCAACCTTGCCGTACAATGTCCTGATGTGCTGAACGGTATCCTGGGCGGGACGGTCGCGAACAATTGCACGGTGACCTTCACCGAACTGCAAGCCGGCACGTACTACATCCCTGTATTGGTGGATCCCTTGCTGACCCCGGTGGGCCCTTATACCATCGCTGTAAGCGCGGTCGCATGTCCAGAGGGCTATTGCTCCGCCAGTGCGACCAACGTTACCGCCACGTTCGAGAAGATCGCCAACGTGACCTATTCGGACATCAACAACCCATCTTCCTCGGCCGTTGGTTATGAGGACTTCACGGGTGTTGTCGGTAACGTGGCACGCGGCTCCAACCAGCCTATCACGGTAACGCTTTCCAACGGCTACGCCACCGACCAGGTACTGGTGTGGATCGACCTCGATCAGAGCGAAAGCTTCGAGCCCAATGAATTGCTGTACACTTCAACACTCGGTGTTGGGCCACATACAGGCACGATCAGCATTCCGCAGAACGCAACGTTGGGTGCGACCCGCATGCGCGTGCGCTTGCACGACACGGACCTGGGCCCGAACGCAGCAGCCTGCGGAACATCGACCTACGGTCAGGTGGAGGACTACACCATTACCATCGACCTGACCACGGGAGTCGACCAAGCTGCGGAAGTGGAAATGGGAGTGTTCCCCAACCCGACCAATGGCGACTTCTCGATCCGTTACGGTGCCGATGGTCGTGTGGACCTGGAACTGTTGGATATGACCGGCCGCCTGGTTCACACCGAGCAGCTGATCGTGGTTTCCGGAGAACTTTCGCAGGTTTCCTTGGCCGGTCGTCTGGCACCAGGCACTTACCTGCTGCGCCTGAATTCCGACCTCGGACGAAGCGAACAGCGTATCGTGATCCACTGATCACGTATTACTATACCGATGATGGAACGGGGCCCGATCGGGCCCCGTTCTTCATTCAGGGGCCAACGGCGGGTACTTCCCTCGCAAGGATGTGCAAAAACTATCCTACGCAAGGCCCCGGACCACCGGTACACGGTATCAACTTCGCACTCCCACACAGCTTTTGACGACATGAACACAAATCGCATCAGGACCTCTTCCGTCCTCCTTCTCTGGACGATCCTGCTCATCACCGCACATACCCCGGTACAGAGCCAGCATGGCGGCATTTCAGGGAAAGCGGGTTCCTACCTGTCCTCCTTTCCGCAAGGCCTGATGGTCGGTCCGTACATCCCCGCAACCCCAATGGGCGCCTTCGAGGGAACAGTCCTGGGCGGTACACCGGTGAACGACCTGTGCGACAATGCCGTGGTGGAAAACCTCGCGGCCGGTGGCAGCGTGGTGCGTACCGGCGACAACACCGGCGCAACGGACAACCTGGACCTTGGCGTTGGCCAGGTGTGGGAAGCCTTCACGATCACCGAGTGCCTGGACGTGTCCATTTCCTACTGCGGTACTACGCCCGCCTTTCAAGGAGCGTTGACCTTCCTTGTACTGGGCTGTCCCTTGGACAACCTTGCCCGTACGCCGGACGCTCAGGTGGACCAAACGGCCTGCGTGGATGGCAACTACACGATCCGCTTTCCGCAGCTACCTGCCGGCACCTACTACTACCCGGTCCTTAGTGCACCGAACGCTATTGGACCGTACACGCTTACCATCAGCGGCCAGCCCTGTGCTGCTGTACCACCTGCGAATGATGACTGCACCGGGGCCATCGCGTTGACACCCGCATCGGTGTGCATATCCATTACCGGGGATGTTAATGGTGCCAATGCTGGAGTTTCCTTGCCTGCGGTGACCTGCGAAGGATTCAATGGGTCCGCCATGGACGACGTATGGTTCTCCTTCGTAGCTACCGCCGAAACGCATACGATCACGGTCCAAGGCAGCGATCAGTTCGACACCACCGTGGACCTGCGTTCCGGTGCTTGCGGCACTACCACGAACATAGCCTGTGCCGATATCACCGGTCGAGGGGGCCAGGAGGTCCTTCCGGCTGCCGGCCTTACCGTAGGGGAGACATACTACGTGCGGGTGAACGACTGGTACGGTGGCCTTCCCATTACCACCACGTTCACCATCTGTGTTACAGGACCCGACCTTGGGGACTGCCTCGCTGATGCAGGAACGATCGCATCGGCAGGCGGGCAAGTGTGCTTTGTGGAGGGATCGGCCAGCCTGCAGGCAACAGCGGCAGGCAACGCCGTGGTGCCCTCGGGTTACAGCACCATCTACGTGCTCACCGAAGGGCCCGGCCTTGTGATCAGCAACACCGCTACCGAGCCCTCCTTTACCGTAAATGCCGAAGGGAATTTCACCATCCACACCCTGGTATACGATCCCAACACGCTGGACCTCGGCATCGTGGTCCCCGGAGTTACCACGGGCTTCGATGTGAACGCACTATTGATCCAAGGTGGTGGGACCATCTGCGGAAGCCTCGATGTGACCGGGGCTCCCTTCACCGTCGCTGAATGCACGACCATCTGCGATGCCGACGCCGGCTCGCTTGCGCCGCTGGATGCCGATGTATGCCTGGTGGAGAACTCCGCCGTAGTGGTCGCCAACATCGTGGTAGAGGCAGTGGTACCAACCGGATATGATCTGCTTTATGTGCTTACCCAAGGCCAGGACCTGGTGATCATCAATGCCGGTTCGCTGCCCTTCTTCACCGTGGACGCCACAGGCACCTACACCATACACACCCTGGTGTACGATGGCCTAACGCTCGACCTATCGAACGTACAGTTGGGCATCACCACCGCAGCAGAGGTGAACGCCTTGCTGATACAGGGTGGTGGCACCGTATGTGCCAGCCTCGATGTCACCGGCGCGGCCTTCACCGTCAGCGACTGCAGCACGCTCTGCCTTGCCGATGCAGGTACGCTTACCACCACAAATAGCCAGGTGTGCTTTGTGGATGGCTCGGCCAGCCTACAGGCAACACCGGCAGGCAACGCCGTGGTGCCCTCGGGTTACAGCACCATCTTCGTGCTCACCGAAGGGCCCGGCCTTGTGATCAGCAACACCGCTACCGAGCCCTCCTTTACCGTGAACGCGGAAGGGGACTACACTATCCACACCCTGGTCTACGACCCCAACACACTGGACCTCGGCATCGTGGTACCCGGCGAAACCACAGGCTTCGATGTCAATGCCCTGTTGATCCAAGGTGGTGGGACCATCTGCGGAAGCCTCGATGTGACCGGCGCGCCCTTCTCGGTGAGCGAATGCACCGTCATCTGCGATGCCGATGCCGGAACCCTTGAAGCCCTCGACCCCGACGTTTGCCTGGAGGAAAATACCGCCGTGGTGGTCGCCAACATCGTTGACCAGGCCGTGGTGCCCAGCGGCTTCGACCTGCTGTACGTGCTTACCCAAGGCCAGGACCTGGTGATCATCAATGCCGGCTCGCTGCCCTTCTTCACCGTGGACGCCGCAGGCACCTACACCATACACACCCTGGTGTACGATGGCCTAACGCTCGACCTATCGAACGTGCAGTTGGGCATCACCACCGCAGCAGAGGTGAACGCCTTGCTGATCCAAGGTGGTGGCACCGTATGTGCCAGCCTCGATGTCACCGGTGCGGCCTTCACCGTCAGCGACTGCAGCACGCTCTGCATTGCCGATGCAGGTACGCTTACCGCCGAAACGACCACATACTGTCTGGTGGATGGCCAAGTGGTGGTACTGGCGTCCGCCAACGGGGATGCCGTGGTGCCCACCGGCTTCCAGATGGCCTATGCGCTAACCGAAGGCCCCGGTCTGGTGATCAGGGTCATCTCCAATGATCCGGTGTTCACGGTTTCGCAACCCGGCAGTTACACCATACACACGCTCGTGTACGATCCAGCCACGGTGGACCCCGGAGCTGTGGAGATCGATGTGACCACGGGCTTCGACCTGAACGCCTTGTTGATCCAAGGCGGGGGCACCATTTGTGGCGCACTTGACGTAACGGGTGCACAGATAACCGTATTGGACTGCAGCCCGGTGAACGACGATTGCTCCAACGCGATCGCCCTCAACGTGAACCAGACCGGCAACTGCCTCCCGGTAGCTGGGGATAACACCTATGCCGCCGACAATGATGATCTGCCCGGCTGCGACAACACCAACGTGGGCTTCGCGGATGTGTGGTACAGCTTCCTGGCGGGCGAGAACACCTCCGTGGAATTGGTCCTCGATCCCGGCAACATGACGGACTGGGGTATCACAGTGAATAGCGATTGTGGTGGCACAGAGCTCCTGTGCGCCGTGAGACCGGATGGTCCGCTGTCGCTGGCCACCGAGCCCGGCAATACCTACTGGGTCCGTGTATGGACCAACCTGCAATCCGGTGCCGGGGGTGCTTTCACCTTGTGCGTTACGGGCAGCGCTCCCACTGTGCAGTGCGATGGCGGCTCGGTGACCACCAGCACAGGTTCGAGCTCTGAAAGCGTATGCCAGGATGCCTTGTCGGACGTGCTTTCGTTCACGGCGACCACCTCCTCCTCCGAGGCCTACACCTTCATCGTGACCGACGAAGCGGGTGCCATACTCACACCCTTGGCCAACGACGCGCTCGACTTCAACGGAGTGCCGCTCGGGACCTACCGCGTCTGGGG
>JBIIYD010000049.1:0-13713 GCA_044347005.1 Flavobacteriales bacterium | reverse complement strand
TCGCAAATGGATCAATCATCCACCACCTTGTCAAGATCCCTCCGAGCACAGTTCTCAACAGGAGCTATTGCAAACAGGTTCTCAAGACTTGTGGAGGTGGGGCCGGTCGATCTTGCCGATCATGCATAATGCAGCAGCAGCGCTTCATTGGATGGCTGCTACTGGTCCATTCCCGCGCGCACCTCGTGCAACAACTGGTCGGTGGGGTCCAATTGGACGAGCCCGCGGCGTGGGAATTCCAGTTCCAGGATCACCCATACGGAGAAGGCGGTCACCAGTGCGTAGGCCACCATGTGGGGAACGCTGCGGCGTGCGTGCGTGCCGATGCCATAACCGGCGATGAGCGCACCGATCATGGCCACCACGAAGAGCAGGAGGTAGATGATGGTGGGCGGATGCGCACGGGTGACGGCCTCGCGGGTGGTGGTAATGTCGATCATTTGGTTGAGGGCCGGGACCAACATCAGGTCGGCGGTGGTGGTCGCTTCGCAATGGCGCGCCTTGGCGGTTCCGGTCCAGATGCTGTCCTGTAGCTGTTTCACCAAGCGTTGCTCGTTCACGGGTGTGTACTTGCCATGCAGTGCGCTATACAGGTCTATCCGGGCGTCCACATACTGTTTGAACTGCTGTTGCAGGCCGCGCCGGTCGTCGTTCTGCAACAGGTCCAGCCGCAGGTACGCGGTGCCTATGGCGTTGGCCTCCTGCACCATCAACTGCCGCCGCATTTCCCAACGGGTCATGGCATCGCCGAAGGTGAAAGCCACCAGCAAGCCGAGCAGGCTGAACACCCCGGCTTCCAGCGGACCGAAGCCCCGGGCCTCCACCGAGTGCGAAGGATTGCGGCCACCCCAGCGCACACCCAGTTCCATGCAAACGAGGATGCCCACCAGGAAGACCAAGGCGATGCCTGCGATGCCGATGCTATCGATGATGACCATGCGAGGTGGGTGCCGTACGTTGAACGATGAAGTGGGGAACGCTTCCGACAAAGTAGCCATCCGACCCAAGGCAAGACCTGCTGTCCGTCAGTTCGTAGTGCAGACCTCCAGCGCGGCGAGGTACTTGTCGATGTAGGTTTCCAGGCTGCGGGCCTTGTACTGCATTACATAGCGTGGGTGCTCCAATGCGATGATGCGTTCGAACAGGCCGAGCCGCTCGTTCAGTTCACGGAAGTAGGCCGCGTTCTTGCCGGTGCCGATGCAGAGCACCACATCCGTGCGCATGCCGCACTCCACCAGTGTGCGAAGCCAGTCCTCCACGAAGGGTGTCACGGCCTTCTCCATTGCTTTGTCGTCGTAATAGTTCAGGTTCACAGCGGTCCCGTCGGGCCGTTCGCGCACGAAGCCCAAGGGGCACACGGCATGCACATACACTTGGCTGTAGAATTCCTCCGCACCACCTGCGGCCCTCACCATTCGGTAGAAGAAGTCGCTGCTGGGTTCGTGGGTGCGCAGGCCGTCCACCGGGATGCCGAGATCGCTCTCGCAGCGTTTCGTATCGGTGAAGGAGAGTCCTGTGCTGCCTGCGCCCAAGCGACCGGGGTTGATGCCGAGCATCAACGTGCGCGGCTTGTTATCACGGTAGTACTTGCGGTGGAAGAGGGATACGATGCGGCGCACTTCGTCGGCATTGGGGCCATTGAAGGGGTCGAGCACGCCGATGCCCTTGGGGAGCGCGGTGCCCTTGAGGGAGAAGTGGAGGACATGGGAGAGAAGGCGGTCTGCCAACATCCGCGCAAAGAAAGGCAAGTGCCTTCCGCTTGCCGGCAGCGCTCTACCTTTCCCCACCATGCAGCGCATCGCCCAGCTCCAGCGCCTCGCCACTGCGCCATCGCCGTGGGATGTGCTCGTCATCGGCGGCGGTGCCAGCGGCCTGGGTGTCGCCGTGGATGCCGCCAGCCGGGGTTTCCGCACCGTGTTGTTGGAAGCGGACGACTTCGCCAAGGGCACCAGCAGCCGCAGCACGAAACTCGTTCACGGTGGCGTGCGCTACCTGGCGCAGGGCAACGTCGCCCTGGTGCGTGAAGCCCTGCGCGAACGCGGAAGGCTGTTGCACAACGCACCGCACCTATGCCACGACAGGGCCTTCGTGATACCCTGCTACCGGTGGTGGGAAGTACCCTGGTACCGCATCGGGCTGGGCCTTTACGACCTGCTTGCGGGAAAGCTCCGTCTGGGCGCCACACGGGCGCTTTCGAAGGAGGAAACGCTGCAGCACTTGCCGGGCATCCGGGTGCAGGGCCTGGTGGGCGGCATCCTCTACCACGATGGCCAGTTCGATGATGCACGTCTTGCCGTGGCGCTTGCTCGCACCGCTATCGATCAAGGGGCCTGCGTGCTGAACCATGCGCGTGTGCTGGAACTGTTGAAGGATGAAGGTGGAAACGTCCGAGGAGCGGTGATGCTTGATACGCTCACCGGAATGCGCCATACGGTGCGCGCCCGCGTGGTGGTCAACTGCACCGGCGTTTTCACCAATGCGGTGCTCGCCATGGACAGCAGCGACACCAAGGACCACATCGTGCCCAGCCAAGGCATCCACCTGGTGCTGGACCGCCGCTTCCTGCCCGGCGATGCGGCGCTCATGATCCCACGCACACCCGACGGACGCGTGCTCTTCGCCATACCCTGGCATGGCAAGCTGGTGGTGGGTACCACGGACCTGCCCGTGGACGTAGTGAGCGAGGAACCCAGGCCCTTGGAGGAGGAGATCGCCTTTGTGCTGGACACCGTGGGCCGCTACCTGGCACGCACGCCCGAGCGCAGCGATGTGTCCAGCATGTACGCCGGACTTCGGCCCCTGGCCAGGCAACGCGCGGGCATGAGCACCAAGGAGATCTCGCGCGGGCATCGGGTGCTGGTGTCGGGCAGCGGCCTGCTCTCCCTCATCGGCGGCAAGTGGACCACCTATCGCAGCATGGCCGAGGACGTCGTGGATACCGCCATCAAGCACTTCGGACTGAAGCCTGCACCTTGCCGAACGGCGGAGTTGCCCATCCACGGCAAAACCGCAGGGTCCTTGGAACCCGATGATCACTTGTCCATCTACGGCAGCGAGGCCGATGCGATAACGACCTTGATCCGTAGCGATGATGCCTTGGGCGAACGCCTGCACCCGGACTTTCCGCACACCATGGCCGAAGTGCTGCACGCCGTGCGCAGCGAGATGGCTTGCACGGTGGAGGATGTACTGGCACGGAGGGTCCGGCTGCTTTTCCTGGATGCACGTGCGGCCACGGAATGCGCACCCAAGGTTGCGGCGTTGATGGCTAAGGAGCTTCACAAGGATGCAGCGTGGGTGGATGGGCAAGTGCGCTTGTTCACAGCGCTCGCTGAAGGATACCGGCAATGAAAGGGGCGGACGGAGGCCCTGAGGCACGGAGCTGAAGACCCATCGATCGAGTGCATTTCTCCGTACCTCCGTGCCTCCGAGTGATGAAGGTCGATCGGATCATGTGTAAGCACTCGACCGAACTATTTCCGATCTTCCACCTCGCATGAAGGAACAACTGATCCTCGCCCTCGACCAAGGCACCACCTCCTCCCGGGCCATCCTCTACGATCGTGCGGGCAACATCGTGGATGCCGTACAACGCGATTTCCCGCAGCACTTCCCGGAACCCGGTCGGGTGGAACACGACCCGCAGGACATCTGGTCATCGCAGGTGTCCGTGGCCGCTGAAGTGCTCGCCAAGCGTGGGTTGGCAGGGAGCGACATCGCCGCCATCGGCATCACCAACCAGCGCGAGACCACCTTGGTGTGGGACCGCGCCACCGGCGAGCCGGTGTACAATGCCATCGTTTGGCAGGACCGTCGCACCGCCGGGTTCTGCGATGGGCTGAAGACTGCGGGCCATGCCGATCTCATCCGCGACAAGACCGGTCTGGTGCTCGATGCTTACTTCAGTGGTACCAAGGTGAAGTGGATCCTGGACAACGTGCCCGGCGCACGCGAGCGTGCCGTACGCGGCGAGCTCTGCTTCGGTACAGTGGACAGCTGGCTCGTGTGGAAGCTCACCCAAGGCCGATTGCACATCACCGATCCCAGCAACGCCAGCCGAACGCTGCTCTTCAACATCCACACCCTGCAGTGGGACGATGAGTTGCTCGCCCTCTTCGATGTGCCGCGCGCCATGCTTCCCGAGGTGCGCTCCAGCAGCGAGGTATACGGCCATACGGATGCGCAACGCTTCGGTGCCGCCATCCCCATCGCGGGCATCGCAGGCGATCAACAAGCGGCACTCTTCGGCCAGTTGTGCACCCGGCCGGGCATGGTGAAGAACACATACGGAACCGGCTGTTTCCTGCTGATGAACACCGGGGAGGAACCCGTCGCTTCGGCCAACCAGCTTTTGACCACCGTGGCGTGGAGCATCGGCGGCAACACCACCTATGCCTTGGAAGGCAGCGTTTTTGTAGGCGGTGCCGCTGTGCAATGGCTGCGTGATGGCCTGAAGCTCATCGACACATCGGCGGACATCAACGCGCTCGCCGCTTCGGTGCCCGACAGTGGGGGCGTTGTGTTCGTGCCGGCGCTCACCGGCCTCGGCGCGCCGTATTGGGATCCGCATGCACGCGGCGCGATCCTCGGCATCACGCGCGGCACCACCGATGCGCATATCGCACTCGCCACCTTGGAGGGCATCAGCTACCAGGTACACGACATCGTTCGCGCCATGGAGGCCGATGCCGGCACGCCTTGCACCGAGCTGCGCGTGGACGGTGGTGCTTCCGCCAGCGACCTGCTGATGCGGATCCAGGCCGATGTGCTGCGCACCCGCATCGTGCGCCCTGCATCCACCGAGACCACCGCATTGGGCGCCGCGTACCTTGCCGGCCTCGCCGTGGGCTATTGGACCGGCATCGATGCGCTGCAACAACAATGGACCGCCGACCGCAACTTCGAACCGGCCGCCGTTGCCACCCTGACCGAACAGGGGATCCGGCGCTGGCACAGGGCCGTGGATGGTGTGCGGAAATGGGATCGGGAATGATGATACCCACCTCAGCTGCACCTGTACCGTCGACCCATTGGGTCGACTATGCACAAGGACCCATTGGTAACGCACCGTATGTCGACCCAATGGGTCGACGCTACAGATGCGCATCTGATATCACACTGCAAACCTGCCAACAATGACCCCATTCACTGCTGAACTACTGGGCACCATGCTATTGATCCTCCTGGGCAACGGCGTGGTGGCCAACGTGCTGTTGGACGGTACCAAGGGCCACGGCTCCGGCTGGATCGTGATCACCACGGCGTGGGCCATGGCCGTGTTCGTGGGCGTGGTGGTCGCAGGGCCTTTCAGTGGTGCGCACCTGAACCCGGCGGTCAGTGTATCGCTGGCGATCACGGGCAAGTTCCCTTGGGCCGATGTGCCGCTGTATGCGCTCGCTCAATTGCTCGGCGCCATGGCCGGTGCCTTCCTCGTTTGGCTCTCGCACAAGGACCACTTCGCGGCCACGCACAACCCCGTTGCGAAACTCGCCTGCTTCAGCACAGCGCCTGCCATCCGCAAGCCGCTCAGCAACTTGATCAGCGAGGGCATCGGAGCTTTTGTGCTGGTGTTCACGGTGCTCTTCCTCGTTGGCCCGAGCCTCAGGATCAACGGCACTGACGATGTCGCCCTCGGACTGGGCTCCATTGGTGCGTTGCCGGTTGCGCTGCTCGTCTGGGTCATCGGTCTGTCGCTCGGTGGCACCACCGGTTATGCGATCAATCCGGCCCGCGATCTGGGGCCCCGCATCATGCACGGCATCCTGCGTATCGGCGGCCCAAGCGATTGGGCCTATGCCTGGATACCCATCGTGGGGCCGTTTCTCGGTGGCGCAGTAGCGGCGGGTGTGTACCTGTTGTTGCAGTAAGTGGCTTGTGCGTGCTGTTGGTAGCCAGCGGTGCACATTTTAGCGCACTGCATCGGTGGAAGTGTTCACCGCCGCAATTCCACTTCGACCCTCCGATTCATCGCGCGGCCTTCCGGCGTGGCGTTGTCCGCCAGGGGGCTGCTGCTACCTGGGCTGTATGTGCTGATCGATGCTGCTGGTGCGCCACGTTGTACCAAGAGGGTACGAAGACCCTCGGCGCGTGCCCGGGCGAGGCGTTTGTTGCGTGCGGCGGTTCCGGTATCGTCGGTATGGCCGGTGATATGCAACGTCAGGCTACGGTCCGCATCGAGTGCGGCGGCCAGTTGGTCCAGTGCGCCCGCATCCACTTCGATCGGTAGCTCGCTATCGCTGTCGAAATGCAGCACCACATGGTCCGGCCATGCCACGTCCTTCGGCAACTCCACATCGGCCATGAGCACTGCTGCGCGGCAGGGATCCACGCAACCGGGCACCGTATCCACGGCGGCCAGGTGCACGTTGTCCACGAAGTAGTACGCGAAGGGGCCGTCGCTTTCGGCACCCGTGCGCACAATGGTGGTGCTGCTGTCCGGACCGAAGTTGCCCACCAGCAGTTGCCGCGCGCACAGTGTCGGCACGAACGTTCCACAGAGCGTCATTGGTCCGGTACCGGGTGCCAGCAGCGCTCCGGGCGGCGAGCTCCAGGCCCACGGCAGATCGATCCGCATACGATCGCGTCGCGTGCTGAAGGTGTCGGTGACGGCCACGCCGATCGCATCCACCGCGAAGGCGTAGGCGGGATTCATCTGCACGTCCATGCTCACCCGGTAGGTGGAGCATGGGCTCAGCGTATCGGCCAGAGGTATACGGATGTACTCGCGGTTGTCCCGGTACCCGTCCGAATAGAGGTAGAGCCCCGTGACGCCATCGAACAGGTCGGGCGTTCCGTCCGATGCGTTGCGCCAACTCTGCGGCGTGGGGTGCAGGTTGCGCTCGAAGCCCGGGTCTGGGATCAACTCGGGACCTGTGGCCATGGGTACTTCCACCGGGCATGCCAGTTCGGAGGTCAACGCAGTGATCCGATCCGGCGAAGTGCTGTCGGGGATCAACGACACACCGTCGAGGAACACGTATGCCGTGCGGGACATCCACTCGCGCCAGGCACCGCGTTGCTTGTCGGGGTCCATGCGGGCGGCGGCCTTGCGTTCCATGCCCGCTTTTTTACCGCCGTACAAGCGTGTGCGGGTGCTTGCGTTGCAGGTGTGGAAATTGCCGATCACCACGAAGCGCTCGCCGCCCTTCGCATTGTACAGGCCCGTTACGGTTGTCCATCCGCTGGTGTCGTTCAGCATGCGTCCGAGGGCGTTCTCCACGTCGGCCCGTTCGCGCAGGGCAGGGGGAAAGCCCTTCTTCGAATGATCCACCACGCTGAAGTGCGCCCCGATCCGATCGGTCACATAGCCGGAATGTTCGGAAGGGCTAACCCGGAAGGTGATGCGGTAGCGACGCCCGTTCTCCAGCGCTGCGTTCAAAGGGAACTGCAGGTATTCACGCATGCCGCACTCGTTCGGCATGTCGCTCGTGAGCACCGATCCTGCGTAAGCATCGCCTTCCCAAGCTTCCTGATGTCCGCTCCAGTTGCCGGGAACGCCGAAGGTCGCGCTGCACGCATCGTACAGATCGGGATCGCCTTGCGCGGCCTTCACCTTGCCGTCCACCTTCAAGCGTTTCACCACCGGGCCAGTGGGGCAGCGGTCATGGACCTCCAACCCGCCGTTCACTACAAGTTCCTGCCCACGTACCGCATTTGGTACCATGCCAAATAGCGCCGAAAGGAGCAGGACATGTGACAAGTGATTCGGAAGCATGGGCAGCTAAGGTGAACGATCGCGGTGGAATGCTTGGTATCACGGATCCGCGTCTCAAGGCTTATCCGGTTCTTTGTAGCATGCGCAACGCGTTCAAGGTCCCCATTGCGGCGATGTTCTTGTTGGCCACCCTCGCGGTGCAGGCCCAAGAGCCCATAGCTTATCGCCTCTTCACCGCAGCAGGCAAGCCCGCGAAGCACAAGGCCATGATGAAGGCGATCGGCGAGGCCGAAGTGGTCCTCTTCGGCGAGCAGCACAACAGCGCCATTGCGCATTGGATGCAATTGGTGGTGGCGCGTGAACTGGCCGAGAAGGGACCGCTGGCCATGGGCGCCGAGATGATCGAGGCCGATGACCAGGCCACGCTGGACCGCTACCTGCGTGGCGAGATCGACCAGGCCGCCTTCGACACGCTGGCAAGCCTGTGGAAGAACCACAGCGACTATGCGCCGATGGTCGATCTGGCCAGGGAGAAAGGCCTGCGATTCGTGGCGGCGAACGTGCCGCGTCGCTACGCCAGTTTGGTTTACAAGGGCGGCTTCGAAGCACTGGACACATTGCCCGACACCGAGAAACAATGGATCGCGCCACTGCCCATCGCCTACGATCCCGAGCTACCCGGCTACAAGGCAATGCTGGACATGGGCCACGGTCACGCCAGTCCCACCATGCCCATGGCACAGGCGCTTAAGGATGCCACAATGGCTCACTTCATCCTGGCGAACTACACACCGGGCACGCCCTTCCTGCACTTCCATGGCACCTACCACTCGGACAATTACGAGGGCATCGGTTGGTACCTGAAGAGCGCGCGGCCGGAGCTGCGCATCATCACCATCGCCACTGCGACCCAAGTCGATGCGAGCAAACTCGAAGCGGAGAATAAGGGCAGGGCGGACTTCATCCTCGTGGTGGATGAGGCGGTGCCGGGCACGTATTGAGGCGGAGGCTTCGCCGTGCCAAATACCTCCTGATCGACCCCATCGATCCCACGATCCACTGTGCAAACTTCCTTCGTTGTACACGGGGTGTTGGAAGCCTTCGCAAAGCCGCCATGGATGCACTCATGATACCGCGAAGCGAGCAGTGACGGAGCTTTTCCGCCATCGGCATCCCGAACGCCCCGTCTATCGGAGCTTGCGGGCGCGGTTGAAAACAGTGTGGGATCTCGTGTCGTTTCCCGCATGATGATCCTCACCGATCGCCGTTGCTTCACGGTCCACCTTCGCCGACCCAACGAACTTTACATACCCGTCACATCATGTCCACGATCGCCGCAGCAAGCACCACCGTCCAGCCCGCTATGAAGAGCACTCCAGATACCAAGAAGAAGACCCACACCCAGGAGGAGGTGCTGAAGAACGCGCTGGACTACTTCAAGGGCGATGACCTCGCGGCCACGACGTGGTTGAACAAGTACGCACTGCGCGATGGCGACGGCCACTTGGTGGAAAGCGGTCCGGCCGACATGCACCGGCGCATGGCGAAGGAGTTCGCGCGCATCGAAGCGAAGTACACAGCGGTGCCTGCCGAGAAGCGCGCGCTGCTCTCCACCTACGGACAATCGCGCGAACGCCTTGACGAGGAGCGCATCTTCAAGCTCTTCGACGGCTTCCGCGATGTGGTGCCACAGGGCAGCGTGATGGCCTCGCTCGGCGATGGCTACCGCCTGGCATCGCTAAGCAACTGCGTGGTGGTGCCCTCGCCGGTGGATAGCTACGGCGGCATTTTCCACAACGACCAGCAACTCGCACAACTCTTCAAGCGGCGCTGCGGCGTGGGCTTCGACCTCAGCACACTGCGTCCCGAAGGCGCGGCCGTGAGCAATGCCGCGCGCACCAGCACCGGCGCCGTCAGCTTCATGGAGCGCTTCAGCAACACCACGCGCGAAGTAGCGCAGAAGGGTAGGAGGGGCGCGCTGATGCTCACCATGGACATCGCGCACCCCGACGTGGAGAAGTTCATCACCATCAAGCAGGACCTGAGCAAGGTGACCGGCGCCAACGTGAGCGTGCGCATCAGCGATGAGTTCCTGCAAGCCGTGGAGGCCGATGCCGATTTCACCCTACGCTGGCCGATCGAAAGCAAAACACCCAGCGTGACCAAGGTGGTGAAGGCCCGCGAGCTGTGGAACACGCTGATCTCCTGCGCCCACGCCACCGCCGAGCCGGGCGTGATCTTCTGGGACCGCCAGCACAAGTACAGCACCAGCAGCGTGTACCCCGGCTTCCGCAACGAGAGCACCAACCCTTGCAGCGAGATCGCCATGCAGGGCGGCGACAGTTGCCGCTTGATCGCGATCAATATGTACAGTTTCGTCAACGAGGCTTTCACGCCCAAGGCCTGGTTCGATCACGAGCGTTTCGCTGCCGTTACTTATGAAGCGCAACGCCTGATGGACGACCTCGTGGACCTGGAGTTGGAGGCCGTGGACCGGATCCTCGCCAAGGTGAACGCCGATCCCGAGCCCGACGACCTGAAGCGCACCGAGCGCGAGACTTGGGAACTGTTGCGCGACACCGGCAGGAAAGGCCGTCGCACCGGACTGGGCTTCACCGGCCTGGCCGATGCGCTGGCGGGACTCAACCTGAAGTACGATAGCGAGTCCGCCGTGGAAGCCACCGAGGAGATCATGAAGACCAAGTGCCGCGCGGAATTCGACAGCAGCATCGACATGGCCATCGAGCGCGGCGCCTTCGAGGGCTTCGCACCCGCCGTGGAACGCACGAGCGAATTCACCGACATGCTGGAGCGCGAGCTGCCCGAGGTACACGACCGCATGATGCGCCACGGTCGTCGCAACATCAGCCTCAGCACCGTGGCGCCCACCGGCACGCTCAGCCTGCTCACGCGCACCAGCAGCGGCATCGAACCGGTGTACATGCTGGGCTATACGCGTCGCCGCAAGATCACGCAAGCGGATACCACTGCCAAGGTGGGCTTCACCGACGACATGGGCGATCAGTGGGAGGAGTTCACCGTACACCACCCGCGCGTGCTGGATTGGATGAAGGCCACGGACAAAGTGGACGCTGCCGAAAGCCCCTATGCCGGCGCCACCGCAAACGACATCGACTGGCACAAGCGCATCCGCATGCAGTCGGTGATCCAGAAGTACACCACGCACAGCATCAGCAGCACCATCAACCTGCCCAGCACCGCCACGGTGGAAGAGGTGGGCGGCATCTACCTGGAGGCCTGGCATCACGGGCTGAAGGGCATCACCGTGTACCGCGATGGCAGCCGCAGCGGCGTATTGGTATCGAATACTGAAACCACCGGCACTGTACCGTCCTCCGATATGCATCGGAGCCATGGGGTCGACTTGCGCCACCATTCGCCGCGCCCCGAAACCCTGGAGGCCGACGTACTCCGCTTCAACAACGACACCGAGCCCTGGCTGGCCGTGGTGGGCCTGCTCGATGGCAAGCCCTACGAGATCTTCACCGGCAAGGCCAACGGCGGTTTCGAGCTGCCGCGCTGGGTCACCAAGGGTTGGGTGGTGAAGCGCCGCGACGAGGAACGCAGCACGAACCGGTACGACCTCGAGTACGCGGATGACGAAGGCTACCGCGTTACTGTGCAAGGCCTCAGCCGCACCTTCAACAAGGAATTCTGGAACTACGCCATCCTCATCAGCGGCATGTTGCGCCAAGGCATGCCCCTGCCGCAGGTGGTGGACGTGGTGGCCAACCTCAACCTCTACGACAACACGCTCAACACCTGGAAGAACGGTGTGGTGCGCACCCTATCCCGCTACATCCCCGACGGTACCCAGGCCATGGGCCGCAAGTGCCAGGAGTGTGGGGATAAGGAAGGGCTGTACTTCGAGGAAGGGTGTTTGAAGTGCCGGAGCTGTGGAGGGACGAAGTGTGGGTAGGGGGTGATGGAGGCTACCTCACACCTCAGCTATTACACCCTGATACCTATCGGGGCACCCCTCACACCTCTCTGAAGTGTGAAGGGTTAGTGCGGAGTTGTGCCCCGATATGCATCGGGGTGTGAAGTGCCCTAGGCACCGCGTTACCTTTGTACCGCATGCGTTTCCCGCGAGCCATAGCGTATTTGCCCTTCGCTTTTCTGGCAGGACATTCGGCCCATGCGCAGTCCGAAGAGCATCCCTACATCAAGTCCTTCGACCTTACCGTGCTCGATGGCCGCATCCACGTGGTGTGGACCATGCAGGGTGGCAGCACCTGCGATGGCAGCGAGGTGCTGCGCTCCACCGACGGCGTGGACTTCGCAGCCATACACTCCATCAGCGGCATCTGTGGTGATGCTCAACTGGACGTGCCTTTCGGATGGACGGACGAGGCGCCGCGGGAATTCAGCACGCTGTACTACCGCATCAAGCTGGGTAACCAGGGCTTCAGTTCCGTCAAGTCGGTGGCCTTCACCCAACTCACCAGCAGCGATCAGCGCTTCTACCCTTCGCCCGTGCAGGACGAGGCCACGCTGTTGTTGAACGTGCCCTCCTCCGCCCAAGTGGACCTGTGGGTGTTCGATGCTTCGGGACGTGTGGTGCTGGAGCGTACAGGCCTTGCGGGGCGGGAGCACCTCATCTCTTTGTTCGGGGAAGCTTCCGGGCTGTACAGCTACCTCGCCGTGAGCGATGGCAAGCGCTTCACCGGGACTTTCGTGAAAGAGTGATGGGGCTGTTCCAGTTTCAACGATCGTTGCAAGCGGCCCGGTTATGATCACCTTTGATGGGTCGACCGGACGTGCCTGCCCGTGCGCGCTGGTGAGCCGGCGCGGGACCGGGCAACACGGATGCGATCGTAACCTAATCCCTTGATCGAGATGAGAACGAATGCGACCTTAGCGACACTAGCAGTGGCAGGCCTGTGCCTGTCCTTTGCGGCCTGCACAGCGCCGGCCGAAGCACCAGCGGAGTCGGCCCCCATGGACATGGCGGCACTGACCACCGAGATCCAGGCAGCGGAGGATGCCTACGCAACAGCAAGCTTAGCCAAGGATGCCGATGGCGTCGTGGCCTATTATGCCGATGATGCGGTGACCTACCTGCACGAGAAGGCCCCGGTGGAAGGCAAAGCCGCAATCCGCGCGCGCCTGGCCGAGCGTATGGCCAACGACACCTTGGGGTACAAGCCCACCTTCAAAGTGCTCGAGTTGTACGTGGGCAACGACCACATCACCGAGATCGGTTCCTGGTCGGATACCGATGCCAGCGGCACCGTGAAGGACCACGGCACCTACGTGAGCATCTTCAAGAAGTCCGGCGACAAGTGGCAGTGCGTCCGCGACATGAGCGTGAGCGCCATGCCCAAGGAAGCCGCCACCACCGCAGCGGTGGCCCAGTAACACCTCTTCCTTACCTCGGTGGAAGTGCGCTCCGGAAGGGGCGCACTTCTTGTTCTTGGGGGCCTTGGCATTCCCACCGTTCACGAACCTTAACACGGGTGAACGCAACCTGGCCCGGTCATTGCCGTTAGATTTGAGGTACCAACACACCCCCAACATCATGCGCATTCTGCTGACCCTCGTTGCCGTAGTGGCCTTTATGGCTTCTGCTACCGCACAAGAGACCAAGACCGAGAAGAAGGCCCGAAAAGTGGCCAAGACCGAAGCGGTGAGCGCCGCCCCGGACGCCGGACCCAAAGCGGGCTGCTGCGCCAGCAAGGCCGGTGCTTCCGCCGAGGCGGGCAAGGCATCTTGCGCGGGTAAATCGGGAACGGCCGATGCTTCCACCACCGCTGCGCCCGCCGAAGGGGCAACGGCCGAGGGTGCCGGCAAGACCGTCGCGTGCTGCGCCGGTAAGTCCACCGCCGATGCCAAGTCGTGCCACGGCGAAGGCCATGCACACGGCCATGAGCACGGCGATGCAGGCACCGAGCAGGCCCCTGCCGCTGCCCCTGCCCCGAACAAGTAGTGCAAGCGCACCATACGCGAACGGGGCCGTCTCAAAAGGGATGGCCCCTTCTCTTTTGTTCAGCCATCGTGATCTAGGGAGATCTGCTGTTCTATCGAAGGAAGAAGTC
>JBIIYD010000249.1:0-4145 GCA_044347005.1 Flavobacteriales bacterium | reverse complement strand
GGCCCGGCACTTCGCGGTAGTCGATCAGTTCGCCCATGAGCACGGCCTGGGCACCAATGAGGTTACCCACACGCACGGCGGCCTGCTCGTCCACCACACCGCTCATGCCCAAGCGCTGTTCTTCCAGGATGCGGTCCATGTTCTCGCGGTCCACGATCCTGAGGAAGGGGTCGCGGGTCTGGGTCAGACCGGTGATCACATAGGCCTGCACCTTCGAGCGCACATCATCGTTGGTGCTGGTACCGGTGAACGGCACAACGGCGATGGAATACTGGCCTTTGGCAATGGCTTCCTGCCTCAGTTGGGCGGCATCCTTATAGGCCGCATCCTTTTGAACGATCCGGTCGAACTCGTCGTAGGCCTTGCGGTAGCGACCGGCCTTCAGGTCCACCTGGCCGGCCTGGTAGAGCGGTTCCAGGTATGCCACGGCCTGCAAACTGCTCGCATCCTTGTAGTTGGGCTCGAGTTTGGCAATGGTGGCGAACACCTGTTCCGCACTACGATAGTCCTGTTTGGCCAGCATTTCCTGCCCCCTTTCGTACAGCGCCATCAGGTGCTCGCCTTTCACGCGCTCGTAATCGCTCTTGTAGTGATCGGGCATCTCGAGCATGACGCCCATGCGCTCCACGCGCTCCTTGTAGGCCTTGGCATCGAGGAAGGTGTTGACCGCATCGCTGCGATCCCCGCCCATGGCCATGGCCTTGAAGAACGATGCGAGCTTGTCGTCGAGCACTTTCTGCCCGTTCTTCTTGAGCCCGATCTTGGCGTCGACGTTGCCGGTGTTCCGCTGCACGGCGCCCAGGTACATCTCCGCTGCTTCGGCGTACATACCCGCCTCGTCGAGCTTCAGGGCCTTCTTGGCCATGGGCTTCGACCCCGTGCAGGCTGCGAACAGCAGCAGCGTAAGGATGGTGGATATGTACCGTGAGGGCGACATGGGTGGTATTGCGTTCGTGATGCTGTGAATGCGTGTCGGCCGGTATCAGCGGGCCTCCAGGAAGGTGTTCAGGTCGTCCACCGAGCTTTCGAAGGTGAACGCATCGTTGAGCTTGTAGTAATTGCCGATGTCGAAGGTGCGGTCATAGGCGTACTTGGCGAAGTCGAGCTTGGAATCCTCGAAGCTGAACACGCCCATGAGCGCCTTCACCTGATCGACGGTGAAGCAACGGTCGCGGCCCACCTGTTTGGCCATGGTCATACGGGTGTCCTCGAAGCTTTTGCTTTCGATGCTCTTCTTGGCTTCGCTGAACTCGCTGTCGCTCATGGGCCAGTTGCAACCCACCGGGCCACTGTAGCCGGGCATACGATACACCTCGGGTTCCTTGACCGGGGCCGGTGCCACAGGAGCAGGAGCAGGTGCCGGAGCAGGTTTGCCCGTGCTCATTGTCCCGGTCGTGGTGGTAGTGGTCGTGGTCCGGACGGTGGTGTTCGTGGTATTGGTGTTGGTGTTCACGCCGCTGTCCATCGCATCGTCGTCCACCCTCACGTTCATGTTGAAGCCCACACCGTTCACACCCATGCTGATGTTCACGTTCTCCCCGGTGCCATCGCCCATGGACTCTTCCTCCACCACCGTTACGGTGGTCACCTGTTCCACCCCACCGACCGTCGTGGTCTGGGTAACCCCCGATGGACTTTCCACCACCTCCGTCACCGTAGCGTCCTCCACGAAAGTGGCGGGGTCCGGTTTCCTGGGCGTGGTAGGCGTCGCTGTGCCCAGCGCCGCTTCACCGGTCGGGCGCAGGGTACGTTCACCTTTCTTATTGACGGTGATCATGTTGGTGTATTCCTTACCCAGTGGAAAATATCCGGACTTGCGCATCTGAGGTATGGAAGCATCCACAAAACGGACGATCACCATCGGCGACTCGTTGCGGATACCGGTCGCCACCACGCGTGAAGCGGGCTCGGCATTCTTCACATCACCGTCGATCACCAGGGTGAACAAGGCGCCATCGTCGGTGAAGAAGACGAGGTCGGACGTTTGGGCCTGCAGGCTGCAGAGCGCTGTGACCAAGCCGAAAGCCAGTGTAAGGATCCGTTTCATGTGGGGTAGTGTGAAAGTTCGCGAAGTTAGACGTTGGTGCTGCGCAGGCAAGCCGTATGCCAAAGGACCGTATGCCTTGATCCCTGCGGCATCGATGGCCCCGTGCCCTGAGGAGCGTCCAAGGCTTCGCATCTTCGCGCCGTCGTTCACTTACGAAGCGATAGGCAATGCGCAAGATCCTCATCCTCGGTGCCGGCCGCTCGGCGTCCTCGCTGATCCATTACCTCATCACCCACGCGGACCAGCAGGAATGGCGTGTTACCGTGGCCGACAAGGACCCGGAGAGTGCCGCCCGCATGGTACACGAGGGTCCGAACGTGGCCACTGGTACCGGGCTGGATGCTACGGATGCCGATGCCAGGGGAAAGCTCATCGCCCAGCACGACCTGGTGATCAGCATGCTGCCCGCCTTCATGCATATGGACGTGTTGAAGGACTGCCTTCGCCTGAAGAAACACATGATCACCCCCAGTTATGTCCCGGACGACCTGTGGAAGCTGGATGCCGAACTCAAGGAGCAAGGCCTGATCGTGCTGAACGAGATGGGGCTGGACCCAGGGATCGACCACATGAGCGCCATGCGCATCCTTGACCGCATCCGTGCCGAAGGTGGGCACATGGAGGCCTTCGAGAGTTATTGCGGCGGCTTGGTTGCACCGGAGAGCGACGACAACCTGTGGGGCTACAAGTTCAGTTGGAACCCGCGCAACGTGGTCCTGGCCGGGCAAGGTGGCGCGGCCAAGTATATCCGCGATGGTGTCACCAAGTACATTCCCTACCACAAGCTTTTCCAGCAAACGGTCCGCATCGCGGTGGGCGGGCTCGGTGAATTCGATGGGTACGCCAACCGCGATTCGTTGAAATACCGCAAGGCGTATGGCATTGCCGACATTCCGACCCTGGTGCGGGGAACACTGCGCAAGGCTGGTTACTGTGCCGCGTGGGACGCCTTCGTGCAGCTGGGTTGCACCGACGACGGTTATTCCATGGAACTGGGCCGGCAGGCCACGTGGCCCCAGTACCTGGACGCTTTCCTGCCCCACTCGGCCACGCTGGACACGCGCAAGAACCTGGCCCACTACCTGCACCTACCACTGGATGGCGATGTGATGGATCGCTTGGACGAGCTCGGGCTTTTCCAGAACGGCCCGATCGGGGTACACGGTTTGTCCCCTGCGGCCACGCTACAGCACCTGCTGGAAGAACGTTGGAAACTCGGTCCACAGGACAAGGACCTGGTGGTGATGTGGCACCGGTTCCGCTACAGCATCGAGGGACAGCACCAGGAACTACAGGCTTCGCTCGGCGTGGTGGGCAATGATCGTACGCATACCGCCATGGCCAGGACCGTCGGTCTGCCCATAGCCATGGCCTGTAAACTGGTGCTGAACGGAAAGGTCGATGACCGCGGTGTGCTGCTTCCTTTGAAACCGGCGATCTATGACCCGATCCTGGACGAGCTCGAGAAACACGGCATCGTGTTCAACGAGGAGGAGGTGGAGTGAGAGCTATTTGCTCAGAAGTTCACCATCAGGTCGCTGATCAGTGCGCGGTACTCGGGGGTGTAGTCGAATGGTCCCGTGGCTTCGATGGTGATGGACTCTTCCAATAGCTCGGTGTTCGACCCGGCCAGTTCAAGGAGCAGTCGTTTGGCCGGCCGGTGGGCCACGTAGCGCACCTCGCACCTGCGTACCGTGGCAAGGCCTACCCGTCGGGCTTCGAGGAGGAACTCCTTTTCGCGCGACAACGGTACGATCACCGCAAAGCGACCCTGTGGAGCAAGCTGTTGACCGACCACATCGAGGAGTTCACCGAAGAGCAATTCGTCGCTGTGCTTGGCCAGGCCGATGCGCGGGTCCGATGATCGGGAATACCCTGCGTAGTATGGGGGATTGCAAATGATCAGGTCATAGGGCTCGGAGGACCTCATCCGCCTGGCATCCATGCGGTGCACGCGAACGCGATCGGCCCAAGGGCTTGCCGCCACATTTTCCGCGGCCTGTTCCGCTGAATCATCGTCGATCTCGATCGCATCGATGTGCGCACTGCTGTTCCGCTGTGCTGCGATCAGGGCCAGAACCCCCGTACCGGTACCGAT
>JBIIYD010000047.1:0-13812 GCA_044347005.1 Flavobacteriales bacterium | reverse complement strand
GTTTTCAAGAGGACATTGTGATCAACGGTCAGGACAGAGATCCCAAATAGGCTCTGAGGCTTGGTCTCCGGAAATTCCAGTACAAGGAGATGGTACACCTGCTGCTTCGACATTCCATAGCCGAGCATCTCTTCGGCCTTGGCGCGGATCTTCTTGTTGCTCATGGCACAGCGAAGGTCGGCCGGAGTGCGTGTCGATCGCGGCCGACAGTGTAGCCGTTGCACCGCTTGTACCAGAAGAGCTTTCCTCTTTCATCGTTACTTCCCTGTTCCTTCGCATTCCATTTGCACCATGCGTCCGGCGCTCTTCACCCATCAGATACACCGTTCGGGAACGAAGGGCATCCTACTCTTTGCCATATTCTGTTTGTCGATCGGGCATGCTCCGCTTACCCAAGCCTGCACCGTCTTCAAGGTCACCCACAACAGCCGCACCCTCATTGGCAACAACGAGGACGCATGGAGCATCAACTCCCAGGTGCGTTTCGTGCAGGGGCACAATGGTGACTACGGGGCCATCTACTTCGACCACTTCAATGGCCATCCCTTCCGAACGATGGGACCGCAATTGGGCATGAACGAGGCCGGTCTGGTCTTCGACGGGCTGACCATCCAACCGCAACACGCGACACCTGTTCCGGGACGGAAGCAAGTCCATTTCGACGACCTGATGCCGCAGTTGATGCGCACTTGCGCCACGGTGCATGAAGCTGCAGCAGTGCTAAGCTCCTACGACTTCAGCTGGCTCACCCGGTCCATGCTCTTCTTCGCGGACCGCAACGGCGACTACCTGATCGTGGAAAGCGATACCATGATCCTGGGCAATGACCCGACCTGCGCGGTGGGCAACTGGCGCACGGGTACTTGCTCGGATCCGGATGCCATACCCATACCACGCTTACAGACCGGACGTGCGCTATTGGCCGAAGGAACGCAGGCTTCACTGGAACATGGCACGGCCGTATTGCAGGTCATGAAGGCCTGTCGATCGAAGATGGGCGAAGGCACCATCTTCAGCACCCTGTTCGACCCGAGCGCAGGAAAGGCGCACCTCTTCTTCTACCACGACTTCAGCGAGCGGGTCACCTTCGACCTCAAGGAGGAATTGGCCAAGGGTGATCGCACCGTTGTGATGGCTTCGCTGTTCGGCGAGCGGCCGGAGTACGATGCACTGGTCGGCTACCTAACGCCATTCCACCAGCGGTGGCTGTTCGTGGTCCTGCTCGCGATCGGGGCGGCATGCGTCCTTGCGCTTGGCACGGCTGCCTTCATCGTGGTGCGGCGCTTGTTCCAGAAACTGATGGGCCGAACGAGGGGAAACAATTCGGCCCCGGCACTCTTGTTGGCGTCCAGCGCGGCCGTCGGCATGGTGCTGGTGCCGATCCTGCTGACCCAGGAAAGCCTCTACTACTTCGGCATCGGCGGTGCGGTGGACAGCGTTTCCCCGCTGCTGCGCTACCTCCCTATCGTGCTCATGATCCTGGTGGCGCTGCTGATGCGTCGAACCGTGAACGCATGGCGCAAGGGCGAATGGGGTCTGCCCGCCCGATCGGCGGTCACAGGCTACAGTGTAATACTGCTTTCGCTCGTGTCCATGCTGTTCTACTGGGGCACCATCAGCAGTGTATTCAATGCGGCTTGAGCGGCACGCAATGGCAGCCCGTGCTATTCCCGGATCAAACGCCCTGTACCGTTGATCCAGGTTTGCACTTCTTGTGGGTCGCCCCGGTAGATCACATTGCCTACATCGTTCAACTGCACCTCGAGGCGATCGATGGCCCAGCAGCGCACATCGGCAATACCACTGTTGTTCACGCTCACATGGGTCGTCCTCAATCCCGACGCATCGATCGGGCCCATAATGCCGCTGAACAGGTCGGCCCTGCCGCTGCATCGTCCGATCAGGGTAACATCCCCGGCACCGCTGTGCAGTCCGGCATCCAGGCTGGCCACGTTCAGTAGCAGTCGCACACTGCCCACCGCACCGCGCTGTGCCAGTACGAAGCGTTCACGCACCAGGGTATCGGCGCATGTCACGTTGCCCGTGCCGCGCACGGTGAGCAGATCCACCTGCTGCAAGGGCACCTTCACCGTGATGCGTGGCTTGAAGCTGCGCACCCAATTGCAGCGGTTGTCGTTGCGGATGAAGAGCGTGCCATCGCGCACCTCGGTTACCACCTGGCCCAGCAGGTTGCGACCGGCTTCCACCCCTACAGCGTTCGGTGGGCGATGTTCGAAGAGCAGGTCCACCTTGTCCTCGATGTCGATGGCCGTGAAGTCGGCCACACCACGTTCCTCCTGCCGCATGGGCCCCGCACTGGTGATGCAGTCGTCCCACTGCTCGCGCTGGCAGCCCAGCAACAGCAGGGCGCAAAGGGCTATGGAGCTCTTCAGTCCCATCGGTATCCCAGGCCGATCTCGAAATGGTCCGCCGCTGCGTAGTGGCTTTTGAGCGAGATGTTCCAGATCAAATGCTTGCCGGTGCGGTAGCGCATGCCGGTGCGGTGGAACACGGGGGTATCCTCGGGAACCGGGGAATAGAGGTAGGCCCCCATGTGGAAGAACAGTTCGCCCCGACCCAAGGCCAGGGCATAACCACCATGCAATGCGGCTTGTGTCAACTCGACCCGGGCGCTGCCCTGCAATTCCGGATCATCCTCCACCAAGGCGCCCTTGTTGAAGATGTCGAAGCCCGCGTTGACGCGTGACTTTTTCGAAACGCGCCATTGGACCTGCCCCGACAGGGAGAACACGCTGTACTTCCCGCTCAGCGGACGGCCGGTCTCATTGATGCCGAACGCCCCGATGAGCGAGTACTCCCGAAGCTTTTCGGGTTCTTCCGGAATGAGCGCTACCGCGCTTCCGGTTTCGACCTGCGTGATCGCGTAGCCCACACCCACGTTGGCCGTCAAGTAGTTCAAGCCCAGGTTCGGCAGTTGGTAGGACCCATTGCTCCAATGGTCGATGCCGATACTACCCGTGAAGGTCCAACGGTCCATCGCCATACGGTACTGGGGCATGATGTGGATGGCGGTATTCAGCCGGGAACCGATGGCGATCTGCTTGTTGTTGTCGATCCGGTCGTAGGCCTCTTCGACATAGCCGATGCCCCAGCCCACGCGCATGCCGAAGGAACTGCGCGTGCCCCGGAAGAAGGGCAGGTACAGGTATGGGACCACACGCACCGATGACCCGATGCTCCGTTCGTTCGCCATGGTGGTGTACAGTACGCTGAAGCCGTAGACGGGCATGAGGTAGTCGTGATGCCAGGCACGGGCTCCGGTCACACTGCGCTCCGCGAAGACCTCCACCGACGGGGCATGGCCTTCCACCAGGATCCAGGCACTGGGGCGGTGGGGCCAGAGGAAACCGTAGCCAAAGCCCGCTCCCATCGTCCACGGACGTTGTGCTTCGGCCGTAAAGGCCAGTGACCAAAGGACCAGGACGACGAACGAGCGCATGATCGACCGTACGAAGATACCGAGGTGCATCGGCCGCACGGCAGACATTCCTGCTCGAGCTGGCGCATCGATCACCAGTGGCCGGTCAGGCTTCCACCGCACGGCCCCACGGGTACCGTGCCATGCCATGCTCGCGCATGTACAGGTCGTAGACGATGCCATCGGCCAGGCCGACCTTGGGAACGAAGACTTCCTCGATGCCTGCTCGCTCCATGACCTGGAGGAAAATGTCCGCTGCCGGTATGATCACGTCGGCACGGTCGGGGCGCAGGCGCAGGAGCTTCACGCGGTCCTCGAAGGAATGCGCGGCGATCCGGTCCCTGTGTCGTTCGATATCCGCGCGGTGCAAGGGTTCGCCGAAGGCATTGCCGTTCTCCTTGAAGATCCGGTTGATGTTACCCCCGGTACCGATGGCCATGGACGCGCCGTGCTGGTCGCGGAGTTCGTCGAGGAACGAGCGCATCTCGTCCCAGCTTTCGCTCTTCACCTTGCCCTTGAGCGTGCGCACCGTACCGATCTTGAAGCTGGCGCTATTTACCCGCCTGCCCTTCTCCAACCAGGTGAGTTCGGTACTGCCACCGCCCACATCGATATAGAGGTAACTGCGGTCCTTAAGCAGGTCCTGGGTCCAGAAGGTGCTTACGATGAGGTCGGCTTCCAAGCGCCCTTGGATGGTCTCGATGTGTACCCCGCTCTCCATTTCCACCCGGGCCAGTACCTCGTCCTTGTTGGTCGCCTCGCGCATGGCGCTGGTGGCGCAGCAGCGCAGGTACTTCACCCCGTACACTTCGGTCAGCAGTCGGAAGGCCTTGAGGCTCTTGATCAGGTAGTCGCGCTTGGCGTCGCTGATGCGGCCGTTGTCGAAGACGTCCTCGCCCAAGCGGATGGGCACACGCACGAGGGTCTGCTTCTTCACCACGGGGTGGTCCGCCCGTTCGATCACCTCGGCCACCAGCAGACGGACGGCGTTCGACCCGATGTCGATGGCAGCGTATGTGAGGTTCCGGTCGATGCGGCTAATGTAGCGCGGCCCGGCATTCCCCAACGTGATGAAAGGACAATGTGCCGAGCCGGAGTGCGTTCGATGCGCAAGGCCCGGCAGCGAAGTGCGGCACGAAAGGTGCTTGGACCGATCCGGGACCAGGACCCGGACCACCCCGCTGTTAATGCCGTGTTAAGGTCCCGGTTTATCGCATCCGAGCATTCTACTTTCGGCGTACAGAAGACACACAACCAGAACACCCTCATGAAAAAGCACCTCCTTTCTTTCGGCTTCGGCCTGTTGTCGTTGGGCATTTTCGCACAACCGAACGCCAAGCCCGTTGGTGGCACAGGACCCATCATCACGGTGGACAAGGAAGCACACGACTATGGCACGATCAAGCAGGGTGCTAACGGCGAATGTGTGTTCACGGTCAAGAACACGGGCGACGCCCCATTGATCATCACCCAGTGCGCGGGCAGCTGCGGATGTACGGTGCCCAAGTGCGAAACGGCCCCCATCCTGCCGGGCGCCACAAGTGCCATCACGGTGAAGTACGACACTCAGCGCGTGGGGCCCATCAACAAGAGCGTTACCATCAACAGCAACGCCACGAATGCGCCGAGCAAGGTGGTGACCATCAAAGGCACGGTAGAGGCCAGCGCCGTTGCGCCAACGCCGGATACCCCGACTTCGCCCCTGCGACAGACCAGCCCCATGGCACCCACCGAAAAGCACTGAGGGAAGCCCCGCTGTTAATCTCCTGTTAAGGTCCACACACACCCGTTCCGGTCCTTCTACTTTTGGGACCACGCCCAAGAAAAACACCATCATCCGTCATGAATAAAGCCCTGCTCTCCCTCGCCTTCAGCACGCTGCTGATCGGTGCTTTCGCCCAAGATGCCGCCAAACCGGTCGGTGGCACCGGGCCAGTGTTGTCCATCGACAAGGAAGTGCATGACTACGGTACCATCGCTCAGGGTGCCAATGGAACGTGCGAGTTCACGGTGACCAACACGGGTGATGCGCCGCTGATCCTCACGAGCTGCAAAGGCTCCTGCGGTTGCACGGTGCCCAAGTGCGAGACCGAGCCCATCAAGCCTGGACAGAAGACCACCATCACGGTGAAGTACGACACAAAGCGCGTGGGTCCCATCAACAAGAGCGTGACCATCAGCAGCAATGCCACAAACACGCCCGAGAAGATCGTGCGCATCAAAGGCACGGTGGAAGGCGCTCCTGAAACACCCACCAGCCCTGTGAAGGAGCAGAGCCCGATGGCTCCCGTGGAGCGCAGCAACTGATACTGGTCACGAATTCCTGCGAAGCCCCTGCCGCACCGCGGACAGGGGCTTTTGCTTGGGCGATCATTGATCGATGATCGTTGTTCGAACATCGATCATCGAACAACGATGGATGAACACCGATCTTCGCACCCTCAACGCCGCAACATGCCATCGATCAGCACCAAGGGCCGCCTGATGCCCGCTTCGCCCATCCGCAAGCTCGTTCCCTTCGCCGAAGCGGCCAAGAAGCGTGGAACCAAGGTCATCCACCTCAACATCGGGCAGCCGGATATCGCTACACCGGACGTGGCCCTGGACGCGATCCGCAACCTGGACCGGAGTGTGATCGAGTACAGCCATTCGGCGGGGTACGAAAGCTATCGCCGTGGGCTCGCTGAATACTACGCCCAGCACGGGATCAACGTGACCCATGAGCAGATCATCGTTACCAACGGAGGCAGTGAAGCCCTGCTCTTCGGTATGATGGCCTGCTTCGAACCCGGCGACGAGCTGATCATTCCCGAACCCTACTACGCCAACTACAACAGCTTCGCACTGGCCGCAGGCGTCAAGGTGGTGCCCGTGCGCAGCAGCATCGACGATGGTTTCGCACTGCCGCCCATCAGCGCTTTCGAGGCCTTGATCACCCCGCGCACCAAGGGGATCCTGGTCTGCAACCCCGGCAACCCCACCGGCACGCTTTACGATCAGGCGGAATTGGAGACCCTGCGGGACATCGTCCTGAAGCACGACCTGTACCTCTTCGCCGATGAGGTGTACCGCGAGTTCTGCTACGACGGCGAGCAACACGTGAGCGCCATGACGCTGCCCGGCATGGATGCCAACGTGGTCCTGGTGGACAGTGTGAGCAAGCGCTACAGCATGTGCGGGGCCCGTGTGGGCGCCTTCATCACCCGCAACGCGGAGCTCTATGCCTCGGTGCTCAAGTTCGCGCAGGCTCGACTGAGCCCGCCCACCTTCGGCCAGATCGCGAGCGAAGCCGCACTCCGCACCCCGAAGAGCTACTTCGACGGTGTGATCGCCGAGTACGTACAGCGTAGGGACATCCTCGTGGACGGCCTCAACACCATATCCGGGGTGCGCTGCCCCAAGCCGAAAGGCGCCTTCTACTGCGTGGCCGAACTCCCCATCGACGATGCCGACGTGTTCTGCCAATGGCTCCTGGAATCGTTCAGCCACAAAGGCCATACGGTCATGATGGCCCCGTGCAGCGGCTTCTACGCCGAACCCGCCACTGGCAAGCACCAGGTAAGGCTCGCCTACGTACTTGAACAGGCACAGCTTTCCCTGGCCGTGGAATGCCTTCGCGAAGCTTTGGAGCAATACCCGGGCACCCTGCGGAAGAGCCTGGGGAGCACAGAGGCGGTCCGGTAGGGGCACAACGCGATTTCCACCTTTCTTTGCCGCGTGCGGTGGAACTTGTAACACAGCACCCTTTACCCCATGGCATCAGCTGCAAAGAAGACCTCGGCGGTAGACCGCTTCCTGTCCTTCGTGGAACGGGCCGGCAACCTGCTTCCACACCCGGCCACCCTTTTTGCGGGTTTCGCCTTGTTGGTGGTGCTCTTGAGCTGGCTGGTGGCGCAGTTCGAATTGAGCGTGATACACCCCGGCACAGGAGCGGAGGTGAAGCCCTTCAACCTGGTCAGTACCGAAGGGCTGCACATGATCCTGACGAAGATGGTGACCAACTTCACCGGCTTCGCACCCCTTGGCACGGTGCTCGTGGCCTTGCTGGGCATAGGCATAGCCGAAGGCAGCGGTCTGATCGGGGCTGCGCTCAGGGCCGTCGTTCTGGCCTCGCCCAAAAAGCTGCTCACCTTCGTCATCGTGTTCGCCGGTGTCATGAGCAACACCGCCAGTGAAGTGGGTTATGTGCTGCTGGTGCCCTTGGCAGCCGTGATCTTCCTGGCCGCCGGCCGCCACCCTTTGGCCGGGCTTGCTGCTGCCTTTGCGGGCGTTTCCGGTGGCTACAGCGCCAACCTGCTCCTGGGCACCATCGACCCGCTGCTCGCCGGCCTCAGTCAGGAAGCGGCACGCATCATCGATCCAGGCTACACGGTGAACCCTGCGAGCAACTACTACTTCATGTTCGTGAGCACCTTCCTGATCTCCGGTCTGGGGACATGGGTCACCGAGCGCATCGTAGTGCCCCGGTTGGGGGCCTACACCGGTGAGGAGAAGGCCGAAGAGGTTCGCAAGGCCACGACCCAGGAAAAGCGCGGGCTCAAGTTCGCGGGTGTCTGCAGTACTCCTCTTCACGGCCTGGCTGCTGTGGGGCCTTTTGCCGGCCGACGGATTCCTACGTGACCCGGTCACCCTCGAAGTCCTGCACTCCCCGTTCATGAGCGGCATCGTCGCGCTCATCTTCCTCAGCGCTTCCATCGCCGGCATCGCATACGGCATCGGTGCGGGAACCTTCAAAAGCGACAATGATGTGATGAAGGGCATGAGCAAGAGCATGGAGACCCTGGGGTCGTACATCGTGCTGGTGTTCTTCGCGGCCCAGTTCGTGGCCTATTTCAACTGGACCAACCTCGGCCTCATCATGGCCATCAAGGGCGCTGCAGGCCTGAAGGCACTGGACCTCGGACCCGTGCCACTGCTGCTCGCCTTCGTGCTCGTGAGCGCGCTGATCAACCTGATCATGGGCAGCGCCAGCGCGAAATGGGCCATCATGGCCCCGGTTTTCATCCCCATGTTCATGCTGCTGGGCTACACGCCGGAACTCACCCAGATGGCCTATCGCGTGGGCGACAGTGTCACCAACATCATCAGCCCCATGATGAGCTATTTCGCGCTCATCGTTGCCTTTATCGCCCGCTACGACAAAAAGGCGGGTATCGGCACCGTGATCAGTACCATGCTGCCGTACAGCGTGGTATTCCTGATCGGCTGGAGCTCGTTGCTGATCGTATGGGTGCTGCTGGAACTGCCCATTGGACCGGGGGCGGCGATGTACATGGTCCAACCATAGTACCGATTCCGAGACTCCATGACCATGGACCACGAACGTTGGCCTGACCAATGGTCGGGGTCCGGCCATTAGCCGACCTCATTCCGCTCATCGACGCCGGGTAACCCTTCGTCGAAGCTTTCCGTTGAACGCGTCACTTCTTCGGATAACCAGAAGGAGGAACGATGCTACAACGCCTATACACCCTATCGCTTATTGCCACATTGGCCGTGGTGTTCCTAGCAGGTGATGCGAATGCCCAAGCAACGCTGAATACCTATACAGCACGGGTGGTAAGCGCAGATCCCAATGCGACACCCAAACCTCTTTTTGTCGCCATTGTGGATGCCTTCAGCACTGCGAATGTGTCGCACGACCGGGAGAGCGAGATACTCACCATCGTGATACCCTTCCAGTTCGAACAGCAGTGGCTTATCGACTTGGTAGAGCAAGCAGGATTCGAGCTCATGGGCTTATGGCTGAACGGAGAGGACATCTTCGACCGACCACTTCCCCCGGATGCTAACCAATAGTATGCAGGTCAAGTGATACCCCTCACCAAAATCGCGAATTCCGATGAGCGATGAGCGCAAGACCTTCTTGAAGGAAGTACCACTGTATCTGGTGCTTTTGGTCATGGGCTTGTTGGCCACCATGATGGGCCAGGCACAAACCGCTACTGATGCCTGCGGATACAACGCCGGCAACAAATATCCAGTGAACAATTCATGCGTGTTAGGCAGCTTCAACAAGCCGGGTTCGTTCACATCGTTCACCACTCCGGCCAACTGCAGCGGAACCAATAACAACGATGCATGGGGCTGGTTCATCGCCACCGGCACCTCTACCACGATCACCTTCGACCCGGACAACGACCACCGACCCATCATCCACCTCTTCACCGGTACCTGTGGCAGCCTTACCCAAGTGGCATGCAACAACAGTGGTTCACTTGGGACCAACGCGCAAGTGGTGGTTAACACCATCCCTGGCACCAATTATCTCATACGCATTCAACGGCATGCTTCGAGCAATTCTATGAGCGGACGCATCTGCATCTGGTCACCCACTAGCACCGATGCCTGCTCGCTTGAGCCCGCCACCCAAGTGCCGGTAGGCTCCAGTTGTGTGTTCCGAACCTTCAACAAGCCCGCCGTCTTCAACGCAAGCATGAATCCCGGCGGTTGTAGCAGCGGTTTGTTCGATGATGCGTGGGGTTCGTTCGTGGCCACCAGCACTACAACCTCCATCACCTACGACCCCGATAATGACCACCGGCCCATCCTCCACGTCTTCACGGGTACTTGCGCCGGTCTTGCTCAAGTTTCTTGTGTGAACGCCGGGTCCACAGGTACCAATGCCGGATTGACCGTCAGCACAGTGGTGGGGCAGACCTACTATTTCCGTGTCCAGCGCCATAACACGAGCGATGCCATGAACGGCCGCATCTGCGTATGGAACCCACCCACCAATGACGAATGCTCGAACAGCATCACACTTCCCATGCTGGAGAACTGCTTCATGCAGGCCTTCACCAATGTGGGCGGCACCAACTCGCCCCAGACCCCGAACCCGAGTTGCGGAAGCTATAGTACAGGTTCGGCCATGGACGTGT
Organism: Flavobacteriales bacterium; assembly: GCA_044347005.1. Classification (GTDB taxonomy): domain Bacteria; phylum Bacteroidota; class Bacteroidia; order Flavobacteriales_F; family PHOS-HE28; genus PHOS-HE28. The sequence continues at coordinate 3,492 of JBIIYD010000047.1, read as the reverse complement.
GGTTCACTTTCACCGCGCCACCCAGCGGACAGGTCATCATCGATACCGAAGCGGGTTCATTGAGCGCTGCGGCGATGCAACTCTACAGCGGCACCTGCGGTAGCCTGACCGCAGTGATATGCAATTCCAACGGCGGCACTGGGAACATGCCCAGAATAGACAGGACCTGCGACCCACTAACCCCTGGAGCAACCTACCGCATCCGATTTTGGGGCACAAGCGGCGGAACAGGCACCTTCTCCTTGTGTGTGTACGGTCCTGAGAACTTTACCCCGCGTTTCGAGGATTGCGCTGGGTCGATACCCGTATGCAGTAACCAATCGATCAACAACAACGCAAGTACCTTCGGTTGCACACAGGACCTGAACTCCGGGAACCGGGGCTGCCTGATCAGCAACGAACGCCAGGGCAGCTGGTACACCTTCACGCCGTCGGCTTCCGGCACCTTGGAATTCACCATTACCCCGAATGGAAACGTGGATTATGATTTTGCCATTTGGGGCCCGATGTCGATGTTCACCTGCCTGCCCGCTGGTACTCCGATCCGCTGCTCCTATGCAAGTCCAACGAACAATGGCAGCAACATCGGAGCTGGCACTTATCTAACTGGACTGCGAGTTGGCAACACAGATGTGAGCGAAACCGCATACAACGACCAGGTGAACGGCTTTGTGGCTCCATTGGATGCATTGGTTGGACAGGTCTTCGTGCTTTACGTGGACAACTTCACCAGCAACGGTCAATCCTTCAACCTGGATTGGACCCTCACCAACGGTTTTTCCTTGAACTGCAATGTGCTACCGGTAGAACTCGTCGCCTTCGAGGCGGAAGCGGCCAGTGACCATGTGGCCTTGGATTGGGAAACCTTGACCGAGGTGGCAAGTTCCCATTTCATCGTTGAACGTTCCGGCGACGGGGATCACTTCACTCCCATCGGCAGCCTTGCAGCGGCAGGCCATTCCCTGGAACGAATCAGCTACCGGTGGAACGATATGGACCCTTTGAACGGCACCGCCTACTACCGCCTCCGCCAGGTCGACCTAGATGGTGCTATCAAATACTCCGATGTCGTTTCGGCCACCCTGCGGCTGGGCTACGGCTCACTTACGCTATACCCCAACCCTGTCAGCGACCGCATCACGGTAGAACTCCCCCAGGCGAACGGAACAGGTACATCGACCATCGAGTTGCTCGATGCCAGTGGAAGGCTGCTGCGAACCGACCAGTACGCCTTGGAAGAAGGCCAACGCAGCATTTCCTTGTTCGCACAGGACCTGGAACCCGGTATCTACCTGGTTCGGGCCTTTGCGAACAACGGCCTGGACCAATCCATCGGACGGTTCGTGAAGCACTGACCGATAGGGATCCCTTGTTCAGAAGCCCTTCAGCCTCCGGCTGGAGGGCTTCTACGCGTCGAGCCGGTCCTACATTTCGAATGGCCGTTCGGGCAACTCGGTGCCGATATGCACGTCATGGTGTTGACTATCGGTGCGAAAACGCTTGCGTAGGCCTACGGGATGGCATAATTTCATAATCGCAAAGCGCAACCGCATTGCAGCGATACACCTTCAAGACATGATCAGGGGTGGCATTTTTGGAGTATTGACCGTGGTGTTCGGGATGAACGCTTCGGCACAGGACCGGGTCATATACCAGTTCCAACGAACGGACGGGCCGGTGGCGGAGATCTTGAAAACGGCGACCGGTGTAATGGTGGATGTCGACCCGGGAGCGAAATGTGCCCTGAAGAGAGACCTTCTCCATGTATCGACAACAGGGATCCTTTCCCCTTCTCAGGTCGAGCTTCACTTGGAAGCTGGAACAGGTGCATCTTTAATTTTGGTCGTTGACCGGGCACTCGTTGGTTCGGATGCCGATCCAGCGAGTGCGGCCGCACTATTCATGAAATGGCAAGCCGCTTCAGATCCGATCCCGGATGATACACCACTGGAAATGCTTCAGGAATACGGGATCCCGGTGCCGACGAATACCGGTGACCTGGAGGCCGATCGTGAGGCATGTGCAGAAGCCCGTAAACGTTGGATAGCCGAGAACCCTGGGCTCTACAGGGCTTTCCGGGAGGCCTACAACACCCGTGTACGATGACGAAAGCCGTACTGCCCTTTCGCATTCCGATCCGTTGGTCCGGTCCCTTGATGACCGTGACCTTATTGGTGGTGTTGGCTAAGCCCTTGGTGGCGCAACCGGTAGCCACGAACGCATGTGCCGCCATTGCCTCTGCTCAATACACCGTAAATGGTAGCTGCGTAACTCAGACTTTCGATAAGCCTGGGGCATTTACGGCGAGCATGGATCCGGGAACCTGCAATGGATCGTTGAACGACGATGCCTGGGGCTGGTTCACTGCGACCAGTGCGTTTACTACTGTTCAGTACCAAGGCAATCAGGACGCCATTCTTCATCTTTTTACTGGGACCTGTGCTGCTCTTGAACCTGTCGCCTGTGCCGACGCCTTTGCAGGAACTGCTGCGGAGAGCGTGACCTTACCTACTGTGATCGGCCAGAATTATTTTATTCGCGTTCAACGCTTTAACAGTAGCTTGGCAATGACCGGGAACCTGTGTGTCTTCTCGTCCAACCCCAGCTCAGCGTGCGGCACCACCGTATATGATACCGGTGGACCGAGTGCTAACTATACGAGCAACCAGCGCTATTTGGTCACCTACTGCCCTCCGGAACCAGGGCAGATGGTGAATATAGATTTCACGACGTTCGCGTTGGAAGGCCCGGACATTTTTGGCAATCCCTATGATTTCATGGTCATTTTTGATGGACCCGGGACTTCCAACCCCATCTGGGCGGGTTTTGGGAACACTGGCCCCGGCCAACTCTCGCCCACGCATCCCAGCGGCTGCCTCACCATTTTGTTCTACTCGGATGGATCTGACACCTTCGCTGGCTGGGCAGCGAACGTTACCTGTATCGACCAGCCGGACTGCTACTATGTGTTGACCCTTACCGACGCTTTTGGCGACGGATGGGGAAGCTCGTCCGTTGGGGTCAGCATCAATGGGGGGGCTTTCCAGAATTACACCCTGAATGGAAGCAGCAGGCAGATCCTGATCCCGGTGACAACGGGTAGTTCGATCGTATTCAACTACAACGCTACCGGCCCTGACCAGATTGAAAACGAATGGAACGTGGCGATCCTGGGCGAAGGAGGCTTGTTCCTTTCCGGCAGTCCACCTACGGCCGGAAACCAGTTCGTGCATACCGCCGATTGCATCCCGGAAGCCTCTGCGCAGGAAGATTGTCAGGGTGGTTTCACGATCTGCAGCGACCAACAGTTCAACAATAACACTACGTCCACCGGATTCGTCCAGGACCTGAACAGCTCGAGCCGGGGTTGTTTGGCGAACAATGAACAACAAGGAACCTGGTACTTCTTTTCACCTGCCACATCAGGCACGGTAGCCTTTACCATCGATCCTTCCGCAAACATCGATTATGATTTTGCGATCTGGGGACCTT
>JBIIYD010000345.1:0-4165 GCA_044347005.1 Flavobacteriales bacterium | reverse complement strand
ATCGTGGCCAGGTTGCCCAGCACGAAGGGATAGGCCGGGTTGCTGCCCACCCCATCACGCCACAGCTGCGGGTCGCCGGACATGATCCGCAGGCCATAGCTTCCAGGACCGGGCACTTCGAAGTCGAGCTGCACACGGCTTTCGCCATCGGGTATGGTGAAGTTGCCTTGGGTAATGGTGGCACCGGTGCCCGCGTTCACCAGCCCGATGGGGCGGCTACCGGCACCAGCAGCATACACCTTCACACTGCGGATGGTGAAGGCCTCGTTCGCGGTGAAGAGCAGCCAGAAACTGCCGTTGGTGTGGTACTGTCCGGTCGTGCTGCGGGCTGCAGAGCCTCCGTTGGCGACCTGCGTGTCGCTGTCCTCCACGGAAGCGGCCCAGAACGAGGTGCTCGATGGCAGGAAAGGCGTTTGCCAGTTGTTGCCGCTGCCTACGGGTGTGCCACCCGTGGCCACGTCGAACCACACGACGTTGTTCCCGGTAGCTACGAGGTCGGCCACACCGGGGCCGGGCAGCACCACATCATCGGCCGTGGGTGCCGCAGGGTCCAGCACCTGGATCTCCACGGGCAGGGAGCTGGCCGTGTTGCAGGGGCCTGCAACGGTTACGGTGTAGGTGCCGGTGCTGGTAACGGTGATGCTCTGGTCGGTGTCACCCGTGTTCCAGGCATTGCCGGTGGTGGCGGACGAGGTCAAGATGACCGGCGCGGTGCCGCAGGAAAGTTCATTACCGTCCAACGTTACCGTGGGCACGGGCACCAATGCGGGCTGCAGCACCGTGCTGTTCGAATAGCCGCTGCTTTCGCCGTCGCACACCATTTCCACCTGGAATTCGTGCGGAGCGCAAGCGTCAAGTCCTGAAGCCACGAACGCCGGGTCGACGACACCGTTCACGGTGGTCCAGTCCGTTGCGCCCACAGGGCGGTAGCGCACGTTGAAGGGGCCGTCGGACAGGGCGTTCCAGGTGAACTCCGCCTGGCCTTCGCCCGTGGAAGCGGCCGCACCGCCGTAGGGGGCCGGGCAGGTGCCGCAGTTGTTCATGATGTTCTGCATGCTGGTGCCGGCATTGATGCGCCCGCCCGTGACCGTTTGGCCGGCCAGGTTGCCCACGATGTCCACACCCTCGAACAACACTTGGCGGATGTACAGGGCACCGGCCACCGGGTCGCTGTTCACCAGGCTCATCAGGGTGGGGCAGGGTGCGCTGTACAGCAGGCCGATGACCCCCGCCGTAAGCGGACTGGCGAAGGAGGTGCCGCTGGTGGCCCCGTAGCCGCCACCCTGGCTGGTGGTGCGCACATTGTCGCCCGGCGCACCCACGTCGATGGTCGTGAGCCCATAGGCGGAGAAGGTGCGGTTGTCGGCCGTGTTGGTGGCCGTAACGCTGATCATGAAGTCGCTGGGGCAGGCCGTGGGCAGGTCGCCCACCACGTCCACGTTCACGTTGCTGTTGCTGGTGGAACCGCAGTTCAGGATGCCCGCCGTGCCCAGCGTATCGTACATGGCGCACCACAGCGGCGAGTTGGAAGGCTGGCCGTTGTTGATGCCCCAGCTCGCGTTGGTGGCCACCACGAAGGCGCCCTCCTGGCCGTTGCTGGCATTGTAACGGCGGCGCATGCGCAGCGGGTAGGTGTAGGCCGCCACCACGGCGGATTCCGAAGTGCCGCCGTAGTTCACCACCATCATCTTCACGTTCCAGTTGGCGCCTACCACGCCCAGGTTGTTGTTGCCCGTGGCCCCGATCATACCGGCCACCTGTGTGCCGTGGCTGCCGTTGTACACGTCGTCGTTATTGCCCGGCGGGTTCCAGCCGCGGTAGTCGTCCACATAGCCGTTGCCATCATCGTCGATGTCGTTGTCGGGGATCTCCGCACGGTTGAACCAGGCGTTGGCCAGGTTGTCCGGGTGCGACACATCGGCGCGCTCGATGATGCACACCACGATGGTATCGCCTGTGGCGGTAACCCCGCCCGTGCTGATCGCCCAGGCACCCTCGCTGTTGATGTTCTGGTGGTGCCATTGCTGGCCATACTGTGCGTCGTTCGGCACGTTGCGCTCATATACGTAGTGGTTGCGCTGCGCCATTTGCACCTGGGGGTGGTTCTGCACGGCGCGCAACATCCGCGCGTTCGATATGGCCTCCACGTCGAACTTCAGCAGCCAGGCCCGCATGGGTGCGCTCACATCCTCGGCCACATGCAGGCCGGTGGCTATGCCATCCACGGTGCCCAGGTCGCGCACCACCTCGTCGGCTTTGCCATCGGGGGTCAGCATCAGGAGTATGTCGCCCGGCACGTAGGCGGGGCCTTGGGCAGTGGCCGCAAAGGGCAGGAGCAGGGCCGCGAAGAATACGGCACTCAATACGGTCGATCGCATGGTATAGGGGCGGTTCAGGGTTGCAGGTCTTTCAAAAGTATGCATTCAGGACGCTCGCAACACCGCCGCATGGTGTCTCCTGACAAACCAATGACCTGCGCTCGGCTTGGGATCCCAGTCGGGGTCACCCCCTCACATACACCCGCTTCACCCGCGGCGGCACGCTCGTAAGCACCTCATAGGGTATAGTCCCTAGGTCCCGCGCCAGCTCGGTGATCGGGTGTTCGGCGTTGAAGAGGTAGGCCGGGTCGCCAAGGGCGCAGGGGATGCCGGTGACGTCGATCATCACCATATCCATGCATACGCTGCCCACGATGGGGGCGGGTCGGCCGCGCAGCCAGAGCTTGCCAACGCCATTACCCAGCCTGCGCGATAGACCATCCGCATAGCCGATGGGCAGGGTGGCGATGGTGCGTGCTTCGGGGGCTGACCAGCGGCGGCCGTAGCCCACGCTTTCGCCGGGGCGTACCGTGCGCAACTGGGCAATGGGCGAGCGCAGGCTAACGGCGGGGAGGAGCAGTGCGGTCTCGGCGGCATCGTGGCCCACGCCGTGCAGGCCGATGCCCAGGCGCACCATGTCCAGCCGTGCTTCGGGGAAGCGGCTGGCGGCGGCACTGTTGGCGATGTGGCGCAGTGGCGTGTAGTCCAGCACGGCATCGATGGCATCGGCCATGTGGCCGAAGGTGGCCAGCTGCTGTTGCGTGAAGGCATCGTGTTCCGGGGCTTCGCTGCCCGCCAGGTGCGAGAGGATGGACGCTACCCGAAGGCCTTTGGCTTGGGCGAGCAATTGCAGCAAAGTGGGCAACTCCTGCTCCGTGAAGCCCAGGCGGTGCATGCCGGTATCCAGCTTGATGTGTACGGGTGGCGCACCGGGGTGCAGGCGCGCATGTTCGGCGGCTTCGCGCAGGCTGCGTTCGTCGTAGACCTCGGCCTCCAGCCCGAAGCGGTGCAGCGTTTCGTAGGGCACCGGCTCGGGGTTCATCACCAGGATGGGCAGGTTGATGCCGTTCTGCCGCAGCTCGATGCCTTCGTCCGCATAGGCCACGCCGAGGTAGTGTACCTGCTCGTGGGCGAAGAGGCGGGCCAGTTCCAAGGCCCCGGTGCCGTAACCGAAGGCCTTTACCATGGCCATGGTCTTGACGCCCGGACCAAGCCTTGCCCGAAAGTGGTTCAGGTTGTGGCGAATGGCTTCCAGGTCCACCTCCAGCACGGTGCCGTGTACCTGCCGCTGCCAGCGTTGCACCACCTGCTCCAGGGCGAAGGTGCGGGCGCCCTTCACCAGCACGGCATGGCCCGCCAGGGTGTTCGGCGCTATGGCCGCCACCAGTGCGGCGGGGTCCGGAAAAGCCAGCACGCGGCAGGCGAAGCGGTGCTGTTGCGCGGCCAGCTGCGGGCCCACGGTAAAGAGGGTGGACACGCCGGCGCGTTGCAGCAGCTCGGCCACGCGCTGGTAAAGCTGCTCGGGCGCCTCGCCGCTTTCCTGGATGTCCGACAGCACCACCGCCCGGGGCCTTCCGCTGGCCACCACGGCCAGTTGGTCCAGGGCAATGGCCAGCGAGGCCAGGTCGTTGCTGTAGGCATCGTTGATGAGCGTGGTGCCGTTGCTGCCGTCCACGATCTCCAGCCGCATGGCCACCGGGGCAAGGTGCGGGGTGCGTTCGGCGATCCAGGCCGGGCTGTGGCCCAGGTGCAGCAGCAGGGTTACGCAATGCAGGGCGTTCTCCACCGAGGCGGGGTCGGCGAAGGGGATGTCGAAGGCGAAGCTCACCGCATCGTTGATCACGGTG
>JBIIYD010000046.1:0-13876 GCA_044347005.1 Flavobacteriales bacterium | reverse complement strand
GCGTAGCGGCCAAGGCCAGTCCCTTAAGGACACTATCCACCAACAGACCACGATCGATGGCCAGCGAGAAAGCCTGCCTCACCCGCCGGTCGGTGAAGGGGGCGATGGTGCGGTTGAATCCATAGAACTGGGTCGCGAGGCCTGCGGTGCTTTGCACGATGAATCCACTGTTCGCACTGTCGTCCAGGATGTTGGTGCGGTCCAACGGCACCTCGTACATGATCGACAGATTGCCTTTTTCGAACTGCTCCAGTTCGATGTTCTTGTCCTGCTCGAACGTTACGCGCACGGCATCGAGGAATGGCAGTTGATTGCCGAAGCGGTCCTTGTCCCAATACCGCGGATTGCGTTCCAGGACGATGAACTCGCCTTGGCGGATGGAGGCCACCTTGAAGGGTCCTGTGCCCACGGGATGCCAGGCGACATCCTTGCCGTACTTCGTGCGCGCTTCGGAAGGGTAGATCCAACAACCTTGGTGGGCCAACACCTGAAGAAAGCTGGGCCAAACCCCGTTGAGCGTGATGCGGAAGGTATCCGGGGAGAGCAGCTCCAGGCCTTTGACCCCGGAGGAGGGCTTGCCCTGTGCGGTAGCGGCATAGTGGGAATTGGCCCCGATGACGCGATCGAGAAGCAACCAATCCATCTGGTTCTGCTCGTGGTAGGAACACAAGGCCGTGAAACAATCGAGTACGTCCTGGCCGGTAACCGGTCGCCCCTTGCCATCCGCAAAGCACGGGTCGTCGTGGAAATAGACGTCCTGTCGCAGAACGAACGTATAAACGGTGCCCGTGGGGTCCACCTCCCAGGATCTCGCCAAAGCCGGTTCGATGGAGAGATCGCCCTGGTCGAAACGCACGAGGCCTTCGAACAACTGCGCCGCGATCCGATGCGCGGCTGCCTGGGTGATGCTCAGCGGGAACAGGCTTCTGGGCTGGACCACCTCGTTGGCGTTGAACACCCCTCCGTACTGGCGACCTTCGAGGCCCAGGCGATCTTGAGTTTCCGGTGGAGCGGAGCAGGCCCCGAGCAGGAGCAGCAGGTATACGGCGTAGCGCATGGTCGGCTTCAAGGCGAACGGTATGGCGGTAAATGTACCCGGAGAGCAACGGCCCTGACCGGGCAGAACAAGGCCTCCATCAACAAGTACTTGGTGGATAAGCCATGCGCCCACGGTTATTGGGATAATTTTCGGCCTGCCTCGCCGTATGTGCCATGTGCCCTTTGCACGCCAGATCGTGAACACCCGGACCGCAAGAGGGCACCCCAAGTGCCGTCCTTCGACGTGCATCCTGCTCGTCGCCCTGCTGGCCCTGGGCTCCCAGGTTGCCGCGCAATCGGGATCGAACGCCCGCGAACGCTGGATAGCCGTTACGAACGACACCCTGCGGGTGGATACGTTGAGCGTCGTGCCGGGCAGCCTTACCCTCTACGCTGACAGCATTGCGGTGGACACCGGGAAGTACACCCTGGACCCCTACCGTGCCATGATCGTATTCCCCGGAGCACCGGATTCCGTGCTCGCCCGATACCGCGTTATGCCCCTGCTGTTGGGCACGGTACGCAGCAACAAGGACCAGCTAAGGCTGACCACCGCTTCCGGAGACCGTGAAGACCCTTTTCGGTACACCCCCCCTCCACAGCAGAACGACCTGATCGGGGTCCGGGGCCTGGACCGTAGCGGGAGCATTTCGCGCGGGGTGCTGTTCGGGAACAACCAGGACCTATCGGTCAACTCCACCTTGAACCTGGAACTGAGCGGCAACATCACCGAACGCATCGGGGTGCTGGCCTCCATTACCGACAACAACATCCCCATCCAGGCCGGTGGCAACAGCTTGGAACTGCAGGACTTCGACCAGGTCTTCATCAAGCTGTTCGAGGAGGATGAGCAAAGCCCCGGCTACAAGTGGGAGCTGATCGCGGGCGACTTCGTGTTGCAGAAACCCAAGAGCCACTTCCTCACCTACCTCAAGAAGACGAAAGGCCTGAGCTTCGATACCCGACTGGCCGGACCGGGGAACACCCGGAGCAACGCCGGGGCCAGTGTAGCCATCAGCAAAGGCAAGTTCGCGCGCAACCTGATCCAGGGGGTCGAGGGCGTACAAGGACCCTACTCCTTGCGCGGTAACGATGGCGAACAGTTCATCGTGGTGCTTTCCGGGACGGAGCGTGTCTTCATCGATGGGCAGCCGCTGCTGCGCGGCCAGGAGAACGACTACGTGATCGACTACAACACCTCACAGGTCACCTTCACCGCAAAGCGGCTCATTACCAAGGACCGTCGCATAACCGTGGAGTTCCAATACTCGGACAAGAACTACGCACGCTCCTTGGTACGGCTGGAGAACAGCACCCGCATTGGCAGCAGTACGGTGCGCTTCAACCTGTACTCGGAACAGGACCACCGCAACCAACCCTTGCAACAGCAGCTCAGCGAGGAGGAAAAGGAGGTGCTGCAACTGGCCGGCGACGATCCGCTCGCCGCTGCCGTTAGCGGTGTGGACAGTACCGGATATGCCAATGACCAGGTGCTGTACAGCCAACGGGACTCCTTGGGGTACTCACCGGTCTATGTCTACAGCACGGACCCATTGACCGCCTTGTACCGGATCACCTTCAGCCAGGTGGGGTCGGGGTCCGGCGACTATGTCCAACAGGATTTCACGGCCAATGGCAGGGTCTTCACCTGGGTGGCGCCGGATACGGTGAACGGAACCATCGTGCGGCGCGGGGACCATGCACCCGTTCGTGTGCTTATCGCCCCCCGCAGCCAACAGCTGATCACTCTGGGCATGGAGCATTCCTTCGGCCGACGATCCACGGCCGGTGTGGAACTGGCCTTCAGTAACAACGACCGGAACACCTTCAGCGACCTGGACAGCAACGACGACCAGGGCCTGGGGATCGTGGCCCGGGGTGAACACGGCATTCCAGCGAGCCGAAGCGATACCTCCCTGCACTGGGTCGTCGGGGGAGAGGTGGAATCGGTGTCGCGCAACTTCCGCTTCGTGGAACGCTACCGCGCCGTGGAATTCGAACGGAACTGGAACGCCATCGGGCTCTCCCTCGATGGCGATCAACTGCTGGCCGGAGGGTATGTCGGCCTGCGTGGAAAAAGCATCGGGCAAGTGCAGTACGGCATCAACAGCTTTACCGCGAGGGACCGGTACACCGGCTGGAAACAGGACCTGCAGAGCAATTTGAAGCTTGGGCGCACCGACGTGATCGGGACCGGGGCATGGCTTAGTACCACCACTCCCCGGGAAAGCGATTTTTTGAGGCACAAGGCCACCGTCAGGCACCGCATGAAGCGCCTTACAGTGGGGTACAAGGACGAGCACGAGCGCAACCGTTACAGCTCGGACACCATACCCGGATATACCACGGGTAGCTATACGTTCTATGATTGGGAGGCATTCCTGCAAAGCCCCGATACCTTCCGCAACAAGTGGCGTCTTTCCGGCGGGCAACGGTATGAGAAAGCACTGCGTGCCGGGGCCTTGGTGCCCAGCACGAAAGCGACCGCACTGGGTGTCGGGCTGGACCTGTTGGGCGACCCCCGGAACCGACTGGGCACGTCGTTCACCTACAGGCAGCTGCTGGTGCTGGACAGCACCTTGACGCCACAACGCCCGGAGGACACCTACCTGGCACGCGTGGACTACAACGCCACGCTGCTGAAAGGCACCGCGCTGTTCGCGGCCTTCTACGAGATCGGCTCCGGGCTGGAGCAGCGGCGGGAGTACATCTACCTGGAAGTGCCGGCCGGCCAGGGCCTGTTCATCTGGAACGATTACAACGGCGATGGCATCAAGGACCTCAATGAGTTCGAGTTGGCCAACTTCGGCTACGAAGCGAACTACTTGCGCGTCTTCGTGCCCAGCAACCAGTTCGTACGGGCTTTCAGCAACCAGTTCAGCACCTCGTTGGACCTGCGCCCTTCGGTGCGTTGGGCCGACGCCGAAGGCGTGAAGCGCTTCGTTGCGAAATTCTCCGATCTGGCCTCGCTTCGCGTAGACCGCAAGACGGGCACCGAGGACCTGCTTTCTGCCCTGGACCCTTTCGTGCGGCAAACCGCCGATACGGCCTTGACATCCTATCAATCCTCGGCGCGTAACACCTTGTACTACGACCGCACCAGCCGCAGCTGGAGCATCGACCACACCTGGCAGAACGACCGTAACCGCACCCTGTTGCTCAACGGTTTCGAATCGCGTTCGCGCCTGTTCAACACCCTTCGCATGCGCTGGAACACGGCCCGGCATTGGACCGCTGAACTGGAGGGCGAACAGGGCCGTGTGGGCAATGCTTCGGACCTGCTTTCGGGACGCACCTACAGCATTGCCCAACAGGGCATTCGACCCAAGGTCACCTGGCAACCCAACACCTCCCTGCGCGCACAACTGACCTTCAAATACACCGAAAAGCAGAACAACGAAGAGTATGGCGGACAGCAGGCCGTTATACAGGACCTGGGCGCCGAAGTGCGCTACAATACGGCCGGCAAGGGCAGCCTGCTGGTCACCGCAAACCTGGTCGCGATCGTATACGATGGGGAGGTCAACAGCTCCTTGGGCAACGAGATGCTCAGCGGCCTGAAACCCGGCACGAACGGAACCTGGAGCGTGGCCCTCCAGCGCAACCTGAGCAACAACCTACAGGTGGACATCACCTATAACGGACGCAGCAGCGAAGGCCTGCCCGTGATCCACGTGGGCGGCGCACAGGTAAGGGCTTTCTTCTGAGCCTACTTCAGGTCGAAGGTGGTCTTCGATACCAGCGCACCCGCCTCGTAGATCTCCACGATGTACTGCCCGGTACGCAGCTCCTGGTTGCTGTTCCAGAAGATGCACACATCGACCGCCTGGTTCTGGTAGTTCACCTCGCGGCGCGCGCTGAATTCGCCTTCCACGCCATTGAACTTGAAGCGGTTGTTCGACTCGCCCGAGGGGAGCACCTTGCCGTCCGGGCTGATGACCCGCATGTAGAGCACCTTGTCGCCCGGGGTGGTCACGGAATTCAGCCCCAGCGTGAAGCAACTCTTCACCATCTCGGCCTTCTTGGCGCGATCGGTCTCCACTTGTTTGCCGTTGTTGCGCATGTACAAGGCACTTGCTGAAATGGCCGTGGTATGCAGTACACTGCCTTTGGCGATCTTGCCTTCGAGCTCCTGGGCCTTGGTGGTGATCGCCTCTTTCTGGCCCTGCACTTCGCCCAGCTCCTGACGTATGTTCACGTTCTCGGCTTGAAGCAGCTGGTTGGCCTGGTTGAGGGAATCGATGGTGACCACATACCCTTTCATGATCTTGCGCAGGGTCTCGGCCTCCTTCCTGGCTTTGCTCAAGTCGTAGTTCCCGCGTTTCACCTGGTCCAAGAGGCGTTCAACCTGGGCCTTTTGGGCCTCCATCTCGGTGGTGAGCTGCTCGTTCTCGGTCTTCAGCGTGTCGTAGCTGGCCAACATGTTCTCGAGCATCACGGTCACATTGTCCTTCTCCGAACTGATGGTCTCCACCATCTGCTGCGTCTGGTCGACCTCCTTGTTGCGCTGCATGAGCATCCAAAGCATGACCACGTTACTGATCAGCAGGAGTACCACCAGCAATAGCAATCCGGCGTTCGAGCGGTTCTTGGTTCCTCCGGTGGAGGTAGGGGGCGTCTGCTGGTCCATGTTCTTTTTCCTGATGCGAATTCGGGTACTAAATTACGGTCGGCCCGAACGAGGCCCTTTTTGGAACGCGCCGATTTTCAACAAAGTATTGAACCCGATGCGAAGCACCGTTGCGTTGTGGGCGGCCGATCTGGTGGCCTTGTTCCTGCCCAGGCGTTGCGCCGGCTGTGATACCGGCCTGATGCGCTCCGAAGAAGGTTTGTGCCTTGGCTGCTCTAGCGACCTTCCAAGAACACGATTCCACGACGACCCCAGGAACCGCGTGCAACAGTTGTTCTGGGGGAAGGTGGAACTGGAAGCCGCGAGCGCATTCCTGCTGTTCAACAGCAAGGGAATGGTGCAGCGCATGCTTCACCGGCTGAAGTATGCGAACGACCGCGAGATCGGCTTGATCCTGGGTCGGCTGATGGCCGAAGAACTCAAGAATTCGGCACGCTTCCGTGGCGTGGACCTGCTGTTGCCCGTGCCCTTACACCCGAAAAAGGAACGAAAGCGGGGCTATAACCAATGCCAGGTGCTGGTGGATGGTATGCACGAAGTGTGGCCGTTGAAACCCATCGATTCCGGGTTGATGCGTGTGGTGCGCACCCCGTCACAGACACGCAAAGGCCGCCTGGACCGTTGGCGCAACGTGCAGGAAGACTTTCAATTGGCCGACAGTGCACAGCTGCAAGGCAAGCATGTGCTGCTCGTGGACGATGTGGTGACCACCGGTGCCACCTTGGAGGGTTGCATCAAGGCCTTGGCGCAGGTACCGGGAATTCGGATCAGCGTGTGTACCGTGGCTTGCGCGTAGCAGGATACCTTTGGCAACACGGCCATGGACACCTCGCTCGCACTTCCCGACACGACCGACCGGGCTACGCTTTATGCCGCCTTGTTGCCCCAGCTTCAAGCGCTTCTGGCCGAAGAACCCGACCCGATCGCGAACATGGCCAACACGGCCGCCGTGTTGCATGCTGCCTTCGGATGGCACTGGGTCGGCTTTTACCGTGTTGAGGGGGATGCGCTCGTACTTGGCCCGTTCCAAGGTCCGGTGGCATGCACCCGCATCCCTTCCGGCAAGGGGGTTTGTGGCGCTGCGTGGAGTACTGGACGCACCGTTGTCGTACCGGACGTGGACCTGTTCCCGGGCCACATCGCCTGCAGCGCGCTTTCCCGTTCGGAGATCGTGGTCCCCATATGTGGACCCGAAGGCGAAGTGATCGCGGTTTTGGACGTGGACAGCTCCTCGCTCAACGACTTTTCGGAAGTGGACCGCATCGGGCTCGAGCAGGTGTGCCGGTTGCTGGAATACCGGGCTGCATGAAAGCACGCACTTTGATCGTGATGCTCTGGCTCATCATGGGAGCCTGTGCCCAGGTGCGCCAGATCGAGGGCGGCACAAAGGACGAAACAGCACCGTTCCTGATCGGCTCCGACCCACCGCAACTCAGCACGAATTTCAAGGGACAACGCATCGTGCTGGAGTTCAATGAACGCATCCAGCTGGACCGGGTCAAGGACCGCATGATCGTTTCGCCACCGCTTGCCGAAGCACCCGATGTGCGGATAACCGGGGCCAAGAACGTGACGATCGACCTGAAGGCGCCGTTGGAGGACAACACCACGTACACCTTCGGGATCGGAGAGGCCGTGAAGGACCTCACCGAAGGGAACCCGGCAGCGGGACTCAATTTCGTGATCAGCACCGGGGATGTGCTCGACAGCCTGCGCTTCGAGGGAGTGGTGGTCAATGCGAACAGTGGAACACCGGAAAAGGACGTACTGGTCAGCCTGTACCGGGATATGGATACCACGGATATCCGTACAGGAAAACCGAGCTATGCTTCCCGGACCGATGCCCAGGGACATTTCGCGATGGCGCACCTGAGGCCGGGGAAATACCGGCTTTACGCACTTCGCGACCAGAACGCGAACTACAAGTACGACCTGCCCAACGAAGAAGTAGCTTTTCTGGACGCACCCATCGAGTTGATCCCCGGGGATACTTCGGTCCTTCCACCCACCCTTCGCCTTTTCCTGGCCACGAGCCCTGTGCAAGCCCTGCGCGAGGCCCGTGTACAACCCGATGGCGCTTTGCGCATGGTGATCGCCAGACCCGCACAGGAACTGCAACTGCGTGATATCGCCCGCACCGGCGGCGATCTGGAATGGCAATTCGAATGGAGCACCGGCCGCGATACGATACAGGCCTGGCCTTCGGATACCACCACGCTGGCCCTGGGTCACTATGAGGTGCGCTGCGACACCACGATCCTCGATACAGTACGGTACAGGACCGTGGAGCGCATGCCATTCAATACTGGTGTGCGTGTGGCGGTCAAGGAATCGGGTGCCGAGGCCATCGCGGAACTGTTGGCCGCCCGCCCGATCGCACGCATCGACACGGCCTTGGTCCGGATCGAACGCGACAGCCTTGTGCTGCCGTTCAGCATGGAACCGGATGCGGGTTCGCCGCGCATCGTCCGCATCAGAACGGCAATGGAACCCGGTGGTTCCGCCACACTGTTGCTGTTGCCGAAAGCGTTGACGGACATCTACGGCGGATACAATGACAGCCTGCGCACCGGGCTTGGACGCGCGGCCGAAAAGAGCACCGGCACCTTGCGCATAAGCCTCGAAGAGCGCATCGCCCGGACGGACCCGGTGATCGTTCAACTGTTGGATGCACAACGCCGGGTGGTGCAGGAGGCCATCCTCGCCGTGAACGAGAACAGCGTGGTCTGGGAGCGTCTTCGCCCCGGCGAACACCTGCTTCGCCTGATCATCGATCGGAACGGGAACGGCCGGTGGGATACCGGAGATCTCGATCAGGGCATCCAGCCGGAACCCGTATTGCCCCACGACGAGGGCATCAACGTGCGGGCAGCTTGGGACCTCGGGGTCGTGCTCCAGTTCAAATGACCACCGTGCAAGTTGGTCGATCCGCTGATCGGCCGGCTCCTGTTCGACCGCGTTCGTCGAGCATTTCCCATCATCGGAACCCTTCAAAGCTGTTGCCCGTAGAACGGCGACCACCGCCCGTGCTCTCTGGTGGCGACCATGCTACGAAAGCGATCCTTACAGCATATCCAAAGGCTTGGTGCGACCTCCTTCGTGATGGTCCTCCTGATGGTGTTCATGGGTCAGGCAGTACTGGCGCAGAACGGAACGGTGCTTCCCACACGGGGCAAGGTGTTCTGGACCGGATACATGCAGAACGGTTTCGGCGCACAAAGCCTGAAGGTGCATGTGATGGGCACCACTGCTACCAGTGGTACTGTGAGCATACCCGGCTCCGGTTGGACAAGCCCGTTCACCGTGGCGGCCAATGGTGTAGCCGTGGTGGAGGTGCCAACATCGGCCGAGAACAACGGGTCCGAGACGGTGCAGAGCAAAGGCGTACTGATCCAGGCCCAGGACAGTGTGAACGTGTTCATCAGCAGTTTCCAGAATTTCACCCACGACCTTTCCCAGATCCTCCCGATATCCAGCCTTGGAAGCAGCTATCGGGTGGACAGTTACCAAGGGCTTCCCAACTTCAACAACCTGCACAAGAGCGAGCTGTTGATCGTGGCCACCGAGGACGGCACACAGGTACGCATCACCCCAACGGTGAACACCCTGGGCGGCAGGCCCGCTGGTGTACCGTTCACGGTGGACCTGAACGAGGGGCAGAGCTACCAGGTGCAAGCGGTGGCCGACAACCTGGACCTGACCGGGACCTTGGTGGAAGCGACCGCAAACAGCGGCAGTTGCCGCCCTTTCGTAGTGCTTGGTGGTTCCATGTGCGCGACCGTTCCGGGATCGTGCTCGGCCTGTGATGCCATCTTCGAACAGCTCATTCCCCGCAGTGCCTGGGGCACTCGCTATTTCACGGTGCCGATCCAAGGCGTTTCGAGCACCACCTACCGCATCATGGCCGATGAGAACGGCACCACGGTGACCATCGGTGCAGGTGCTCCGATCATGCTCAATGCAGGCCAACGGCACGAGGTGAACGGCAACACCACACCGGTGTGCATTCAGGCCAACAAGCCGGTGAGCGTGGTGCAGTTGCTGGAAGGGTACAGCTGCGCGGGCAATGGCGACCCGTCCATGGTGCTGCTGGCACCAGCGGACCGCATGTCCACCAAGGCCTTGTTGCATACGCCCACCTCGGCACAGTTGAACCAACACAGTATCAGTGTGGTGGTGCCCACGGCCACGGTCGGCCAGTTGACGCTGAACGGCACCGTGGTGAACCCTGCCCTGTTCCAACCCTACGCCGGTTGCGGCGATCGCATGCACGCACGTTTCCCGGTAACTGCCGGGGTGCACAGGCTGCAGGCCGCAGGAGGTTTCCAGGCATACATGTTCGGGCTGGGCTATGGAGAAAGCTACGGTGCCGGTGTGCAGGACATCAAGGCCGTATCCATACCTCAGGACTCCATTGTCTGTGGTGCCGGCACAGTGACACTGAACGCTCCGGAACCGCTGACCAACATCACATGGACCGCGGAAAGCGACCCCTCGGTCGTACTTGGTACGGCCAGCAGCCTGACCATTTCGCCCAGCGGAAGCGATAGCTATACCGTGACCGGTTCGGCAGCCTCCAGCGGATGCCCTCGTTCGTTCACCTACCACGTGGGCGTACCGCTTACCATACCCACAACGCCCAACGCGAACAATGGCCCATCGGCCACCATCTGCCAGTTCGAAACCGTGCAACTGGGACTGGACCCACAGCCCGATCCGGGGTGGTTCCAGATCCAATGGTCGCCCGCCAACACCTTGAACGACCCCACGATCGGCGACCCGATCGCGACACCCCAGGAGGATACCTGGTACACCGTTTCAATAACGAGCCCGACAGGATGCGGCGCCATGGTGGACAGCATCCTTGTAGAGGTGGCTCCGGCACAAGTGCTGGAACTGAACGCCTTCACCCAACGCAGCGAGGTATGCCTGGGCGACTCCACACTTCTCACGAGCCGTACCCTGTTGTCCATCGGACAGGACCGTTTCGAGTCGTCGGGCAATGTGCTGTGGGATGCGATCCAAGGGGGAACGATCAGCAACGTTTGTGGCAGTTTCGCCGGGAATGCCCTTTACTTCAACGGCAACGGCCAACGATCGGCACAGACGGTGGGCCTGAACACGCAGGGTGGCGGTCGGGTGCGATTCCACCTGAAGATCGCTGATGGTACGGCCCCCTGCCAGAATGCCGACCCGGGCGAAGATGTCGTGCTGGAATACACCACGAACAACGGATTCTCGTGGTCCCTGATCACGACCTTCCAAGAGGACGCATACCCGGTCTTCACCGCCATCGACCAAGCCATCCCCGTAGGGGCACAAGGAAGCAACACCATGTTCCGTCTGCGGCAGTCTAGCAACTCCGGTGCCGGGCAGGACAACTGGGCGGTGGACGACTTCCTGGTGGCACGCTACGACAACAACTGGCTGAGCTATTCCTGGAGCCCGAACACGGTAACGAACGCTTCAGCACCTGCCACGACCGCCTACCCGACAGTGAGCGGTTGGTATGTGCTCAGTGGCACGGACCCCACTGCAGGCTGTGTCTATCAAGACTCGGTATATGTCCATGTGGACCCTGCGTTCAACCTCACGGTCACCAACGACACCACCTTATGCAGCGTAGCCGGTCTCGTGCTCCACGCCGTCCCGAGCTTCAACACCAGCATCCAGTACCAATGGGGCCCCAATGATGGCAGTTTGAGCGATACCGATGCGGCATCGCCCATTGCGACACCCGAGGAAACCACGACCTACACGGTGCAGGCCACAACCGCAAGTGGATGCGCGGCCAGCGGCGCAGTGACCATACAAGTTGGCCAACTGCTTGACCTGACCTTGACGGCCGCGAACGACACCTTGTGCCAGGGACAGAGCACCCTGCTGACGGCCACGGCCCTTGGTGGAACCGACCTCGTTTACGCATGGACCGGTGCGGGTCTGAACAATTACACCATCTCGGCACCGACCGCCACACCTGCGCAAACCACCACCTACGTTGTCACCGTGACCCATACACCCACGGGGTGTGCGTTGAGCGCAAGTATCACCATCGTTGTCAATACGGGCTATACCATCAACGCCGGACCGGACCTGTCCCTCTGCTCGGCGCTGGGTCACACGCTGAACGTGCAGCACAACATCCCCGGAGCATCCTATGCCTGGAGCCCTGCCGGCAACCTGAACACATCGAACATCCAAGCGCCTTCCATTACCGCTGATGTTTCTGCCACCTATACCGTTACGGTGACCGATGCCAATGGATGCTCGCTGAGCGACCAGGTCGAGGTGACCCGTGCATTCGACGGGCTGCCCTCCACCGGCAGCGCGAGTTCATGCATCAACGTACCGGTAACGTTGAGCGCACCACTACCCGGGGTGTCCTACTTGTGGAACACCGGTGCCGTAAGCCCGAGCATCGTTCCCACGGCCAGCGGACCATACACGGTGACCATTACCAATGCCCAAGGCTGCCAGGGAGTAACCACCTTCAATGTGACCTTATTCCCCCTGCCGGTCTTGGAACTGGGACCCGATGTGGCCCTCTGCGGCGCATCGAGCCACACGATACAAGCGGGCAGCCCTGGAAATAGCGTAACCTGGAGCACGGGAGCCACCGGTCAACAGCTGATCGTAACCAGCTCGGGTACCTATACGGCCACAGTGACCACCCCCAACGGATGCGTGGCTTCGGACCTTGTTGAAGTCGTCTTCAATGCGTTGCCCAGCGATGAGTTGCAGGACCAGGTCGCTTGTGTGAGCGCACCACCCACCTTGAACGCAGGGAATGCGGGATGCACGTACCTCTGGAACACCGGTGCAGCAACACAGTCCATCACGGCGATCGTTGGAGGCACCTACTCTGTTCTGGTGACCACCCCCGCAAACTGTAGCGCCACCTTCGACGCCATGGTAACCTTGGCACCGGAGATCGCCCTGGAACTGGGGAACGATACGAGCGTCTGCGAAGGCACTTCGTTGGTGATCGACGCCGGAACGGGTCCGGGGACCGTGCTTTGGAGCACGGGTTCAACAAGCTCGAGCATTACGGTGGAGGATGCGGGTACCTACAGCGTTACCATGAGCAACGGATCATGCAGTGCCAGCGATGCGATCACCGTGGCTGTCATTGCCGCGCCGGTCGATGCCCTCCTGGATGTCACGATCTGCTCGGACGATCCTGTGCTGCTGGATGCCGCCAACCCGGGCTGCACCTACCTCTGGAACACAGGCGCCACGACACGCACCCTGGAGCCTTTGAGCAGCGGCACCTACAGTGTGGTGGTAACGAACGCCAACGGCTGTTCCCGCAGTTCGGAAGCGGTCGTGGTCTATGTGATGCCACCCGTAGTGGCCCTTGGATCGGACAGCGTGCTATGCGAGGGTGAACAACTCGTGCTGGATGCCGGAAACCCGGGCAGCACCTACCTCTGGAACACGGGCTCGACCGCTCGACGATTGACGGTACGTGAATCAGGGCAGTACAGCGTGACCGTGACCAACAGCCACTGTCAACGGAGCGATGCGATCGATGTGCTCTTCAATCCCTCTCCTGCCCGCATGGCGACACGCCAGTATTTCACATGCCTGGAAGAGGCGCCGGGATCCGTGCTGCTGGATGCCGGAAATCCGGGCTCGGAATTCCTTTGGAGCACTGGAGACAGCGTTCAAACGATTACCGCCGAAGGGTATGGCTGGTTCGCGGTGGATATCCGCAACGCCTACGACTGTTCGATACGCGACTCGGTGCTGGTAAGCGAGTACTGTCCATCGGCCATCTATTTGCCGAACACCTTTACCCCGAACGGCGACGGACTGAACGACGTGTTCATCCCCGTAGGCAAGAACATCGCGACCATGCAACTGTTGATCTTCGACCGATGGGGGGCCGTGTTGTTCGAAAGCAACGACCCAACGATCGGCTGGGACGGCACGTACCGGAACGAGGTGGTGAAGAACGATGTGTACATGTGGCGCCTCGTATACCGCTTCCAAGAGGACGTTGCAGGAGACTTAGGGATGGAACAGGAACTGATGGGACACATCCAGGTCCTTCGCTAGATCACCGAAGCACCCGGACCTGGTATCGCTTCATCGCGCACCAGAGGTACTAGAAGTCATCTCAAAAATAGCGTCATGGCATTAAGCCTTTAACACCAAGTGTTTGAGAACTATCGAAAGGGGGGTCTTGATCCTCGATCACCGATC
>JBIIYD010000248.1:0-4190 GCA_044347005.1 Flavobacteriales bacterium | reverse complement strand
ACTTTGAGATCACCACACAAAGCTCAGAAGCCTTCGTCAAGATCTCGATGATCCACCTACTACTTCGCAAGATCACCTGCTAATGCAAACAGGTTCTAACTGAAGCCAAGGGATCGATCTCCCTTTTGAGGGCTTAAAGCTTCAGCCTTGTTCGCTTTGCTCGCGGGCTTTTTGGTTTCCGGACCTCGCTCAAGCTGCTCCAAAGGGATTGACCTCCCTTCGGTCGGTCTATCCCTTTGGAGGGGGCTACAAATTCCAGCCCTGCTCGCTTTGCTCGCGGGCTTTTTGGTTTCCGGACTTCGCTCAAGCTACGCTTGGCTCGGGCCGGAAACCAAAAAGCCTTACCACTACGTGGTAAGGCTTTCATTTGGCGGAGAGGGAGGGATTCGAACCCCCGGTACCCTTGCGGGTACATCTGTTTTCGAGACAGACCCATTCGACCACTCTGGCAACTCTCCGAACAGGGCGGCAAATATAGACGCATTCACTTAGCCTCTTGAGCGTTCCCATCTCGCCCAGGTTGTCCATCTTGCCGAACTCTACCCAACATCACCCATGACCCAAGCCCAAGTGCTCGCCGACCTGATGGACCATGCCCACGCTTTCACCCTTGACCACGTGGGCCGCCTGCGCGAGAAGGACCTGCACCATCGCTTCATGGCGGAAGGCCGGGAACTCAACAGTCCCTATTGGATCGTGGCCCATCTGGCCGTTTCGCAGAACTGGTTGATCCTGCGCGGCACGGGAGGACCGTTCCAGAAATTCACATGGGCCAAGCTCTTCACGCTTGGGGCAACACCACCTCCACCTGCGGAATGCCCACCCTTCGAGGAGATCCTATCGACCTACCAGGCGATACACGATCTCTCCATGGCGCATGTTGGAGCCTTGAGCGATGAAGCCCTGAGCGCCCCGCACATGGCGATGATGACACTGGGCGGTGGCAATGATGTACGAGCCGTGATCAAGCACCACATCCGGCACGAAAGCTCGCACAACGGCCACTTGGGCTGGCTGTGCAAGCTCCACGGGCTGCCGACGATCTGAACCGGCATAGAGGACATCTCCAAATTATCCTTCGGGCTACGCGAGGGCCTTTCGCGACCATACTTCGTTGCACAACGCCTCACATAGCCACCGGCTATGCTCGGGTTTCGCGCCTCGTCTGGTCGCAAAATGCTCCCCGCTCGCTACCAAAGACAATTTTGAGATGCCCTCTAGTGGATGTTATGCCACATCAGCCAGAACGTAGCGATGCCACCGAAGTAGCCCAATGCCGCAGGGAAGGCCATACGGCGCAGGTACCACAGGAAGTCGATGCCCAGGATGCCCATGGCGGCAACACCAGCGGCCGAACCGATGATGAGGATGCTGCCTCCAGTGCCCGCGCAGAAAGCGAGTAATTCCCAGAACGGGTGATCGGGAACGAACTGGGTCAATGGATACATACCCATGGCCGCGGCCACCAAGGGCACGTTGTCCACGATCGAACTCATCAGGCCGATGACCGTGTTCACAGCATATATACTTCCCAGGTTCTCATCCAGGACATGTGCGGCATCGGTCAGGTGGCCGGCAACCTGCAGACCCGCCACGGCGGTGAGGATCCCAAGGAAGAAAAGCACGCTGGGCACATCGATCCGGCGAAGCACGGAGGTGACCATGAGGTGGCCTTTATCGGTCTCGATGGTGTTCTTGTGCATGATCTCGGTGACGATCCACATGAGGCCCAGACCAAGCAGGATCCCCATGTAGGGAGGCAGGTGCGTATAGGTCTTGAAGAGTGGTACCCCGAGCAGGGCGATCAACCCCATGATCAACACCAGCTGCTGCTGGCCGGCTGACACGGCCTTGTGCCCCACGTTATCCTCCGCAACAACCTCGGGACGCTGTATGGTGCCCTTGAAGGTAAAGGTGAACCAGATGAGCGGAAGCACCAGGCAGACCAGACTGGGAAGGAAAAGTTTGGCGACGATATTACCCGCAGTCACCTGACCGCCGATCCAGAGCATGATGGTGGTAACGTCGCCGATCGGGCTCCATGCACCACCGGCATTGGCCGCAATGATCACCATGCCCGCGAAGGTCCACAGGTCGTTCTTGTCCTTGATCAGCTTGCGAAGTAGTGCACACATCACAATGGCCGTTGTCATGTTGTCCAGGGCCGCGCTCAGGAAGAAGGTGATTATGCTCAACACCCAGATCAAAGCGACCTTATTAGTCCCTGTGATCCTATCCGTGATCACCCGGAAGCCTTCGTGGGCATCGATGAGTTCCACGATCGTCATGGCTCCCATCAAGAAGAAGAGGATGCTGGCGATGTCGCCCAAGTGCTCCAATAGATGACCGGTAATAACTTCATGACCACCATGATCGCCCCCAGGGAACAGTTCATGCTGGCCTACCATGATCATCACCCAGATGAGCACGCCGGTGACCAGGGCCGAAGCGGCCTTGTTGATGTGGAGCGGATGCTCCAATGCAATGGCCAAATATCCGATCACGAAGATCAGCGCAATGAGCGTATACATTCAGAGAGGGGGTTTGGTGGGCTAAATGTCTTGGTAGTCAGGCATTACCTTACCACGACCACCGTGAATAGTTATGAACCACTGTTAGTGACTTATGTCACACACCTCAATGCCACATCAACCAGAAGGTGATGATCCCCCCGAAATAGCCCAAGGCGGCAGGGAAGGTCATCTTCTTCACGTACCATACGAAGTCGATGTGCATGATGCCCATGGCCGCCACACCCGCTGCCGAACCGATGATGAGCAGGCTTCCACCGGTTCCGGCGCACAAGGCCAACAACTCCCAGAATAGGTGGTCGGGCGGGAACTGGGTCATGGGGTACATGCCCATGGCTGCGGCCACCAAGGGCACGTTGTCCACGATGGAGGACAGCATGCCGATGGCACCGTTGATCAGGAAGATGTTGCCCAAGGTCTTGTCCAGGGTCTGCGCCATCAACGTGAGATGACCTGCCACTTGCAGGCCCGCAACGGCGACGAGGATGCCGAGGAAGAACAGTACGCTGGGCAGGTCGATGCGGCGAAGCACAGCGGTCACCATCAGGTCCCCGCGCGAATCCACCCCATGCTTGAGATGGATCAATTCCGTTACCACCCAAAGGATACCAAGACCAAGCATGATGCCCATGAAGGGAGGAAGGTGAGTGATCGCTTTGAAAACGGGAACGAAGAGCAGGGCACCCACCCCAAGGATGAACACCAGATTACGCTCACGGGGAGTAATGTTCCCTCCATGCTGTCCAACAGGCTTCACATGATCGGGGCGTTCCACGTTCCCTTTCAGTGTGAAGCTGAACCACACCAGCGGCAGGAGCAAGGCTACCAAACTGGGAGCAAATAGCCTCATGATGATGTTCACCGTGGTGACCTGGCCACCCACCCAGAGCATGATGGTGGTGACATCGCCGATGGGGCTCCAGGCACCACCTGCATTCGCCGCTATAACGACCACCCCGGCGAACAGCCAAAGGGTCTCCTTGTCCTTGATGAGTTTGCGGAGCAAGGCGCACATTACAATGGCGGTAGTAAGATTGTCCAATACAGAGCTGAGGAAGAAGGTGATGAGCCCCACTACCCAGAGCAGGGAGGTCTTCTTGGTGGATGAAATGCGGTCGGTGATGACCCGGAAGCCTTCGTGCACATCGATCAGTTCCACGATGGTCATGGCCCCCATGAGGAAGAAGAGGATGCTGGCGATATCGCCCAGATGCTCGAGAAGATGGTGGATGAGCCCTTCGTACCCGTGGGCCTCCCCTTCCGGGAATATGCTATCCCGACCCAGCATCAGAACGGTCCAAACAATGGCACCGGTCAGGATCGCCGAGGCGGCCTTATTGACCCGTAATGGGTGTTCCAAGGCAATGGCCAGGTAGCCCAACACGAAAACGACGGCCATAAGGATGAACATGCGCGGAGCGATCTTCCGTGAAAACGGCGCAAGGATACGTAATCCGGGCGGAGGGTGTTCCCAAAATCAAAGGGCCACACCCATTCAAGGATGTGGCCCTTTAAGTCAAGTGACGCTCGGTCAGGCTTTCTTCACCGGGCAGGTACTGATGCCCACCAAGCTGTAGATCGGACAGGTACCCAGAAGTGCGGTAAGGAGGAACACCCCACCGAGCACCAAGAGGACGATGCCGAGCGTGCCCGTGACGG
>JBIIYD010000247.1:0-4192 GCA_044347005.1 Flavobacteriales bacterium | reverse complement strand
CTGGTGAGCGCGATGGGCGATTGGCCCACACCGTCCTTGCACAAGGCATACACGGGGCTCAGCGCTCCCCAGTTCATCGGACCGGCCTCCCCTTCATAGCTCCAGTGCACCGGGCGCGCACTGCTGGTGGGTGCAGTGGCCACTGTATCAGCCTGTACATCGGCTGCATCGGTGGCGGGTGGCGCGCTGTCCTGGCAGGCTGTCAGGGTAGCCGCGCACAACAGTAACAATGTACTGCTGAAAAGGGAAGTGCGATGGTGCATGGTGAAGTGGTTGAACTTGGCGACGATTGTAACCGGCCGAACGCAGCCCATATCATGACCTCGGTCAAGAGCAGCGTGCACGGCGTGCATGTTTTGGTGTAATGTGCGATCGGGAACTTATACGAACGAAGACCTGGATGGGTGTCGTGCAGCTTCATGCGGAATTACACTTTGTCGGTCAAGGCTGCGGCGGGGCCGCCTCCTTCTCCCGCATGCGCTCCTGTGCCTTGCCAATGCCTATGGGTATGCCCACGAGCAGGTGCCAGCCCTGGGTTCACTTGTGCAGCGCCCACCGGGTCCTTGCGGATCTCCGTAAGCCCATGGTAGTAGCGCACCAGGATGTTCATGCCATAGCCCTTATTCAAATGGAACCCTGCGCCGGCCGCCACACCGGCCTCGATGGGGCGATAGAGCGAGCGGTTCTCCAATGGGTAGGTCAGGTCATCATCTTCCTTCACATCGCGCGTGAATACGTGGTAGGCCTTGTAGCCCAAGCTCAACTGCGGACCGGCCATGGCGAAGAAGCGACCGAACTTGTACTTGGCCAGGATGGGCACGTTGAAGTAGTTCAAACGACGCTCCACCGAACCACCGAGGAACACCGAATCCAGGTCGGCAGCACCCAGGCTGTAGGTCGGCAAGCCTTCGGCCCCCAAGGGCGATTTCACCATAACGCCCGTGGCCAGGGACAACTTGTCCTTCAGCTTGATGCCGAAGTAGAAACCCAGGTTGAAGCCCGACTTGTACTCCGCACCGACCGAGCCGTTGATGGTGGAGAAGCTGGCACCACCCTCCAAGCCGAATTCGATGTTGCCGTTGTTGAGCTTGTCGCCGAAGAGCAGCGAGATCAGTACTTGGGAATGGGCATGGCCGACAAGTGCGGTGAGCACCACGGTCGACAAGAGGCGGGACAGGTTCATGGGTTTCGTTGGGTTGGGCTTCGGATGATGGTGGTGGAGCCTGGTCATTGCCGATCGACCATCAAAAGGCTTCGTAGAACGTGACATAGAAGGCGCTGCTGTTGCTGCCGATACCATAGTCCACCCGCACGTTGCTTCGCTTCTCGGTCTCGAAGCGGATGCCCAGCCCTGCATTGGGCAACACGGCAGGTAAGGAAGCGATGTCCTGAGCAACGGCACCGAAACCGAGCCAGCCAGCAAATCCCCAGCGACTGTCCAACGAGCCGCTCTTGTTTGGTGCTTTGCGGTTGAACATGTGCCGGTATTCGGCCATGCCGTAGGTCATCAGCTCATCGCGGTATTGGCCCCAAGTGTAGCCTCGCAGGTCCCAGGGGGTGCCGATCTGCGACAGCTCCGTCCATGGCACCTCGCCGAAGTTGGTGCGCACGCGCAGGTTCCACGCCAGGGTGTGTCGGCGGCCCACGCTTTTGTATTGGCGGTAGTCCAGGTCCATGGTCCAGAACTCGCTCTGCCCACCCCAGAACCGGCCGTAATTGGTCAAGCTCGCATCCAGGAACAAACCACTGTACGCATTCACCGGTACGTCACGGCTGTCGTATTGCATCACCAGTCCCAGCCCACGGTTGCGGGTGGCCGTGCCGTATTGCAGGATGTACGCGTCCGCTACCATCACGGGGTTCAGCTCCGTGGCATCGGTATTGGTGGCGTCGTAGATGCCCCCCAGGAAATACTTGGGCTTGTATTGATGCACCACCTTGGCATAGAGGCGCCGCCAGTTCCGGTGGTAGAGCGTGGTGCTGTCGCTCTTAGGCGTGTTGCGTGCACTGGAATACCCCACGCCGTAATAATTGTCCGGCATGTCCTTGCGCCAGATCTCTCCAGTGATCCGCCACTTGTCCTCGCGCAGATAGAGGTTCGCTTTCACGGATACCTGCAGTGACCCATTGGTGCTCTTACCCACCGAGAAGGGTATGGAGGAACGCAACAACTGTTTGTCCCTGCGATCGAAGCTGAAGGTAATGAGGCCACCAGCTGTTACGAGGAACTGCATCTCGGGCGTGTAGCTGGGTGCAACGAAGGGCACGAACTTCATGGGCCCGGCCTCGAAGCTGAGCACACGCAGCGAGTCGCTGTTGTGCAGTACCTGTCCGATGGCAGTATGCGGTATCGTATCCTGGTCGGGCTGGGCCAGCAATGCCGGAGCAAGGAGGACAGGTCCGATGATCGCGAGAATGATACGTGCCAATGGTCGGCGGGTGTGTTTGCAAAGGTATGTGGACGCCGAGTTGCGCGAGGACACGGATCCTGGACCGTTCGGTACGATCCAGCGTTGCAGGAACTGCTTACTTGACGACCTGTGGGCATGCCACGCCGGGTTGCTGATGACCGAGTATCATTTATGATCATTGTGCATCATCGATCGCTCCGGTCATGAATTGCCCCGGTTACATTTGCCGGACAACAAAGCCATCATCCATGCATAAGCGAACCATCCCCGTTGTACTCGCCATGGGGGCGCTCCTGTTCACCGGGTGTTATCCCGATGGACCGGACTACCTGAGCGATTACGACATCGTGTACACGAACTACTCCCCCTCCTTCTCTTTCGGGAGCGTTACCACGTACTCCTTGCCGGACAAGGTGCCCATCATCACCGGCAACTTGGCCGAAGGGGAGGATCCTGAATACGTCGACACCCAATACTCCAGCGTGATCCTGCAGGAGATCAGGGACAACATGAACGCCTTGGGATGGCAGGAGATCGATGGGCCGAACGAGACCACCGTAGCCGATGTACACCTGTTGGCGAGCACCATCACCAGCGAAGTGGTGAGTTATACCTACTACGGTGGCTACTGGGGCTGGTACTACCCCTCCTACCCCGATTATGGTTGGTACTACCCGGGCTATTACCCCACCTACACCTCGTACACCAGCGGATCGTTGCTGCTGCAGATGGCCGTGCCCGCCGATGTGAGCCCCACCAACAACGTGCCCGTGATCTGGTTGGGCATCGTCAACGGTGTGCTCGAAGGCTCCAACGCCGACCTCCTGGACCGCATCAGGACCTCGATCGACCAGGCCTTCAAACAATCCGCTTACCTGAAAAAATAGGATGACCATGCTACGCCAACTTCTTCTCATCGCCGCCATTGTCATGGCTCCGCTGGCCGGCATGTCGCAAGGCCAGAACATTTACATCCTGGAGTACCCCATCGGCTTCGCCATCGGGGACATGAACGACTTCATCGACGAGCCTTCGTTCCGGGGCTTCAACTTCGGCTACCGCAACCTGAACGACGACGGTATCGCCCTTGGTATCGACATGGGCTGGCAGACCTTCTACGAGGAAATGGACCAAGCCACCTATACCGTGGACACCCGCTCCATCACCGGCCTGCAGTACCGCTACATGAACATGTTCACCGCCAGTGCGCAGGTGGACAAGGTGTTCGCCGATGGCAGCGACGTGCGCCCCTTCATCGGCCTCGGCGCCGGCACCTCGTACGCGCGCCGTACCGTGGACATGGGTCAGTGGAGCTTGGAGACCGACCCCTGGCAGTTCATGCTGCAACCCGAAGCGGGCGTTTCCCTCTACCTCGAAGGTGGCAATGCCCTGATGTTCTCGGCCAACTACTACATGGGCTTCAAGACCCAGGACCTGGAGGCACAGAACTTCCTTGCGCTCACGATCGGTTTCGCATTCAGCGATTAATCGATACCGAACGACCATGCGAAGGGGCGGCCATTGGTCGCCCCTTCTTGCTTTGCGTAAGGGCATTGTTGGCGACGATCGCAAGTCCCGGTGATATCGTCCTTTCTCCGTTACCGCTTTTCCGATCGCACCATGACCGATATGCCCTGCGTGCGGCTAGCCTTATGTCGGTCCGATGCATATCGGTCCGATGCATATCGCACCTCCGGGACTACTGAAGGCGATCGCAGTGACCCGGACCGGACCGGGAATGGAGGTGAATGGAATTGTGATAGAGGTCGGATAATACCATT
>JBIIYD010000246.1:0-4215 GCA_044347005.1 Flavobacteriales bacterium | reverse complement strand
ACAATCCGTACGCGGGCAGCACCACCGTACTTCCCGAGATCTGGGCCACCGGCCTGCGCAACCCTTGGCGCTTCGGTTTCGACGCATTGACCGGCGACCTGTGGATCGGTGATGTGGGCCAGAACGCCCGTGAGGAGGTCAACTTCTGGCCGGCGGGCAACAACAGCGGCCCCAACTTCGGCTGGCGTTGCCGCGAGGGCAACCAGGCCTACAACACCAGCGGATGCCAGCCGGCATCGTCCTACGTGGAGCCGATCCAGGTGCATACCACCGCCACCAACCAATGGTGCAGTGTGATCGGTGGGCGCGTGTACCGGGGAACGCAGTTCTACCGCTTGCAGGGCCGGTACTTGTACACCGATTACTGCCTTGGTCGCTTCTTCTCGTTGCAGCCCAACGAATTCGGTGGATGGGTGAGCGAACAGGTGTTGCCCACGGGCATCGCAGGCATCTCCTGCATCGCCGAGAATCGCGACGAGGAACTCTTCGCAGGGAACTCCACGAGCGGCATCCTGTACCGCATCGTGGACCTGTGCCCGCAGCCACAGCCGGTGATCGTGCAGGATGCCAACGTGCTCACCGCGCCCGAAGCACTGGGCTACACCTGGTTGCTCGATGGTGTTACCATTCCCAACGAAGTGGGGCAGACCCTGGCCGCAGGTGTGTCGGGCAACTATTCGGTGATCGCCGACTTCGGCCCCAATTGCCAGCTGCTCTCCGAGCAGGTCAACGTGATCAGCACGGGCATTTTGAACGATGGGGAGGAAGGCTCGCTGCGTGTGCATCCCGTACCGGCTTCGGACCAGTTGTTCATCAGCGGTCTGGCATCCGGCAATTCCCGCTTGATGCTGCTGGACCTCACCGGTCGCACCATGGTGGACCAACAGGTGAACCATTCGGATGGGCAGACCGTGGTGGATGTGCGTGAGCTGCCCAGCGGCAACTACATCCTTCGGATCCTGACCACTGACGGGGTGGAGACCGCACGCAGGACGGTGGCGGTGCAGCGCTGATCAAGACACCTTTTCTGGAACGGACCGCTTTGTACGAGGCGGTCCGTTCTTTTTCAGGCCATGCTTTGGCATACATGGTGCCCGGAATGCGGAATGAAGCGCTGTTCCCACAACTGCGCAAAGGCGCTTATCTTGGTGCAAACCATCATGCCCATGAGACCCTTTCTGATCGTATCAATGATCCTGTTGCCGGGTGTGTTCCATGCGCAGCAAACGCTGTTCACGGAAGATTTCGACGGTCAGGCGGCATTCGACCTGAACACAGCGGACGTGGGTTCCACCACGGTGGGCGACAACACCTGGCTGATCAACAATGTCTATGCGGGTGGGAGCGGTTCCGTGGTCTGTCTGGGGTTCCCCTTGCCCTTCACGGTAGCAACTACCGCAGCGCAGCCGTTAGCGGTCCCGAGCGCCAACGGGAACTACCTGCACACCACCAGCACGGCGGCGGTCAACAGCGGGATCCAGAACTGCTGTTTCCTCGCGGCCGATGGACTCTGTGCGAATGCAGCGAACCACTTCGCCCGGATGAACACCGACGTCAACACGGTCGGGGCCAGTGATGTGACCCTCTCGTTCTGGTGGCTCTGTGGCGGTGGCAGCAACAACTATGGCGAGGTCCACTACAGCACCAATGCGGGCAGCAGTTGGAACCTGGTTTCGACACCCATCGCCCAGTACCGGAACCAGACCTCGTGGGTGCAACAGAGCATCACCCTTCCCGCGTTCGGTGGCCAGGCCACGCTCCGTTTCGCGTTCCGTTTCGTCAACGGCACCACCACCACGGCACAGGACCCCGGTTTCGGAGTGGATGCCATCCGCGTCACATCGGCCGGGCAAGTCCCGGCATCCATCGCCACCGGGGTGGTGGCACCGGCGCAGGTCTGCCAGGGCGCCACGGTGACCATACCCTATGTGGCCACCGGCACCTTCGCGCTCGGCAATACGTTCACCGCCCAGCTCTCGGATGCAAGCGGCTCCTTCACGGCACCGGTGACCATCGGGTCCGTTTCCGCCACCACATCGGGGTCGATCGTGGGCAACATCCCCTTCGGTGCAGCTCCCGGTGCGGGTTACCGGGTGCGGGTCGTATCCAGTGATCCGGTGCTGGTGGGGGCCGCCGGGTCCACCACGATCACGGTTTCTTCCGCGCCTTTCGCGGGTGCCGATGGCACCATTTCGCTCTGCAAGAACACCGGGACCTACGACCTGTCCCAACTCCTGGGGCCAGGTGTGTCCACCTGCGGCGTATGGACCGCGCCGGGCGGTGTGCCGTTCTCGGGGACCTTCGATACCGATACCCAAGGCAGCACGCCATTCACCTATACCACGAACTGTCCGGGCGGCTGTCCCCAGGACGAGGCGTTGATCACCGTGTCGGTGACCATACCCGCCAACGCGGGGCAGGATGTGGACCTGGCGCTCTGCGAGAATTCCGCACCGATCTCACTGATCGGCAACGTGAGCGGGGGCGACCTCACCGGCCTGTTCTACTACCAGGGCCAAACGAATCCCTTGCCCAATTTCTCGGTGCCGGGCTCCTACGCGTTGGATTACATCGTCTTCGGCACGGGGCCCTGCCCCAATGACACGGCGCTCTTCACCGTTACCGTGAATGCGGCACCCGACGCCGGTACCAACGCGACACAGACCCTGTGCAGCAACGGCCCCACCGCCGATCTGCTATCGATCCTGGGCGGCGATGCCGGTGGCACGTGGATCGATCCCAATGGTGCGCCGTTCTCCGGTATCCTGGATCCGCTCACCGGCCTGTCCGGCCTGTACACCTACACACTTCCCGGGGAAGCACCATGTGCCAGCGCGCAGGCCGTGGTAGCGGTGGTCATCGACCCTTGTTCGGGAATGGCCGACCTGGATCCCGATGGGAGTCCGGTGCGCTTGGCCGGCAGGAACGCCGAGGGTCAGCTGCTGGACCTGGGTACCAGCACGCTGGTCGGCATCGCACTGTTCGATGTAACCGGCCGTGCCATGCGCGTGCCCGATGTCAGCATCAGCGATGGACTGGTGCTGGTCCCGATGGACCAGCTTCCCACGGGTGTCTATCTGTTGCATCTGCATACCTCACAAGGCCGGTATGGCTTCAAGGTGCTGCACGAGCAATAGGGGCATCGTGCAGCGGTTCACAAGTTGTGGATAAGCTGAGGGGCTGGAATGATGGTCCTGGCAGCCTTTGGGGCCTAGCTTCGGACTACCAATACGTTCTTTGGTTCCAAGACCTTCGGGTCCAGGATCGATGCAGGAGGGAAAAGTGGCCAAGCGCCGTGGTGCCAGCGGTACCACACAAGGTCTGGTAAGAGGCTTTGCGCGCAAGACCGCCCGGTGCCATGCCAGATGGTCACCGACCGAATGCACAGCGTAGTGCCTCATTGCCCAGGTAAGTGAGGACGAACGACCAAGGAACTGCGGCTTGCCCATTGCGCTACGGCGCAACAGGCATGGGAGCGGGGATCGCCAACAGGTGGTCCCCGCTCTGCGTTTCGGGCTGTGCTCCCCAAAGTGTTCCACTCCATCCATTGTTCGAGCCATCAATGAACTTGCTTCACTGCTGTCCGGTTAAGAATCGAACAATATCAACTGGTTCAGAGGGTTGGAGCCTGACTCTTGCTCCTGGGTCTTCTGAAAGGCTTGCTGGATGGGCATTTTCTCGAAGGGTATGACCGAACAGATCTGTAGAATGGAATGGAGCGAAGCATCCAACTTCAGCCGCTTGCGAACGATGGCCACCAGCAGGTACACGGAGACGGCGATCCAGATCTGGCACTTGACGGCGTTCTCCGAGAGGCCGTAGAACTTCTTGATCCGCAGATGCTGCTTGATCCACTTGAAGAACAGTTCGACCTGCCATCTGTTGCGATAGAGCTCGGCGATGGTGTTTGCGGTCAGCGCGAAGTTGTTGGTGAGGAAAACCAGAAGGCGCCCACTCTCCAGGTCCTTGAGCTTGATGCGGCGGAGTTTGTGAGGATAGTCCGAAGCCGATTTGATGCCAGCGAAGACAACGGTCTGGTCGCAGATGATGCCGGTCTTGCGGTCGGTGGGCGCAGAGTAAAGACGTCGCAGATCGGTGTTGGACTTGGCTCGCGTAATGAAGAACGCGCCGCAAACGTGCAGTCTGCAAAGGCGCTCCAGAGCCAGGTAGGCGCGGTCCATGACGTAGAAGCTGCCCGCCTCTGGAATAAGCAGG
>JBIIYD010000245.1:0-4216 GCA_044347005.1 Flavobacteriales bacterium | reverse complement strand
AACACGTTACTGAGCATGGAGCTCGAGTACGACCGCATCGATAGTTTCCAGGATCACATTCGCCACGATTATGATGAATTCCTCTACAGTGTGTTCTTCCGAAAAGGTGATGTGGAGCATACCTTCAACACCTATCAGGCCATGGCCACGGCGGCCGACCGATCCGATCTGAGTCCCATGGCTCCTGAGGTCATGTCCGAACTAATGTCGGACCAGACCTTCAAGAACGGCCTGTCCCTCTGCAAGATCAATGGGCAGGCTATCATCGGGGTCTTGCAAGGCATGGCGCTTAGCTCGCAACAGGTCTTAGCACGGATCGACGCACAATTGAACAGGTGAACCATGGCCCGCATCTTCAACTCCATCCGCCAGCGCTTCCTGAAAGAGAACCGTCTCACACGCTACCTCATCTACGCCGTGGGCGAGATCGTGCTGGTGGTGATCGGGATCCTCATCGCGTTGCAGATCAACAACAACAACGACCTGCGAAAGGCACGGGTGCGGGAGTTGCAGTATTTGCGCAACATCAAGGCGGACCTCGAAGCCAACCTGGTCAAGGTGAATGACATTATCGCGTTGCGGGCCAGGAGTATGGAGGCGGCGCAACGCATAATCTCCAAGATCAACGGGGAGCCCATCGAGGATTGGAAGGCGTTCAGCAACGATAGGATCGCCGTGTATGTATGGACGCCATATTACCCGATCAACTTCACCTTCCAGGAAATGATGAGTTCCGGAAGCCTTGGGCAGTTGACCAATGACAGCGTGAAGACCTCCCTGCTCGTGCTGGAATCGCTCTTCAAGCAGGCCAAGGCGGAAGAGGAGCATTTCCGCTTCGACGCGGAGGAGCTCATCTATAAACCCGTGTACGAGCTGATGGACCTGGAACCGACCCTGAACATTCACATGGGCAAGGACGTGGTGATGCGCCCGGAGGACTTCGCATCCTATTTCGCCGACAAGCGTGTGAAGAATGGATTCCTCATGGCCACGCTTGAGTTCTCCACCATGAACGGGCAGTTGAACGAGGTGCGAAAGATCTCTGAAGCGCTGACCGGGATGATCGATCGGGAACTGGAACGCGGATCATGATGGATCCGGGCCCAAAGAATCCACCAGAACCTACAAATTGAGCAACCCCTCCATGGCCCGCATCTTCAATTCCATACGCCAACGGCTCCTGAAGGAGAACCGCCTGACCCGCTACTTGGTCTATGCCGTAGGTGAGATCCTGCTGGTGGTGATCGGGATACTGATCGCGTTGAATATCAACAACACCAGTGCAGAAAAGAAAACGCGCGGAAAGGAGCTGGCCCTGCTCCAGGAAATGCAGAAGAACCTGACGACCGACCTGCGGGATGTACGCTTCAACGTAGATGGCAACAAGGGACGGATACGATCCAACGAGGCCGTCCTGAAAGCCCTTCAGGACCGGACAGCACTCGACGACAGCTTGGAATATCATTTCGGGAACATCCTGGGGAACTATCAGATCAGCGAAAACACGGCTGCCTGGGAGAACCTGAAGTCCGTGGGCGTCGACCTGATATCGGACGACAGCCTGCGCAATGCGATATCAGCCCTGTACTCCATGAAGTACGTGTACCTGGAGAATGTTGAGAAGGGCCTGGATGATGACTATCAATGGAACCATGTCTATCCACAAGTACTGGAGCACCTGAACGTGGAAGCCATGTGGGTGTCGGCCAGGCCAGTGGACCATGAGCGGCTAATGGATGACAGGAAATTCCAAGAGGTACTGAAGATGAACCTCTTCATCCGCAAGTACATGCAAGGGCAGTACGAAGCGATGGAGCAGGACATTGCATCCCTCCTGGCACAACTCGAGGATCACATTCGGACCCTTCAGCATCCAAAGTGAAGCAACATCGACCATGATCAAGTTCTTCCGCAGCATCCGCCAAAGCCTGCTGGCACAAGGCCGCATCACCCGCTACCTCACCTATGCCGTGGGCGAGATCGTGCTGGTGGTGATCGGGATCTTCCTCGCCCTGCAACTGAACAACTGGAACAGCGCGCGCAAGGAGCATTCCAAGGAGCTTGCGCTGCTTGCCGAGATGCGCAACGACCTGGAGGCCGACCTGGCAGATTGCCGGTATAACATCGCCATGAACCAACGTTTGCTGAAAGGGAACGTTGCCGTGCTGAACCATCTGGAGGAACGAATGCCCTTCCATGATTCACTGCGTGTCCATTACGGCTGCCTCTACGGTAACACCATGCTCGCACCCAATACATCAGCCTTCGACAACCTGAAGAGCATCGGTTTCGACCTGATCGGCAATGACAGCCTGCGTCGCAGCATCACTGCCCTCTACGCGGAGCATTACGCCTATCTGGACAAGCTGGAACAGGGCTACGACGGACATCTGCAAATGCATGATATGGCGCCGCAGATCTACGCCAAGGTGGTGATGGATACCGTTTGGACGAGCGGGTATCCCATCGATCCCGCAGCGCTCATGGATGACAATGCGTTCAAAGGCGTGGTGCGCATGAACGTCTTCATACGGGGCTTCATGGTCCGCCTCTATCAAGAGTTGGAGCAGCGCATCCTGACCTTGATGGAGATGATCGATCGGGAGTTGGAGGCGCGGAGGTGAGCATTGCAATGTGGACCAGGAAGGCATCGCTGAGCAGCAGCAGTAGCGAAATGGCCGCTGATCGGAAAGGGATGCTATGTCGCGCGGTGCCAAGCCATTTATCCGCCTCGTTCAGGGAAAGGCATCGACGATGGTACTTCCCAAACGCCAGGGGATCGCATGTACCACAGCTGGTTCCATTTCACTGGAGCTTGACGTTTTGCACACAGTACCAACTCACAGGTCCAGGGAGCGCAGCTGCTCGTCGATGGCCGACACCACGGCACGCGCGTGCGGCTCTCGCAATATGGTGAAGTGCTCGCCCGGGACCACCTTCACCGTCGCACTTTCGCTTAAGAGCCCTTGCCAGCCCGTTGGCTCGTTGCTTCGCTGCCAGCTGCGCACCAGCAAAACCTTGCCGGTGTATGGCTTGGGACGATAGCGTTCCAAGGCACGTCGGTACGTGTTGATGATGAAGAAATTGCGCAACTTGAATGGGATCGGGCGCCCTTGTTCCAGGTAGCGCTCGCAACGGGGTCGCAAGAAGATGCTGCGCAGATCGGCAAGTTTGGTGCGTGGCGCATATCGCCACCAATCGAAGACCGGGCCACGCGTATCCAGGAGTATCAACAATGGGACTTCCTCTCCCATGGCCTTCAAGCGCTGCGCCATTTCATAGGCGATCACCCCTCCGGTACTGAATCCGGCCATGACATAAGGGCCCTGTGGAACAGCCTCGATCAATTCATTGACGTAGTGATGCGCCATGGACCCGATCGTTCGATACCGCATGCCCAGTCCATCCTCCCCCTGATGCATGAACCCGATGAATGGTCGATCCTCACCGAGCAATCGTGGAAGGTTGTAGTTGCCTTCATCACCATGCACGCAGATGAAGGGGGTCGAACTCCCGCTCGTCCGGATGGGTGCCAGGTTGAGCCAGCGCCTGCCATGCTCAAGACGACCCAGTTGCGCCGCGAACCTGCGTAATTGCGGGTTGCGGAACAGGTCCATTAGCTCCACCCGGCAACCGAGCATGTCGCGCAACCTGGCACAGATCCGCACACCGGAAAGGCTATCGCCACCCAATACGAAGAAATCATCGCATAATAGCACACGTTCCAGTCTCAACTCCTGGCACCACACCATGGCCACGGTGCGCTCCACATAGTCCGCTGGCAGCTGTTTCGGATCCTCGGAACCGTGTACCGTGTCACCAACTGCAAGAGCTTGTTCCACCGCTTTCTCGTACAACTCGGTATGTATGGATGCGGGGCGTTCTTCCTGCCCCATCGGCTCTACCGCGATCAACAGCTTGGTCAACTCGCTCCGTTTCACCTTGCCGGTCGCCGTGAGCGGCAGCTCGGAAACCGGAAAGAACTGCTTGGGCACCTTGAAGGCCGCTATGCGTTCCAGCATATAGGCGCGCAGGTCCTCGGGATCCAGGGTCGCGCCGTTGGGAACATAGGCCAGTGCCACCTCCTCGCCCAGTGTTGGGTGCGGCATGGCGAATGCTGCGGCCTGCTTCACGTCCGGATGGCCCAAAAGGGCAGCTTCCACTTCCACAGGACCGATCTTTTCGCCTCCCCGATTGATCTCTTCCTTGGAACGTC
>JBIIYD010000338.1:0-2561 GCA_044347005.1 Flavobacteriales bacterium | reverse complement strand
CAGCTCATCACCGTAGGTACCGTC
Organism: Flavobacteriales bacterium; assembly: GCA_044347005.1. Classification (GTDB taxonomy): domain Bacteria; phylum Bacteroidota; class Bacteroidia; order Flavobacteriales_F; family PHOS-HE28; genus PHOS-HE28. The sequence continues at coordinate 2,537 of JBIIYD010000338.1, read as the reverse complement.
GCATTCGACCGCATCGAAACCCCCTTCGGCATAGCCGAAAAGACCGTGGGCGGGGCCGCCACCTACATCAGCCTGGCCGCCTCTGTGTTCCTGGACAAGATGGGGCTGGTGAGCGTGGTGGGCGATGATTTCCCCGAACCCGTGATGCAGCAGCTGCGGGACCGGGGCGTGGACCTGCAAGGCTTGGAGATCCTCCAGGGCAAGGAAAGCTTCTTCTGGGCCGGGCGATACCACTACGACATGAACACGCGTGACACGCTCGAGACCCGCCTCAACGTGCTGCTGGACCTGGACCCTGTGCTGCCCGAAACCTACCGCGAAGCACCCTACGTGATGTTGGGCAACCTGGACCCCACCGTGCAGGCCAAGGTGCTGGACCAAATGAGCGAGCGGCCAGCATTGGTGGTGATGGATACCATGAACTTCTGGATGGACAGCGCCATGGAGAAGCTGCGCGAGGTGATCGCCCGGGTGGACATCCTCACCATCAACGATGCCGAAGCACGCCAGTTGAGCGGCGAGCACAGCCTGGTGAAGGCCGCCGGGAAGATCCTGGCCATGGGCCCGAAATACCTGGTGATCAAGAAGGGTGAACACGGAGCATTGCTCTTCAGCAAGGACCGTGTGTTCTTCGCCCCCGCCCTACCCTTGGAGGATGTGGTGGACCCCACCGGCGCCGGCGACACCTTCGCAGGCGGCTTCATCGGCTACCTGGCCCGTACGCAGGACCACAGCTTCGACAACATGAAGCGCGCGATCATCGTGGGCAGTGCACTGGCCAGCTTCTGCTGCGAAAAGTTCGGCATCGAGCGCATGTTGGAGATCGACCGTGCGGACATCGACCAGCGCATCCAGGAATTCGTGGAACTGGTGGAGTTCGACATCGAATTGGTGGAGGGCTGACCCGATAAGCTCCTGAACGTTATCCAAGTAGTTAGGAACTACCGCGTTCAAGATCAAGGGGGGATACGGGGCGGAGCCCGGACGCCCCCCGCCCCATTTCCAATGCCACCCTACTGCAGCACAATGCGCTGTACCAGTCGGCGGGTCCCATCATCTACTTGGACCACGTAGGTGCCAGGAGCGGTATTCAGGATAACGGCCCTTCGTAGACCGCCCTCAGCAAGGGTTTCCTGGCGCTCGTAAACAATGCGACCACTGAAGTCAAGGATGCGCAGCATTGCGGAAGTTCCCCACAACCCCGTCACTTCAACGCTGAAGAGACCCTCACTGGGAATGGGGTGGATACGGAATACCGGAGAATTCCCTGGGTTCGGCTCCACGCCAACACTAATTGCTACGACCACGATAGAAGCACTGACCACACACCCATAGTCCGTGGATATTGACACCGAATAGTCGCCATCCCCTTGGACCTCCAAGAAAGGCCCAGCGGCACCATCCAGTTCAACGCCGTTGTATGTCCATGTATATGTCCCCAAGCCAGGATCCGTCAACAGCAATCCACCCTCGTGGGCGAGAGAAACGATGGGGCACAGTAAGGTGTCCAAGGAACTCGAAGCGCAACCTTGCGCCGGTGTGGCGATCACTTGCCACAACCCATAAGGGACTTGTTCAATGCATGCGGCCGTGGTGGTGTCCTCGACAATACCATTCCGGTACCAGATATACAGCTCGAAACCGGGGTCCGTGCAAAGTGTGGTCTCATCGGGATCCCATGTCATTGAGAGGACATTGGTGCCCGGGGCCTCCACCCAAACACTGTCCATTGCCATACAGGGTGGCTCGCCGGGTACCACGGCCGATAGGTGATACCATCGGCTCGCCATGGTGAAGACCTCGGGGTTCAGGGCCGTGGGATCCGAGAGCCCTTGCACCGGAGACCAGTTGATCTGGGTGGGTGATATGCCTCCTTCGCAGGTGACCACACCGCTGTAATGCAAGCCATCGACCGGGTCGATGGGGGATGCATACACCACCCCACCTAGATCGTCCAACAGCAAGAAAGAGTTCTCAGTATTGTTACTGCCTGTGACATATTGGACCGAAAGCGATGCACCCGGAACCACGGCAATGCTGAACTCGCCAAATGCCCCGGAATTCAAGGTATATGTGCTGGACTGACCGTCAAGGATGAGGTTGACCCTTGCCTGGACCGGGAACAAGCCACTGGACCAGCCATTGCCGACACTATCCAACAGCCTCAATGTATAGCTGCAGTTCTGAGGAACGTAACCTTCAAGGATCTGGGCCTCGATTGTCACGGGACCCTCGCACAGCACGATATCGTCACCAGCATCAAGTACCAAAGGCACGGTCGCTTCCACTACCAACGTGGTGTCGAACAGGCATCCGTAGCTATCGATGACCGTATAGGTGAAGGGGAACGTGCCTGCGGTCTGAAGGTCCACGGATGCCTGCCCTCCTGCGACAGGATCGTTGACCACCCCCGCACCGCCCCAGAACGAAGAATCGGGACTTGATCCCGGCACAGGACCCAATGCGATGAACGAACTGTCGATCGCATCGGCTTGATCGAGGCACCAACCGCACAGGTTCCCGTCATCCGCAGCCCA
>JBIIYD010000045.1:0-14051 GCA_044347005.1 Flavobacteriales bacterium | reverse complement strand
CTATGACATGGGGCCGGTATTGTCCATGGTGCTCGTGGGCGGATGGGTGGAAAGCATGCACCTGACCATGCAGCAGGGTGGCGATGGGGCCGGTCGGGCACGCGTGATGGAGCGCGTGGGAGAACAGAAGTCGACCTTGGAGCACTTGGTGGCACTTACCGAAACGCAGACCGGTGATTCCGACGTGGCGGCGCTGAGGAACGAACTGCTCGCGCTGCTGGACATCTACGACCAATTGAACGTGCAGCGCACGGCCCACAGCGGCAAATCCGCATCGGGCCGCATGGTGCTGGGCGAGGACATCAAAGTGGACATCACGGAAGAAAAATACAAGGACCTGCAGCAAGCCATAGCGCGCTTGCGGGCCGAGTTGACCCGTCCGGAGGACCGGACCAACGCATGAGCAAAATGAAGACCATTGTCCACCTTTTCGCCGCTGCCATCCTGGTATTGGGAGACAACGCCACTGCCGATGCACAATCCGAATGCGTCGATTACCACAAGTACAATTGCCCGCGGTCGGCCGATAAGCGCTGGTCCGTGAACGGCCAGAGCAAGAGCGCCGCCATCCAGGTAGGCCGCGAGACGGAACTGAACATCATCCTGTACCGTGGCCAGGATTACCGCATTTCCGTATGCCAGGATGTGAAGTTGTTGGGCGAACAGCTCGCCATCCGCTTGGTCGAAAAGGTGCGCGAACCGCGGGAAGTGGAGGAGGTGGTGACCAACTTGGAGCCCATCCTCGATGCCGATGGTAAACCCACCGGCGCCACCCGGGAAGTGCGCACCACCAAGAAACAACAGGTGTTCGAAGAGGTGGAAAAAGTGCTCTGGGACAACACCGAGCACGACATGGCCTACGAGGTCGAGTTCTCCTGTGCCTCCACCAAGCGCATCGCCATCACGGTCATTGCGGCCGGTGCCGAGGCCAAGAGCCGTCGAAGCAGCAGCGAGTTCGACATCGGATGTGCAGGGATCCTCATCGAACACATGCCGACCCCGGGACTGGGCTTCTGAACATTCGTGATCGCATCGGTATGGGGCGGCTACCTTTGGGCCTGCACCATGTCGTCAACATCAGCCTCCGCTCCGCAGGTCCGGCAGCTCCAGGAACTGCTCCACGAGCCCCGGCGTCTGGCCATCGTCACCCATTTCAATCCCGATGGCGATGCCATGGGCTCAAGTCTTGGTCTTGCCAGGGTGCTTGGGGCCATGGGGCACAACGTGCAGGTGGTGTTGCCCAATACGCCACCACCCAACCTGCATTGGTTGCCGGGCTATGCCGAATGCCTGGCCTTCGACCGTGATCCAGCAGCATCGGTCGAAGCTATCGCTTCCGCTGCCGTGGTTTTCTGTCTGGATTTCAGCAGGAGCGACCGGGTGGGTGGATTGCAGGAAGCCGTACGCGCAGCGGCCACCAAGGTGCTGATCGATCATCACCAGGATCCCGAGGACATGGCACGGATCGCCTTCTCGGACACCACCGCATGTGCCACCTGCCAGATGGTGTACGACATCCTGACCGCCATGGACCAGGGGTCGCGCATCGATAAGGAAGCCGCGACCTGCCTCTATGCGGGTATCGTTACGGACAGCGGGTCGTTCCGTTTCCGGAGCACCACGGCGCACACTATGCGTGTCGCTGCGGACCTCATCGAACGGGGCGTTGCCGTGGACCAGGTTCAGTCCAACATCATGGACGACAATTCGGTGGAGCGCCTGAAGCTTCTGGGCTTCACCCTGAATGAACGCATGACGGTGTTGCCCGAATTCGGCACGGCGGTCATCGCGCTCAGCCGTGCCGACCTGAAACGATTCGACTTCCAGCCGGGTGATACGGAAGGATTCGTGAATTACGGGCTTTCCATCAAGGGGGTACGGATGGCCGCCTTTTTCGTGGAACGCGCCGATCTGGTGAAGGTGAGCATGCGCTCCAAGGGCGACCTGGCGGTCGATCGTTTTCTGAAGCAACATTTCAACGGTGGCGGCCATGCCAATGCGGCCGGCGGCCATACTTCCGAAGGTTTGCAGCAGGCCGTGGACCGGTTCATGGGCCTGCTTCCGGCATTCATCCAAGCCAATACACCCGCATGAAGCTCCTGGTACACGCATCCCTGTTCGCGCTATTCATGGGCTGTGGCAACGATGGCCGGGCACCGGTGGTGCAGGACGGCATGCCCGACCGGGAAGCCATGATCCAGGAGAACAAGGACGCCATCAAGTTGGAGGATCGTGACATCGATCTGTACATGGACCGGTATGGCATCGTGGCGCAGCGCACGGGAACGGGGATCCGTTACCAGCTATTGCGGGACCAGCCGGGTACAGCGGCCCTGCCGGGTCAATGGGCCATGGTCAACTACCGGGTCGAACTCCTCAACGGCGATACGGCCTACACCACCGAAACGGGGCACCCCGAAGCCTTCAAGGTGGAAATGGACAATGTGGAAAGTGGACTGCACGAAGGCATACAACTGCTCTCGCCCGGCGATAGTGCCGTGATCATCATACCATCCTACCGCGCTCACGGTCTTATCGGAGATATGGACCGCATTCCGATGCGCAGCTCGGTGGTCTATCACATCGGCCTGGTGAAGGTGAGCGGCGTGCCGAAATGAAGACCCTGTACATAGCGCTGCTCCTGCTCGTTTCGGGGTGCGGTGGGTCGCCCTATCCGGGTTTCAAGGAAGTATCGGACGGGGTATATCTGTCGCACCACATCCTTGGTGATGGAGAGACGACAGCGAAGGATGGGGACAGCATCGAAATGGTGCTCCGCATCTCCGGGGTCGGTCAGGCCGCGGGTTCACTGCTCAGTACGCAGCAATGGTTCGCGGCTTCAGACTTGCGCATCGGTGGGTTCGTTCCGTTGCTGCAGCGCATGCGCGCGGGTGATAGCCTCACGGTCATTGCACCTGCATCACTGTGGCCTTGGTCCGTGATCGCTCCGCCAACGGTGGCCGCGCCTGCCGATACCGCGATGCTCCAGGTCGAGGTCATGCTTGTCTCGATCCGCACACCGGCCATGGTACAAGCGCGCCTACAGGCTATGCGGGATGCCGATCCGGAAGGATTCGAAAGGCGCCTGATCGAAGCATACCTGGGGAACTCGAAGGAGCCTTGGCAACGCTGGGGCGCGAGCATGTTGCATTACCACATCTCAGGAACCGCCATGGATACCGCACGTGTCCGGCCTGGTGACATGGTGGAAGTGGTCTGGCGTGGCACGCGTCTGGAGGACGGACTCGTGATCGACGATACGCGACGCAGCGCACAGCCGTTCAGCTTTCGCTACGGCGACCCGGACCAGGTAATGAAGGGGGTGGAAACGGCCGTTATGCTTTTGCGTGAAGGGCAGGAGGGGGCCTTCATCATTCCTTCATCGATGGCCTTCGGGGAGCGCGGCGTGGATGGTCTGGTGGAACCCTGGTCGCCGGTCGTGTACCACGTTGAGCTGAAGCGTATCGAACGCTGAGATACTGGGCGATCAGACCGCCTTGCCAAGGATGAACACCGCAGGGCGTTTGCCCAGGATGGTCTTCTCCTTGCGCCATGTCGATATCGGGTGTGTGATCACGGAACCACCGGGTTGTGTGAGGTCCACGGCCAGGGTCAACAGCGTTTCGGGCAGACAGGTGCGCATTACGTCCTCCAACAAGGCATCGTTGCGGTAGGGTGTTTCAATGAAGATTTGCGCACCGCCTGTTCGGATCAGCTCCGACTCCAGGCGTTTGATCGATTGCCTGCGTTCCTGTGGGGTGCGGGGCAGGTAACCATGGAACGTGAACAGTTGTCCGTTCAGACCTGAAGCGGCGAGCGCAAGCAGGAGCGAGGACGGACCAATGAGAGGAACCACCGGTATGCCCGCCATGTGAGCCGCGGCCACGAGGCGCGCTCCGGGGTCGGCAATGCCTGGCATACCCGCCTCGCTGATGATGGCACCATCGCGGCCGGCGCGCAGTAGGGTGATCATTTCCTGCACATCCGAAGCGGAGCTATCCTTGTCGAGTCGGCGCATTTCCTGTGCGGCCAGGTCGATCGCTGGCACCATGCGCCGCAACATCTGCCGCGCTGTCTTTTCGTGTTCTGCGAACCAGAGCGTGATGGTGTTCGCCAAAGCGATGTTCTCCGTCGGAAGCTGTTCCGTTCCGCCGTGTTCACCCAACCACACGGGCATCAGGTAAAGGGTGCCGGGTCCTGTGTTCATCGTCCGGTCTCGTTTTCAAGCTCATCGAGGATGGCTTCGCAGGCTTTAACCAGCATGCGGTACACGTGGTCGAAACCTTCGTCCCCGCCGAAGTAGGGGTCGGGCACTTCGCGTTCGGGATGCTGTGGTGCGTGGTCCATCACCAAGCGGGCCTTGGCGGCCAGTTCCGCGTTCGGTGCCAGCTTCAGCATGTTGGCCAGATTGCTGGCATCCATTGCAAGGATGCGGTCGAACCGTTCGAAGTCGGCCGCCGTGAATTGCCGTGCACGGAGGTCGCCGATGTCGATACCGTAGCGCTCCATCGCGGCTATGGCGCGGCGATCGGGTTCCTCGCCAACATGGTAGTCACCGGTTCCGGCCGAGTCGGTCGTAATGTCGATGCCGCGCTCCTGTGCAAGGTGCCTGAGGATGCCTTCGGCCATGGGCGATCGGCAGATGTTGCCAAGACAAACGGTAAGGATCTTCATGCTGCTGGGTTCGGGTCGTTCGCGAAGGTCCGATACTGATCGATCCGATATGCATCGGACCTATGCATATCGGACCGAAAAGCGAAGGGACCCCTTTCGAGGTCCCTTCCGTCCAATTCACAGGTCAAGTATGGTGCTCAGTGGATGCTCAACTTCTTCTCGAGGTCCTCGAGGTAACCACGGAACTGTTTGTCCGTCTCTTGCAGGTTGTTCACAGTGCGGCAGGCGTGGAGCACGGTGGCGTGGTCCTTTCCACCGCAGTGTGCGCCGATGTTGGCCAGCGAACTCTTGGTCATGCGCTTGGCGAAGTACATGGCGATCTGGCGTGCTTGCACAACTTCGCGCTTGCGGGTCTTGCTCTTCAGCAGCTCGATCGGGAGGTCGAAGTAATCGCACACCACCTTCTGAATGTAGTCGATGCTCACTTCGCGCGCCGTGTTCTTCACGAATTTGTCGATCATCTGCTTGGCCAGCTCCAGCGTTACCGCCTTCTTGTTGAGCGAGCTCTGCGCGATGAGGCTGATCATGGCACCCTCCAGTTCGCGGATGTTCGTGGTGATGCTGTAGGCCAGGTATTCCACCACTTCCTTGGGCAGGTCGATGCCTTCGGCGTACATCTTCTTCTCCAGGATGGCGATGCGCGTTTCCAGTCCGGGCGTTTGCAGGTCGGCGCTCAGGCCCCACTTGAAGCGGGAGAGGAGGCGCTGTTCCATGCCGGCCATTTCCACAGGGGCTTTGTCGCTGGTGATCACCAACTGTTTGCCGCTCTGGTGCAGGTGGTTGAAAACGTGGAAGAACACGTCCTGTGTCTTTTCCTTGCCGGCGAGGAACTGCACATCATCGATGATTAGCACGTCCATCATCTGGTAGAACTGCGTGAAGTCGCCCACGGTGTTGTTCTTCACCGCTTCGATGAACTGCTGGGTGAACTTCTCCGCAGGAACGTACAGGATGGTCTTGTCCGGATGGTTCTTCTTGATCTCGATACCGATGGCATGGACCAGGTGCGTTTTGCCGAGACCGACCCCGCCATAGACGAGCAACGGATTGAAGGCTGTGCCGCCGGGCTTCTGCGCCACGGCATATCCGGCACTGCGTGCCAATCGGTTGCAGTCCCCCTCGATGAAATTGTCGAAGGAGTAGTTGGGGTTCAGGTGGCTTTCGACCTTGATCTTGCGCAGGCCGGGAATGATGAACGGATTCTTGATGGGGCTGTTCGCCACATCGATGGGAAGGTTCACCGATGGGTTGCGTACGTCACGGGCATTGCTCGTGGGCATCTTCACCGTGTACGGGTTGGAGCTCTGGAAACCGTTCTCCATGATGATGGAGTACTCCAGTCGTCCCTCGTTGCCGAGTTCCTTCTTGATGATCTTCTTGAGGATCCCGACGTAGTGTTCCTCCAGCCATTCGTAAAAGAACTGGGATGGGACCTGGATGGTAAGCACATTGTCCTGCAACTTCAGCGCCTTGATCGGTTCGAACCAAGTCTTGAAACTTTGCTGGTTGACGTTGTCCTTGATCACTTCCAGGCACCGTTCCCATATCTTCTCGTGGTCCTTCTTCATGGATGGGTCAGCGAGTTATTGGGTTGGTCCTTGGTGATGGTCCGTCGATCGAACGCGACTTGCGAGGGAGATGCAAGCGTCCGCTGAACGGGTGGCAAATATGGACTGAAGAAAGTGAACAAAAAAATGGGGGAGGTACTTGACGGCATCAAAAATTTTACTTGAGGGTAATGATCGGGCATTCTTCCGAAACCCTTGCCGGACAAGGCCTGTACATGGCATGGGAGAAAATAGCACTTGCATTATCGGCATGTTGTGCGTACCTGTTCGATCGATGATCGTCGGTCCACGAGCGCTTCGTTCCACGATCGCTGGTCAACGTTCACTCGACCGCGATCGAAGATAGGCAAGCTTTGGTGCCTTTGCTTGCGTTCGCATGCCTTTCTTTGGTGTTGCAGCAACAGGGTCGACGAGCATGTACATCCATGAAACAAGCATCCGCGTCAGGTACGGCGAGACCGACCAGATGGGATATGTGTACTATGGCGATTACACGGAGTACTTCGAGGTCGGACGGGTGGAGGCTTTACGGAGCATCGGGTACCCTTACCGGCGGTTGGAAGAAGAGGGCGTGATGTTGCCCGTGCACGACCTCAAGGTGCGGTACCATCGTCCGGCACGCTACGATGACGCGTTGACCATACGCACTACGATAGAAGCGCTGCCCAACGTGCGGATCGTCTTCCGATACGAGGTGTTCGATGAAGCCGGCGCATTGCTTACCGAAGCATCGACCACACTGGTCTTCGTGGATGGTGGCACAAGGCGACCCTGTCGTGCGCCGCAGCCCCTGATCGATGCCTTGGCGCCCTATTTCGCCGGTTCCTGAAGGTGGATATGCATCCCTTGTGAACGCCATGCATCGGTCAATTCGCCGACCTTGCTTTTCGGAACGGATACCGTGATCGATAAGCCGCCTTCGTGAGCGATCCCCTGTACTTCTCCACCGCAGGAGTGCGCCGTGTTCCTCACTTTTTCGAGTTGCGCGTAAGTGCATTCGATGCGTAAGGTGACGAGCGATGTTCGTTCGATCACGGTAGCAGCGTCCAATGCCTGTTATGCGGCACTGCCGTATGCTTTGATCAGGCCCGCGGTACCGAGCAACGTTCCACCGAAGTAGCGTACCACCACCACTCCACAGTAGGTAAGGTCCATCGATCGGATCCGGTTGAGGATCGGTTTTCCCGCCGTGGCGTTCGGTTCACCGGCATCATTGGCGCGCTGGCGCTCTGCTCCATCGCCAAGCACCCAGCCAAAACAGAAATGCCTTGCGCCGTGGTGTTCCTTCTCAAGTCCCAGAAGTCGAAGCTTGAAGGCGACTTCGTCCTGCATGGGGAATGCAATGCCGATGAAACGACTTGCCTTTTCGCGCAGCACCGCCTGGCCCTCGTGCACCAACGTCCTGTAACGGTCGTTGATCATACGTTCAGGATCAAGGCCAGGGCGAGCACGGCACTGGCGATGCCGATGTACTGCACGGTGCGTGGCCGTTCCTTGAAGAGCACGATGCTGGCGGCGGTACCGAAGAGGATCACCACGATGTTGACCAGCGGATAAACACTGCTGCTGGGCATGCCGCTGTGCGAAAGCGCCTGGACCACGAAGTAGAGCGCAGCGTAGTTCATCACACCCAGCAGTGTCCCTCCGATCAACACATCGGGGCGGGTGAGCTGGTCCCGTTGGTCGCTACGCAGCATCCACAACATGCCGAGAACGCCGGCACAGGCGAAAACCAGTGTCGGGAACACCGCCTCCGTAGACTCGGACAGCCGCGTGCGTTGAACCCAGTTGATGGTGATGTCGATGACAGCGTTGCCGATGAAAAGCGTGGCGGGCAACAGCCATTCCCCACGTGCATTCCCCTTCGGACGCACCCAGGAAGCCAGTGCCACGCCGAGCAGTGCCAGCGCGATCCCCGACCAACCCATCACGCCCGGCCGATCGCCGAAGTGGTACACGGCGAAGAGCACCGTGAGCACCAGGCTCATTTTGCTGGCGACCGTGGTGGCTGCGACACCGGCCCGTTGCGCAGAGATCCCGGTGAGATAGAAGATCGTGATGAAGAGGACGCCCAGTACAAGACTCGGAAGCGCCAGCGTGGTCAGGTCACCGGCGGCCCACGGTGGCGAAACCACGACGCCACAGGCGAATGCTGCGAAATAGTTGACGACGATGGCCGGTAGTAGCGCGATGCGGCGCAACTCGAACACCTTGAAAAGAAGGAAGAGGACCGCCATGAAGAATGCGGCAGCGGTCACCAAGGCCATGCGGGAAGTGGTTCGTTTGCACCGGTAGCGGCCGATGCGGGGTTCAGGTGGTAGGTGATGAGGTCCTTGTCGGAAACGAAGCTGCGCTGGATCTTCGACTCCATGTCCGGGGCTCGGGTGCCAGCGTGGAATAACGGCGCCCCGCTGATCACCCGAGCTTCGTCCCATAGCCCCACCGTCAGGAAGTTCCGCAGCAATCCTGCGCCACCTTCCACGAGCAGGGATCGGATGCCGCGGTCGTTCAATTCGCGCAGCACCGCCTCCAAGGGTTCATCACCATCGCTCAGTGTGTATTGTTCCACGTGCAGATCCTTCCGGATGTTCTTGGTGAAGAGCAGGGTCGGTGCACTTCCGTCGAACACCTTCGATGAAGCCGGTGTGACGCCCGAACGGTCGAGCACAACGCGCAGTGGCTGCGGGCCCTGTATATGGCGAACGGTCAACGAGGGGTCGTCGTTGAGCACCGTGGTGCCGCCCACCAGGATCGCTTGTTCCGCACTGCGCCAGCCATGCACCAGCACGTCCGTAGCGGCGGTGGAGATGCGTTGAACCGTCCGTCCTTCGCGCGGATGCCGGTCGAGGAAACCATCGCTGGACCGGGCCCACTTGAGCACGACGTAGGGCCTGTTCCGTTCCACCGATGAAAGGAAGCGGCGGTTGGTCCAGCGTGCTTCCGCTTCGTCCATGCCTACCACCACTTGCACGCCCGCCCCGCGCAGTTTGGCGATCCCACGCCCGGACACCTCCGGGAACGGGTCGGTGTGCGCGATCACGACCTGTTTCACATCCCTGGCGATCAGCAGATCGGCGCAAGGCGGTGTCTTGCCGACATGGCTGCACGGTTCAAGGGTCACATACATCACCGCATCCTCGGGCACGGGGCCATCACCGAAGGCACGCAGGCATTCCACTTCGGCATGTGGGCCACCGAAACGCGTGTGCCAGCCTTCGGCCAGGATGTGTTCGCCCTGCACAAGGACCGCTCCCACCAAGGGATTCGCTCCCACATCACCGGCCGCCGTGCGCGCAAGTTGCAGGGCGCGTTGCATGAACGGTGATGAGGCTTGCATCGGTCGTCGGATGGTGCGGTCCCCGGGTGCATGGGCCACGGGACGGAAGGCAAAGGTGGCGAACACGATCGGCTATTCGCGGTGTCTTTACGGGCTACTTTTGCGCCATGCGCATCACGGACAATCGGGTCAGGAGCCTTATCGGGCTGTATACCGCGGGTTTGGCCGGGCGCTATGGAAGCGGGGAGGTGAAGGCCATCCTCCGTGCGGTATTCGAACAAGGACTTCAGTGGGATGCCGCCCAGTTGGAGATGCGTCGCGACGAGGTGCTTTCCGAAAGTGAATTGGTCAAGGTCTATACACCGTTCGAACGTCTGCAAGCGGGTGAACCACTGCAATACGTGTTGGGCGAGGTACACTTCCACGGGCTTTCGCTCGGTGTTGCTCCCGGAGTACTTATCCCAAGGCCCGAGACGGAAGAACTGGTCCAACGGATCATCGAGGATGTCCGGACCCCATCGCACATCGTTGACATCGGCACGGGCAGCGGTTGCATCGCACTGGCCTTGAAAGGGGCCTACCCCGAAGCACAGGTCGTAGCGATCGACCGTTCCGCTGAAGCACTGGCCATCGCGGAAGTCAATGGTGCGCGCAACGGGCTTCGTGTCGAATGGATGTTGGCCAACATCCTCGACCCCGATCTCGTCATCCCGCCCACGGACCTGATCGTGAGCAACCCTCCGTACGTGCCGCGCAGCGAAGAGGCTTCCCTCGACTCCGTGGTGCGCGACAACGAACCGCACATCGCCTTGTTCGTGGAGGACGACGATCCCCTGCTATTCTATCGGGCCATCGCACATCAGGCTTTGCAGGCCTTGTCCAAGGGCGGTCACCTGTGGTTCGAAGGGCACTACCGGTACGCAACAGGGGTCGGTGAACTGCTGTCCGCCTTGGGTTTCACAACGGTGGAAGTGTTGCACGACCTTAGCGGGAATCCGCGATACATCCACGCCGTGCGATAATGGACAAGGAACAGGCAGCCGTACGCATCCGGGAGTTGAGCCGGTCGCTCGAGTACCACAACCACCGCTACTACGTGCTCGCGGACCCGGTCATCAGCGACCAGGAATTCGATTTCCTGCTGAAGGAGTTGGAACTGCTGGAAGCGCAGTACCCGGAGCTGGCCGACCCCAACAGTCCCACCCAACGCGTGGGTGGCGACATCACCCGGAATTTCCCGACCGTCCAGCACCGCTATCCGATGTTGTCGCTGAGCAACTCGTACAGCCGGGAGGAAGTAGCGGAATTCGTGTCCCGTGTCGAGAAGGAGATCGGTCCCACGACCTATGTCCTGGAACTGAAGTACGATGGTGTGGCCATCAGCCTCACTTACGAAGGTGGTCGTCTGGTGCGTGGTGTGACACGCGGCGATGGCGAGAAGGGCGAGGAGATCACCGGCAACATCCGCACGGTGCGGGCAATACCCCTGGCACTGCACGGCTCGGGATGGCCACCGGTATTCGAAGTGCGTGGCGAAGTGGTCTTCACACGCCAACGGTTCGACAAGCTCAATCAGCAGCGCGCCGCGGCCGGGGAGGAGCTATATGCCAACCCCCGCAACACCGCTGCGGGAACACTGAAGCTGCAGGACCCCAAAGAGGTGGCACGCCGTGGGTTGGACAACTTCATTTACGGCATGCAGGGTGAACAACTGCCCACGCGCAGCCACTTCGAGAACATCCGGAAAGCAGCCGAGTGGGGCTTCAAGACCCCGGACCCGGGACGCCGTTTCATCGAACGGGCCACCGATCTGGAAGGCATCATGGCCTTCATCGATCATTGGGATTCGCATCGCCATGGATTGGAAGTGGCGATCGACGGCGTGGTGATCAAGGTGGACGGTCTCGATGTGCAGGACGAGCTTGGACTAACGGCCAAGAGCCCGCGCTGGGCCGTGGCCTACAAGTTCGCAGCGGAGCAGGCCGTTACCCGCTTGAACGAAGTGGTCTATCAGGTGGGCCGCACGGGCGCCATCACCCCGGTGGCGGAACTGGAACCCGTGTTGCTGGCGGGAACCACCGTGAAGCGTGCCAGTCTGCACAACTCCGACCAGATCGCCAAGCTCGGTCTCCACATCGGCGATCACGTGCAAGTGGAGAAGGGTGGTGAGATCATTCCCAAGATCGTGGGGGTGGTCCTGGCACTGCGCCCCGTGGACGCCCGGCCGGTGGTCTTTCCGCACGATTGTCCGGAGTGCGGCACACCCTTGATCCGCTTGGACGGCGAAGCGCAGCACTACTGCCCCAACGAACACCAGTGCCCTCCCCAGATCACACGGCGTATCGAGCATTTCGTATCGCGCAAGGCCATGGACATCGAGGGCCTTGGCGGTGAAACGGTCGAGGTGCTCTTCAAGGCCGGACTGATCCGCAACGTGGCCGACCTCTACGAACTGACGAAGGAGCAATTGCTGGCCCTTGGCAAGGGTTGGGGCGAAAAGAGCGCCCAGCTCGTGGTGGATGGTATAGCGGCCAGCCGCGCGGCTTCGTTCGAACGCGTGCTCTTCGCCATCGGGATCCGGCACGTGGGCGAAACGGTCGCCAAGAAGATCGCCCGGGCCGTGGTCAGCATGGACAAGTTGATGGCCATGTCCTTGGAAGAGCTCACTTCCATTGAAGAAGTGGGGCCGGTGATCGCGGAAAGCATCGTGGATTTCTTTGCCGTGGAAGGCAACCGTGCGGTGCTTGAACGCCTGCGGGAACAAGGCCTGCGGATGGAGCTCGACCCTTCGGAAGTGACCGTTGTCGGCACCCGGCTGAAAGGTCTTTCGTTCGTAGTGTCAGGGGTTTTCCGCAATTTCAGCCGCGATGGCATCAAGGAAGCCATTGAAACCAACGGAGGCAAAGTGAGCGGATCGATCTCCAGCAAGACCAGTTTTGTGGTGGCAGGTGCCGATATGGGCCCTGCCAAACGGACGAAAGCGGAGCAGCTCGGAGTTGCTGTCATCGACGAGGAGGAATTCATGCGCATGATCGGATGAAGCTGCTGGACCGCATAAAGGAATGGCTGGGCATTCGCCGCCTGCTGCGCGACCTCTCGTCCGACCGTAAGCCCATTGCCAGGAACATCGGCATGGCCCGTAAAGTGGCCATCGTATATGTGGTGGAGGACGAAGCGGCCCACAACCAGGTGCGCAACTACGTCAAGCGTTTGAAGGAGGAACTGGGCATCAGCAACATCATGGCCTTGGGCTATTCGGACGAGAAGGCCCTGCCGTTCTACCTGCACGCGAAACTGAATTTCGACGCCATCTGCCAGAAGGACCTCAACTGGTACCGCATCCCGCAAGGGAAGGCGGTGGAGAATTTCATGGCGGAGGAGTACGAGATCATCATCGACCTTACCCTACAGGACCGCTTGCCGATCCAGTACATCATGGCCCGAAGCCGCGCCCGGTTCAAGGTGGGGCGCTACAGCGAGAGCAACAAGAAGATCCTGGACATGATGATCGACATGGCCGGTTCGCAAAGCTTACCACAGTTCATTCAGCAGGTGCATCACTACCTGATGATGGTGAACGCCAAACGAGAACCTTCGCTCAATTAGACCGTCGCATCAGCGGCAACACGCATGGATGAACGTTTCCGCGGCCTTGGCGTCGCCCTTGTCACTCCCTTCCGTTCCAACGGCCAGATCGACTACGCAGGCCTTGAAAAACTCATCGACCACCAGATCGCTGGTGGTGTGGACTACGTGGTGTCCATGGGTACCACCGGCGAGAGCGTAACGCTTACCAAGGCCGAGAAGCATGAGTTGCTCGCACAGACCATCGGCTTCGTGCGCAACCGCGTGCCCGTGGTGCTTGGTTGCGGGGGAAGCAACACGGCCGAGGTCATCGAGTCGCTGAACAGCTTCGAGATGGACGGCGTGGACGCCATCCTCAGCGTGAGCCCGTACTACAATAAGCCCACGCAGGAGGGCATCTACCAGCACTACAAGGCCATCGCACAAGCCAGCCTGCGACCCATCATCCTGTACAACGTGCCCGGCCGCACCGGCAGCAACATGGCCGCCGAGACCACCCTGCGCTTGGCGCGCGACTTCAAGAACATCATCGCCATCAAGGAGGCCAGCGCCAACCTGGACCAGATGGGCCGCATCCTGAAGCACCGTCCCAAGGACTTCATGCTCATCAGCGGTGACGATGCGCTCACACTGCCGATCATCGCCCTCGGTGGCGAAGGCGTGATCAGCGTGGTCGGCAATGCGCTGCCCAACGAGTTCAGTGCTTTGGTCCACGCAGCGCTGAAGGGTGATCTCTCCACCGCGCGTGTCGAGCACCTGCGCTTGATCGAAGTGATCGACCTGCTCTTCGCCGAAGGCAATCCCGGCGGCATCAAGTACGTGCTGAAGGTGCTCGGCGTCTGCGGCGATACCATGCGCCTGCCTCTGGTGAACATCAGCGAAGCCGCGGCCGGCAAGCTGTACAAGGCGCTGGCGGATGCGGAGGTGGTGAAGCTGTAGTCTTCATC
>JBIIYD010000244.1:0-4253 GCA_044347005.1 Flavobacteriales bacterium | reverse complement strand
TCAGCGACAAGGCCGATCTCGATATGTCCTTGATCGGGGCCGTGTTCGGTGCTGTTGGAACCGCCGGTCAGCGCTGCACCAGCACCCGCCGCCTGATCATCCATGACAAGGTGTACGATGCTTTCCGCGACAAGCTGGTGAAGGCCTACGGACAGTTGCGTATCGGCGATCCATTGGACCAGCACAACCATGTAGGGCCACTGATCGATACCGCAGCGGTAGCCATGTACCGGAACGCTCTCGAAGCGGCAAAGGAACAAGGTGCTTCCATCCTCGTGGAAGGCGACGTGCTCAGCGGCCAAGGTTACGAAAGTGGCTGCTACGTGCGGCCGGCTGTGGTGGAGGCGAAACCCGACATGGCCATTGTGCAGGAAGAGACCTTTGCGCCCATTCTATACTTGCTACGCTACAATGGCTCGGTGGAAGATGCCATAGCCATCCAGAACGGCGTTGGACAAGGCCTTAGCAGTGCTATAATGACACTGGACTTGCGCGAAGCCGAACGCTTCCTGAGCGCTGCGGGCAGCGACTGCGGCATTGCCAATGTGAACATCGGTACCAGCGGAGCAGAAATAGGTGGGGCCTTTGGTGGTGAAAAGGAGACGGGAGGCGGCCGCGAGAGCGGTAGTGATGCCTGGAAAGCCTACATGCGCCGACAGACCAACACGATCAACTACGGCACCGACCTGCCCTTGGCGCAGGGTATCAAATTCGGTCTTTAGGATCCCCGGACCGGGCCGGTCGTCGATATTTCGTTCCTCATAGGCCGGTGTGAAGGGTTACTTTCACCGACCGATGAAGCGCCATCTCCTACTCCTGGCCCTCACATTCCTGCTCACAGCGGCATGCTCGAACAGGCCCCCAGAAATTGCCCCACCACTCACTGGACCCTGGCTGGTACAACTTGAACTCGGGGATGGCGATGTGCTCCCGTTCCGGTTCGACCTGGAGCAACTCGAAGACAGTACCCTGCGCATTCATGTATACAACGGCGATGAGGTCATTACGGTGGATGACATCGACCACAAAGGGGACAGTCTGGTGGTCCGGATGCCACTTTTCGACTCCGAGTTCAAAGGGCGGACCAATGGCGCAGATATCGTTACCGGCAAGTGGTACAACTATCTCAAGGGTCCGGACCACTTCATCCCATTCACCGCAAGGGCCGGTAATTTCCCCCGTTTCGCATCACAAAAAGGTCCAGGGGTCGACCTGGGTGGCACATGGGAGGTCCATTTCAGCCCCGGGACAACGGATGCCTACCCGGCAATTGGCCTTTTCGAGCAGGCAACGGATGGAACGGTAACGGGCACCTTCATGACCGAGACGGGCGATTACCGATACCTGGAGGGTCGGGTAGCCGGCGATTCGCTCTTGCTCAGCTGCTTCGACGGGTCACACGCCTTCCTCTTCGCCGCTGCATTGAATGGCGATACCCTGCGCGGATTGTTCCGCAGCGGGAACCACTGGCGCGAACCATGGGTGGCCACACGGAATCCCTCGTTCACATTGACCGACCCGGACTCTTTGACCTTCCTGAAAGAGGGTTATGACATGGTGGATTTCAGCTTTCCCGATCTCGAGGGGAACTCGATCTCACCTTCCGACGAACGCTTCAAGGGACGCACCCTGTTGATCCAGATCATGGGCAGCTGGTGTCCGAACTGCGTGGACGAGACGCGCCTGTTGAACGAGCTCTACGGAAAACACCACGACAAAGGCTTGGAAGTACTGGCTGTTGCCTTCGAACGTCCAGAAGACCCTGCGCGTGCCATTGAGGGATTGAAGCGCTATCGCGAGGTATTGGAGGTGAAGTACCCGGTCGTTTATGCGGGACGCTCAGGCAAAGGTGAAGCGGCCGAAAAGCTGCCGTTCCTGAACCATGTCATGAGCTACCCCACCTGCATCATCATCGATCACGAGGGCAAGGTTCGCCGCATTCGAACAGGCATCTATGGTCCGTCGACCGGTGCCCATTACGAAAAATACCGCCGCAGCCTGGAGGCCTTCCTCGAAGGGCTTCTGCAGGAAGCGCACCTGGCGCAGGAATAAGGGCTATTCAAGCTTCCCGTCCACCACGATCCGTTCCTCCCGGTTGGCCAAGATCCAGGCCGTATAGTAGGTCAGTAGTGCACGCTTCTCCAGCAGGTCGAAACGGATCTTCTCGACCGTATCCGTGGGCTTGTGGTAGTCCGCGTGAATGCCACTGAAATAGAAGATGGCCGGTACTCCTTTGCGTGCGAAGTTGTAGTGATCGCTGCGGTAGTAGAAGCGGTTGGGGTCGTTCGCGGCATTGAAGGTGTAGTCCAGGTCCATCTTGGTGTACGTGCTGTTGGCCTCCTCGTTCACCGCGTGTAGCTCACTGCTTAACCGGTCGCTACCGATCACGTACACATAGGGGCCGCTTTCGGCGTGGGCACTGTCCCAACGCCCGATCATGTCGATGTTCAGGTTGGCAACGGTGTTCTCCAGGGGGAACACAGGGTGCTCACTGTAGTACTTCGAGCCCAACAATCCTTTTTCCTCACCCGATACGGGCATCACCAATACACTGCGACGCGGGCCATTCCCTTCCGCTTTCGCCTTAGCAAAGGCCTGTGCTATACCCAGTAGTGCCACGGTTCCACTGCCATCGTCATCCGCACCGTTGTACACCTCGTCGCCTTCGATCCCGATGTGGTCATAGTGCGCTGTGATCACCACGAGCTCGTCCTTCTTGTCCGTTCCTTCGATGTAGGCCAGGACGTTCTCACTTCGAACACGCACCGATGTCGGGCTGTGCTTCAACAACAGGTCTACCGGTACCTTCCGTCCGGGTTTACGCTTGGCAAGTGCGGCCAGGTCATTCCGCCCGAGCGAAGCGTCCAGGGCTCCTGCGTCCACAAGGATCACCTGCACCCCTGACCGGACGACCTCTTTCGGCCGCTCATCGGCCAGTCGCATGCGCGAGCCGGACACATAATGGCCCATCTCCTTCACGAGTTCCGGCATTCGAGGGGTGGCCACAAGAAGTACTTCCGCGCCGGCTTCATTCGCCGCGGACGAGAAACCACGCAAGGTTCCCAATAACGTCATCACGCTGCCATCCCCGTTCTCCGTGATCAGGATGACCTTGCCATTCAGTCCTTTGGCTCCGATCAATTTGCTCCCATCGGCGTAATAGACCAACTCGTCCAACTGCCTGTCCGCCGTGATGACCTCGTTGAAATAGAACAGCTCCTTCAGGAATGTCAAGGTGGTTCCCTTTCCTTGAATGGCCAGCGAACCGCTGCTTTCTTCGATCAGCTCGAAGGGTTGGTAATAACCCTCCATGACCATACCGGTATCGCTAACAGGCACCGGCGGTATCCCATACTGTTGGAACTGTGAACGCAAGTATGCGGCGGCCATCTTCTGGCCCTTCTTCCCCGTGTCCCGACCTTCGAAAGCATCACTTGCCAACATGGTCAAATGGGTCTTCAGTTCCCCTTGGTCGATGAACCGTGAATACCTCAAGGCCAGGCTATCGACCTGGGCCGAACCCGGAACAAAGAGGGCAATACCTAGCCCAATGAGGAGTGATCTCGTTTTCAGCATATAGAGTGACGGTTCAGCAGCCTTTTTCGATCTTTTCCACTCGCGCTTGGTGTCGTCCACCCTCAAAGCCCGCTCCAAGGAAAGCGTCAATGATCGCCTTGGCATCGGTTACACTGATGTAGCGCGCAGGGAGAGCAAGTACGTTGGCATCGTTGTGTTGGCGGGCCAGGGCGGCGATCTCCGGGGCCCAAGCCAACGCCGATCGAACTCCGTTGTGTTTGTTGGCGGTTATGTTCACGCCATTGCCGCTGCCGCAGATGACCACCCCCAACGAACCCTCGTTACCGGCTACTTGTTGGGCTACGGCATGCGCAAAGTCCGGGTAATCGACACTGTCCGCTGAGTAGGTACCCTGATCCACCACAGAGTGTCCTCCAACCTTCAGATAGTCCACTAATTGCTGCTTCAGATCGAAGCCGGCGTGATCACCACCAATGTAAATGCGCATCCGTCCGTTCTTAAGGTCCACGAAGATACCCGCCTGTTGATATCCCATCCGTTTACACACGATCGGATCGTTGGATCGGGTGTTATCCGGTTGATAATCGATCATAACGTTTTCGCTATGAACAATGCAGCTGGTCCCTTAACAGGATCCGCCCATGGAACAAGTCCACTTATGGATCCTATCCACACGAGCAACCAACGATCATTGGTCCGATCGGAGGTACTCGTTC
>JBIIYD010000243.1:0-4258 GCA_044347005.1 Flavobacteriales bacterium | reverse complement strand
ACATCCGGGCCAGCATCGAGGACAAGCGCCCCCTCGCGGCCCTGTTGAGCATCTTCGCGGTGAGCATCATGTTCTGGGCGGTGTTCAAGCAGAACGGCACGGCCCTCACCACCTGGGCACAGTTCTACACGGACCGCGAGGTGCCCGCTGTTGTCCAGCCGGTGACGGAGTCGCTGTACCTGGCCGAGAAGGTGGTGAACAGCCCGGATTCAGTGACGGCCTATGATGCCAATTTCAAGGTGGTGAAGGTGGATGGCCGGGAGGTGAAGGAATGGAGCAAGCCGGTGTACTTCAAGAACCTTCAACCGGCCTTGGCGCCACCCGAAGGGGCCACGATCCATCTCTTCAACACCGAGCTGTTCCAGAGCATCAACCCGCTATGGGTGATCCTGCTGACACCGCTGGTGGTGGGCTTCTTCGCCCTGTTGAAACGGCGTGGCATGGAACCGAACACGGCCACCAAGATCGCGTGGGGCCTGTTGATCTCCGCCCTTTCCACCCTGGTGATGGTGGCGGCAGTGTATGTCTGTGAGAACGGGGCCATGAAAGCCTCCAGCTGGTGGCTGGTGGCGTGCTATGGCGTGGTAACCATCGGCGAACTGTTCCTGAGCCCCATGGGCCTGTCGCTGGTGAGCAAGGTGAGCCCCAAGCGCCTGACGGCCTTGATGATGGGCGGCTGGTTCCTGAGCACTTCGATCGGCAACAAGCTCAGCGGCATCCTCGCCACCTTGTGGGACGGTTATGCGCACAAAAGCAGTTTTTTCCTGGTGAACTTCGCCCTGCTGGGTGCAGCAGCCATCGTGATGTTCCTGATGTTGCGCTGGCTGAACAAGACCATATCACAGCACTGACCCATGACCGGAACCTCCCTCACACTGGACCAGATCCGCAACTTCGAGGGGAAGTACCCCAGGCAACTCTGGTACCTCTTCGGCACCGAAATGTGGGAGCGCTTCTGCTTCTACGGCATGCGCGGCATGCTCACCGTGTTCATGGTGACCAAAATGGGGTTGGACGATCGGACGGCGAACCTGCAGTACGGTGCCATCCAGGCCTTCGTATACGCCTTCACCTTCATCGGCGGGGTATTCGCCGACAAGATCCTGGGCTTCCAGAAATCCTTGTTCTGGGGGGCATTATTGATGATCGCCGGCGGTCTGGTGATCGCCTTCGCACCGGAGCAACTGTTCTACATCGGCACCTCCTTCTCCATCATCGGAACGGGCTTCTTCAAGCCCAACATCAGCACTATGGTGGGTGCCTTGTACCACGAGAACGACAGTCGGCGCGATGCCGGATTCAGCCTGTTCTATGCGGGCATCAACCTGGGGGCGCTGCTCGGCGGCATCATCATGGTGTACGTGGGCAAGTACTACAGCTGGAGCCTGGCATTCGGCCTGGTCGCGGTGGTGATGACCATCAGCTTGATCAACTTCGCGCTGACCCGGAAGAGCCTGGGGCCCATCGGCCTATCGCCACTCGCGGCGGCCGGGGTGGCACCGTCACGGCAGCGCTTGCTGGAGATCGCCACCTACATCGGCTCGTTGATCGCCATCCCGATCATCCTCTTGCTTGTGACCAACACCGACTACACGGACTACTTCATGTTCACCATAGGCCCACTGACCTTGGTGTACCTGGGCTGGGAAATGCGGCGCTTCAACACGGCGCAGAACAAGCGGATCGGTGCCGCCATGGTCTTCATCCTCTTCTCCATCCTGTTCTGGGCCTTCTTCGAACAGAGCGGTGGCAGCCTGAGCCTCTTCGCGCTGAACAACCTGCACGGCACCTTCTTCGGGATCCCGATGGACCCCAACGCGGTGAACAATTCGGCGAACTCCCTGTTCGTGATCGCCTTCGCGGCCTTGCTGGGCTTGCTGTGGGTATGGCTGAGCAAGCGGAAGTTGGAGCCCAACTCCGTGGTGAAGTTCGGCCTGGGCTTCCTGTTGTTGGCACTGGCGTTCTACGTGTTCTACACCACGATCCACTTCGCCAATGAGGAGGGCATGACCTCGTTGGAGATCTTCACGCTGGGCTACTTCGTGATCACGTTCGCTGAACTCTGCCTCTCTCCCATCGGCCTCTCCCTGATGACCAAACTGTCCCCACAATCGATCCAGGGCTTGATGATGGGCATGTGGTTCCTGGCCAGTGCCTACGGCCAGTACGTGGCCGGATTGCTGGGAGCGGGAATGAGCAGTGCGGACCCGGACGCCTCCAACGTTTCGAAACTGCATGCCTACACCGATGGCTACCTCCAACTTGGGCTCTACGCCTTGATCGCCGGGGCGGTGTTGCTTGCCATTTCGCCCTTCGTCCGTCGATTGATGCGTGGCATCCACTGATCACCTTTGCACCTGCGAAATCGGCACGGTCTTCGCTGAACCAGACCAATACCTTCGTCCCCATGCGCACGCTGCTGTTCCTTCTTGCCCTGCTCCCCTTGACCATTTCGGCCCAGACCACGGCCAAACCGACGACGGACGCAGCCCCGAAACTGATCAAGTGGGTGAGCCCTGAAGAGGCTCAAGCACTCGCCAAGAAAGCTCCGCGCCCCTTGTTCATGGACGTTTACACCCAGTGGTGCGGCCCTTGCAAGATGCTGGACCGCAACACCTTCAGCGACCCCAAGCTGGCCGAGTACGTGAACAAGCACTTCTATGCCGTGAAGTTCGATGCGGAAAGCGGCACACCGGTGACCTGGAAGGGCCAGAAGCTGGAGAACCCGGACTTCAACGCTTCGATGACCGGCGGGCGCAACGGCACACACCACCTGACCTACGCCGTTGCCAATGTGAGCGGCCGGATCGCCTACCCCACCATCGTATACCTCGACAGCGAGCTGAACGTGCTGGCACCGGTGCAAGGCTACATGACGCCGCAGCAGATGGAGCCCATCCTGGTCTACTTCGGCGAAGGCCATTACAAGACCCAGGACTACCAAGCCTTCATGGCCACGTTCAAGCCGAAATGGTAGGCCGGTAAAGGAGTCGACCGCATCTTGGAAAGCCCCTTGAACAAGGGGCTTTTTCCATTTGATGAACTTCCTTCCGGGGCACCGTGTTCCTTTGCTAACTTCGCAGCCG
The DNA here is from genome assembly GCA_044347005.1 of Flavobacteriales bacterium. Lineage (GTDB taxonomy): Bacteria > Bacteroidota > Bacteroidia > Flavobacteriales_F > PHOS-HE28 > PHOS-HE28. Next base: position 1,172 of record JBIIYD010000243.1, on the reverse strand, counting down.
TCACAACCGAAATCACCCCATTTTCAAGCGTTCCAATGAGCGAAAAGGCGCAGATCATCCTGGACGGAAAGACCTACGAACTACCGGTCGTAACAGGTAGCGAAGGCGAGAAAGCGATCGACATCAGTAAACTGCGCGACCTCAGCGGCTACATCACGCTCGACTTCGGATACAAGAACACCGGCGCCACCACCAGCGCCATCACCTTCCTCGATGGCGAGGAGGGCATCCTGCAATACCGCGGTTACCCGATCGAACAGCTCGCCGAAAAGGCCTCGTTCGTGGAGGTCTCCTACCTGCTCCTCTTCGGTGAACTGCCCAACAAGCAGCAACTGGACGAGTTCGAGGGCAACATCCGCTACCATTCGCTGGTGCACGAGGACATGAAGCGCTTCTTCGAGCACTACCCGGCGAACGCCCACCCGATGGGCATCCTGTCGGCCATGGTGAATTCGCTGAGCACCTTCTACCCGAAGAGCCAGGACCCGCACCGTCCGCAGGCCCTGGTGATGCGCACGATCTACCGCCTCATCGCCAAGATGCCCACGCTGGCCGCCATCAGCTACAAGAACAACCTGGGGCACCCGTACATGTACCCGGACAACAAGCTGGGTTACGTGGAGAACTTCCTCCACATGATGTTCGCCCTGCCCACCGAGGAATACAAGGTGGACCCCGTGGTGGCACAGGCCCTGAACACCCTGTTGATCCTGCACGCCGACCACGAACAGAACTGCAGCACCAGCACGGTGCGTATCGTGGGCAGCAGCCAGAGCAACCTGTACAGCAGCGTAAGCGCAGGCATCGCCGCTCTGTGGGGACCGCTGCACGGCGGTGCCAACCAGGAAGTGATCGAGATGCTCGAGACCATCCGCAACGACGGTGGCGACATCCAGAAATGGGTGGACAAGGCGAAGGACAAGAACGACCCCTTCCGCCTCTTCGGATTCGGGCACCGCGTGTACAAGAACTTCGATCCACGCGCACGCATCATCAAGAAGAGCTGTGATGAAGTGTTGGCCAAGCTCGGTGTGAACGACCCGGTACTGGACATCGCGAAACAACTCGAGGAGATCGCGTTGAAGGACGAATACTTCATCGAACGGAAGCTGTACCCGAACGTCGACTTCTACAGCGGCATCATCTACCGCGCCATCGGCATCCCCACCCGC
>JBIIYD010000242.1:0-4294 GCA_044347005.1 Flavobacteriales bacterium | reverse complement strand
CCCTGGTCTGCGAGTCCTTTGTTGGCAAGATCGATCACTTCCGGACAGCGCCCTCGTTTATACAGTGCATAGGCCAGCGACTGCAAGTATCCTTCAGGGACGACATCGGTGCGTGTCATCCGGTCGAAGTCCTCGATGGCTTTATCGAACGATCCCTGGTGCATGTGAAAGCGACCTCGCAGGAATATGGGCATCGGGTCGTTCGGTCGGGCATGGCGTACGGCCATATCCAGGTCGGCGAGGGCTTCTTTCGTCCTTCCTGCCGTTGTCAATGTTACCGAACGGTTCAAGTACATGATGGAGGAGGTGGGGTTGTCAAGGATAATGCGGTCCCAGACAGAAAGTGCATTCTTCCACACCGGTACCTGACCCTGTGCGACCATGCCCAATAGCACGGCGTAAGCCATGCCGAACATCAAGCTGTGGGCCTTGGGTCGGAAGATCCGGCACAGGTCCCGGATCAGCAATGCCGCCAACAGCGCCCAGCCAATGCCGGCAACGTAAGTATAACGGTCGGCACGCACTGCATGGCCTACCGGCAATAGTTGCAGGACCAAGGCAATGTTGAAGAAGAAGAAAAGCAGGGAGAAGGTGTACAGGACCGGAGGGCGTTCGAACAAGAGCCATACCGGAACCGCCACTGCCACCAATGCGAGCAGGAAGTAGTGCCAGGGAAGGACACCTTCGGCCATGGTCGGATAAGCGTAATAGGGACTGGACCACAGTGGAAGGAACTGTTGGGCCATATAAGTCGGTAGGTTTTGTGCGGCAATGGTGGCGCGTTTCCAGAATGCGAGGTCCACTTCGTCGAGCGCTTTGTCCTGGACCTTGATGGCCAGGATGCCAATGGCCAAGGCAAGGGCGATGAAAGGCAGTTTGGTGAGCCAAGACCTAAGGTCGCGCATGGACCTGCCTTGTAGCATGTCGATAAGGAACAGGGATGGCACGAAGGCAACCGCCATGGCCTTGCTCAGGCAGGCCAGGAGAAAGGCTGAAAAACAGGCCAGGTACCATGTCCAACCCCTGCGGCGCACCCATTTCATATAAGCAAGCATGCTCAATAGACCGAAGAAAAGCATGAGGAGGTCCTTCCGGGCCGAAATCCAAGCGACACTCTCCACGCGCATGGGATGGAAGGCGAATAGCGCGGTGGCCACAAGCGCTATACGAACGTCGGATTGAATGGTCCGCAGGAATACAAAGACCAATAAGCAATTCAGCGCATGCAGGAACACATTGGTGAAGTGCATGAGCCCGGGTTCCTTGCCTGCCATGCGTATTTCGGCCGCATAACTGAGCATGGTGATCGGATGGTAGTTGTTGGCCGTGGCAGAAGTGAATTGCACTGCTACTTGATCCCGGTCGAGCGCGTCGAGCGTCTTGTTTTCCCGCACATAAAAGCCATCGTCCCAGTCGGTGAAATCGTAACTCAGGACAGGGGCATAGATGAGTGCAACGCCGACCAACATGGCCACTAGGATGAACGCGGTCCATGGTGCGGGTACCGCTGTGCTGGTCTTCGTGCTCACCTTATCCTTGAATGTGGGCTTGTCAGCTGGCCGGTCGATGGATCGTGCGGCATTACCCGAGTGCCGCTTCGGCATCGATGATGGCCCGTGTCGCTTTGATGTGATCCGCCATTGCGCATGACCACCCTGCTGGTAGTGCCGTTGCCGGGGTCATTTATATGGGGTGTGCGCAAGATAATCCGAACTCGGTGTTCACGGTTGCGTTGCCTGGGGCCTTCTGGGTCATTCGCCCATTTACATGAGCAACGTGAGAGGCAGCCAATTCGACGATGGTCCATCGCGATCCGCAAAGTTCGTCGCACATCGGATTTGCCATCATACCCGTGATATCCGTGTCTTTCGACCTTGCTGTCCAGGCGTATGGAATTCGCGTGGGATGTTGTGGCAGGACGTTGATCGGTGACCACGTATGGAGGTCGAATGGTCTTTGTTATGCAGGCGCGGGGAAAGCCCGCTACTGGTAAAGCCGATAGAGCAGCAGCACCGGGGAGTGATTCCGTGGTCAGCGTGAGTGATGCGGGTCCATCCACATCTTTCCGCCTTGAGTTCGGCAACAAGCCGTCGACTTGCTTTTCTCGCTATTCCGGTCCGCGTTCATGGTTTGTGCATTTTGTCTGTCACAGTGAGGTTGCAGGTCGTTCAGGAGCCGCAGCATGCGGAAGGTCGCTCGATTCAGGCATTGGTATGCCAGAAGGATCGGACTGTACGGATCAAGTGATCCTGTTCGTCATCGGTCAACGAAGGGTAGATGGGGATGCTCAAGATCGTTCGCGCTAGTTTTTCACTGACCGGTAGGTGGGGTGTGCCAGCGGATCCGCCCAAGGAATTCATGAATGCGGGTTGAAGGTGCGGTGGTACTGGATAGTGCACCAACGTGCCGATCCCATGCTTTTCGAGGTGGGCCTGCAATGCATTTCGTGAAGCGGTCCTGAGCACGAACACATGGTGGATGGGCATACTGCCTTGGGGTGGCACTGGCAAGGTAAGATCGCCCAGGTCGGTGAACGCCTCGGTATAACGGGCTGCAATGGTGCAACGCGTTGCATTCTGCTGATCGAGTTGTTGCAGTTTGGATCTCAGGAAAGCGGCCTGCAATTCATCCAGCCGCGAGTTCAAGCCCGCCACTTCGAATATGCCGCGTTCGGGTGATCCGTAATTACGCCAAAGGCGTGCCTTGTACTCCAGTTCCGGATCGTCGGTCGTGATGGCACCTCCATCGCCGAATGCACCAAGATTCTTGGTGGGGTAGAAGCTTGTTGCATTGATATCACCGAACGAGCCTGTGCGGCGCCCGCGGAATGTAGCGCCCTGTGCCTGGGCATTGTCTTCAACGACACGTAGGCCATACCGGTGCGCCACATCGAGGATGCCGTCCATTTGGCATGGTATCCCGTACAGGTGTACCGGCATGACCGCGCGGGTGCGTGGGGTGATCGCCTTTTCCACGGCGGAAGGGTGCAGCAGGTGCGACACTTCGTCGGGGTCCACGAGCACAGGCGTTGCGCCGCTCTGTAGAACTGCAAGGACCGACGCGAAGTACGTATTACCAGGTACGATGACCTCATCACCTTTACCGATGTCGAGCGAGCGAAGTGCAATATGAAGGGCATCAAGGCCACTGGCGACACCAACGGCATGATCGGTACCGATGAACCCCGCAAATTCCTTCTCGAAGGAAAGCACCTCTTCCCCCAGGATGAACTGCCCGCTGCGAATGACCCGCTGCAAGGCCTCGACCATTGCCGGCTCGGTAACACCAACATCGGGATCTGGGCGGTAGAACGGGATCCTCATATTCTGGTTCCGTGTCTTGGGCCGAGGTGCGATCCATTTGGATGAATTTCAACTCCGGGTTGGCGGTACCCGGCATTGTCCGTTGCAGGGTCGCTTGCGTATTGCCGTTGCTTTACGTCGACCAGGAACCCGGCAATGTCATTCTGGAGGCGATTGTCCGATACGATGAGTGGTGTGATCGATGTGGTAGTCGAAAAGGCGGTTGGCATGGTCCGGTCCTTGCCAGATGTACCAAGGGAATTGTCGACGGCCTCGGGCGGTCTAAGGCCTGTGCACGGAACCTTGGCAGGTGATGATCGCCCGCTTTCGGTGGCACTCACGTTCGGGGCCTCCAACTGACCCTTGACAGCATGGTTTCGGAAGACCTGATCGCACAGGTCATAGTCTTGACGTGACCGCCCCCTGGAGTTCATCGGCGCTACAACATGACAGTTCGTTGTGGATCCTCCCAATGTTCCTTTTGATACCATGGAGCACGGCTGTATAGGCATCAAGAACCGAGTGATCTGAAATCTTGGAAATTCCGAATGTAGTCCTCTTCCTCGTACAGCGTGGAAGCGAAGACAAGTTGGATCGAGTTGGGCGAGTACCGAAGCGTATGCCAGCAGTAGATGGGTAGGTATAGTCCTACGTTCGGGTCGTCCAGGATGTGGGTTTTCGTACCACCATACAACATCGTTGTTTCCACGGTAATTACGCCCTGGAGTGCGATGATCACCATGCAGGTGCGATGGTGGGCATGGCCACCACGTTGCACTGTGACCGGTGTTCCAATGGTCCAAAAAGCACGCGCGATCGGGAAAGGGATGACATGCTCCATTTCAGCGACCGTGATGAATCCTTCGGAATGGGTGCCGAAGCTTGGTAATTCCAACAAGAAAGGGATAGCCGAGGGCTCCGCCATGTGGTGGTGGGGTCAAATTGACTTTGAAGCAGGTCCTGGAAAGAGGGGACCTTGGGACGAAATGTAC
>JBIIYD010000044.1:0-14343 GCA_044347005.1 Flavobacteriales bacterium | reverse complement strand
CATACCCTTCGAGAAAATGCCCATCCAGCAAGCCTTTCAGAAGACCCAGGAGCAAGAGTCAGGCTCCAACCCTCTGAACCAGTTGATATTGTTCGATTCTTAACCGGACAGCAGTGAAGCGATATAACCAAGTCTCGCCGCTATATGAATAGTCTTTCGCCATTGCTGCAACGAACTGACCAGTTGAATCCAACGAGACCGCATCCATGAAACCCAGATAAAAATCACGGTCCTCCCCATTGAAATAATGGTATTCCCCTGTAATGCGCCCATTTTCGTCCAATCTGCGCAAATAAACATGAGAGCGGTTGGGAAATTCATGCGAAAATTGGGTCGTGAACAGAAGATACCCATTCTGCACTTCCCGGATGGCAGTACCCCTTCCGTTCCGTCCTGCTTGAACGCTATCCAAATGGGCAATGAACCCGCCTTGACCGGAAGCTGTATCACTTCCGGCCAAGGCTAGGATCATGAGGATGACCTTGTTCATCGTTGACCAGTCCACGTGGCACTCCGGATCATGGGATAAAGCTCGTTGATCGGTGGCAGCATCACCAACCGCTCCTCGTGCAATGCTCACCTCTTCCAACTTGTTCACCCAATGTTTGGTCCTGATCCGGAGTAGTACTGGGTCCCCAACCCCGGTTCCAGGCAGACCTGTACCTCACCGACATGGGATCCGGGTGTTCCATGGCGACCACACCACCTCGTTGCGACTACATTACGATCACCTGACGAAGTGTGGTAGAACTACGCGCTCCTCCTCCCTAACTTTGGACGACCACCATGGATTACATCGCACTCGCCATCCCGCTGTTCTTCCTGCTCATGGCCATCGAACTCGGCTGGAGCCTGTGGAGCGGGCGCAAGGTGTACCGCCTCAACGATGTGGTCGCGAACCTCGGTTGCGGGATCGGTTCGCAGATCGTGGGCGCCTTCACCAAGACCGTGATCTTCGCGATCTACCTGTATACCTACGACAACTGGCGCTTTTTCACGATCGAGAACAGCGTGCTCACCTGGGTGGTCACCTTCCTGTTGATCGACATGCTCTACTACTGGTTCCACCGCTGGAGCCACGAGATCAACTTCCTGTGGGCCGCGCATATCGTACACCACCAGAGCGAGGAATACAACTTGAGCGTGGCCTTGCGGCAGAGCTGGTGGCAGGGCCTGTTCAGCTTCTGGCTCTACCTGCCCGTGGCCTTGCTCGGCGTAAGCCCGCTCACCATCGTCACGGTCGCCGCATTCGTTACCCTCTACCAGTTCTGGATCCATACGAAAGCGTTGGACAAATTGGGTCCGCTGGAATGGCTCTTCAACACACCCAGCCACCACCGCGTACACCACGGCAGCGACCCCAAGTACATCGACAAGAACCACGCGGGCACATTGATCATCTGGGACAAGCTCTTCGGCACCTACCAGGAGGAGCAGGAGGAACCGATCTACGGGATCACCACGCCACTCGGCACCTGGGACCCGGTGAAGGCCAACTTCCACTACTGGGTGGACCTGGTCCGCATCGCGAAACAGGCCAGACGCTGGCAGGACAAGGTCCTCGTATTCCTGAAGCCGCCCGGCTGGAGACCCGCTGAATTGGGCGGTTTCGAGGGCCCACGGGCCAAGGACCGCAGCACCTACCGCAAATTCGACACGAGCGCTTCGGCGATGACCACCGGTTATGTGGTGGCGCAGTTCATCATCCTGCTCGCCCTTACCACATTCTTCCTGTTCCGGCAAGCCGATCTGGGCACCACGCGGATGTGGATCACTGCATTGCTGATCGTGGTGTGGGTGATGGACATGGGCCTGTTGTTGGAAGGCGGAAGACGTTGGGTGCTCGGGGTGGAAGTCGCGCGGGTGCTGGCATTCGGTGGCCTCCTGCTGGCCAGCGGCGACCTGCTCCCGGGCGCAGTACCCGTGATCGGGACCGCGGTGCTCACGGCAGCATCCTTGCTTGGCCTGTGGTTGCAGGCCAGGCCCTCGATGGTGCAGGAGAACAAGGTCGGCATCGATCATTCCCCGTCGCAGGTGTCCTGAACGGACCGCTCGTTCATCCCCATTGTTATCTTGGCACCGCTCCGGGGGTCCTGATGCCGTGGACCTGCCGACCCATCCATGGACAGCCGCAAGAACACCACTGAAAATGCCACCGCGTTCGCGTTAGCGCTCATCGGCACCATCGTGGGTGGCATGAAGGACTGGTACTTGCTGGTCTTCATCTGCAAACCGGCCCTGCTGATCATCCTGTCGAGCTGGTTCTTCTTCAACAGCCGGCGTGTGGGCGACCGCTTCACGCTGCTGATCCAGGCGGGCCTCTTCTTCTCCCTGATCGGCGATGTGGCCCTGATGCTCCAGCACCTGGACCGCTTCAACTTCCTCATCGGTCTTGGGGCGTTCATGATCGCGCACCTCTGTTACGCCCTGGCGTTCGGGCACAACATCATCGAAGCCGGTCCGGGCGGCAACCTGTTGGTGCCTACGGTGCTTTCGGCCGGTGTGCTGGCCTTCGGCTTTTTCTTCGCCTACGACCTGTTGCCCTACGTGGACGAGGGCGTTGCGATGCCCGTGGTCGTTTATGCCTGTGCCATTTCCCTGATGGGCGTAGGCGCCTCCTTCCGCTTCAGCCGCACCTTCCACCGGAGTTTCCTGCTGGTGCTCGTAGGAGCAGTGTTCTTCATCGCGTCGGACAGCATCCTTGCGGTGAACCGTTTCATGAAGCCCCTGGACCACGCGGAATGGTCGGTGATGCTCACCTATGGGATCGGGCAGTTCCTGATCGCCGCCGGTGCGCTTACGCATGTGCTGGATCCCGAGGAGATCCGTCGCAAGGCCGCCCTTACGACCTGATTCAGCTGATCCTGCCCCAGACGGCCTTATTGCGCATGCGCTCGCGCAAGGCCCTGGCCACCACGGCATGTTCCGGAGCCGACAGTTCCGGATCGCGGTCCAGGATGCGCATGGCCACCTGACGCGCTTGCTGCAAAAGGCCGGCATCCTCCACCAGGTCGGCGATGTGCAACTGAGGGATTCCGCTCTGCTGCGTGCCCATCAGATCGCCCGGCCCGCGAAGCCGCAGGTCCACCTCGGCGATCTCGAAACCGTCGTTGGTGCGCACCATGGTGCCGATGCGTTCGCGCGCATCGTTGCCCAGCTTGTCGCCGGTCATCAGGATGCAGAAGCTCTGCTCGGCACCACGGCCCACACGGCCTCTTAGCTGGTGCAACTGCGATAGTCCGAAGCGCTCGGCGTTCTCGATCACCATTACGCTGGCATTGGGTACATCCACCCCCACCTCGATCACCGTGGTGGCCACGAGGATGTCCGTTTCGCCCTTCTTGAAACGCGCCATCTCGTAGTCCTTCGTGGCCTGGTCCATCTGCCCGTGCACGATACCCACGGCGTATTTCGGTAATGGGAAACGGCGGCTCAGGCTTTCGAAGCCGTCGGTCACGTCCTTCAGGTCCAGTTTTTCATTGCCTTCGATGAGCGGGTACACCACGTACACCTGCCGACCCTTGACCACCTCCTCTTCCAGGAAAGCGAAGACGGCGTTGCGCGAATGGTCGAAGCGGTGTACGGTGCGGATGGGCTTGCGACCCGGCGGAAGCTCGTCGATCACGCTGGTGTCCAGATCACCATAAAGCGTCATGGCCAGCGTGCGCGGAATGGGTGTGGCGGTCATGACCAATACATGCGGCGGCACATCGCTCTTGGCCCAAAGGCGCGCACGTTGGGCCACCCCGAAACGGTGTTGTTCGTCGATCACCACCAGGCCGAGCTTGTCGAATACCACCCGATCCTCCAGCAAGGCATGGGTGCCCACAAGGATGTGTATCTCACCCGCTTGTAGTGCCGCAAGTATGCTGCGGCGAGCAGCGGCCTTGGTACTGCCCGTGAGGATGCGCACCACCACCGGAAGGCCCTCGAGAAAACGCACGATGGTGGCGAAATGCTGCTGCGCCAGTATCTCGGTGGGTGCCATCAGCGCACATTGGTAACCGTTGTCCAGCGCGATCAACATGCAAAGCAGGCCCACGAGGGTCTTGCCACTGCCCACATCGCCCTGCACCAGGCGGTTCATCTGGTGCCCCGTACACATGTCCTTGCGGATCTCCTTCACCACACGCTTTTGGGCGCCGGTGAGTTCGAAGGGCAGGTGTTCCTTGTAGAATGTGTTGAAGTGCGCGCCGACCTCGCCGAAGACACGACCGCGCACGTTCTGCTGCAACAACTGCTTCTGCTTGAGCAACTGCATCTGCACGAAGAAGAGCTCTTCGAACTTCAAGCGGCGGGTGGCCATGTCCAGCTTGTGCTGGTCCTGTGGTGCGTGCACCTGGCGCAAGGCTTCCTCCCGCGATACGCCACCAAGCAGGTCCACCAGGTCGCGGTCCAGGCATTCGGGCAACTGTCCGGCCAGCGTCAAGAGCAGGGTCTTCTGCAGTTTCCAGATGGCGCGACTGCCGAGTCCTTTGGCCGTGAGCTTTTCCGTGGTGTTGTACACCGGCTGCAACGATGCCTCCAGACCATGCTCCCAGGTCGCGGCCAACTCCAGATCGGGATGCGCGAAGTTCACCTTGCCCCGGAAGGCCGACGGTTTGCCGAAGAGGATATACTCCTGCCCGGGTTTGAGCGATTGCTGCAACCAACGGATCCCCTTGAACCAGACCAGCTCCACGCTGCCGCTGGCATCGGTCAGCGTGGCCGTCAGTCTACGCCCTTGCTTCTCGCCCACGGTCTTCAACGGACCCAGTAAACCACGCAGCTGAGCCTGTGCCTGGTCTTCCTGCACCTCCGCGATGCGGTGGAACACGCTGCGGTCCACATAGCGGAAGGGATAGTGCTGGAGAAGATCGGCATAGGTGCCGATGGCCAGTTCCTTGCGCAGCAGTTCGGCCCGCAGTGGCCCAACGCCCTTGAGGTACTCGATCGGGGTATCCAGCAGCGCCTGCACCGCGCCAAATTACGGGCAGCGCCGCGCAGGACTATCGTCCATCGCAGCAGCGGGTCCTTCCACCATCCTCGATCACTCCCCAAGGATGGAATCGATGCGCGCGAAACTGCGTTCGATCAGGCTGTCCGTGCGTTCGTTCGGCGCGGTCAACGCATCCCGCACCAGCCGCGTGTTCTCGATGCGCTCGCGGGTGTAATCCATCAGCAATGCACGACGTTCGATGGTAGCCTTCGAGAGGTGGAGATCGGCCGTACCCTCCAGCAAGACCAAGGCACTATCCCAAGCCGGGGCGCTGCGTTCCTCCAGCACCACCAGCTGTTGAACACTGGTCGTTCCCTCGCCCAGCTTGAACATCGCCAGGCCTTCCTCCTCCAGGCGCGAGAACTCCACCATACGCTCCTCGAACACACCATCATCGCCCGGCAGGGTGCCAACGGCCCAGCTGCCCGCGAGGGCCAGGACGATGGTGGGCAGCGCGATCGAGGCCCACTGCACGCCTTGTGCTTCCGGCTTGCGCAATGCAGGGTACAGTGCGAAACCAAGCACCACGCCACTCACCAGGCCACCGATGTGTGCGGCATTGTCCACGCCTCCCGTCATCCCGTACACGAGGTTGTATACCACGAAGATGCCGATGCTGGAGAGCAACTGCTGGCGCACCTCCTTGTGCAAAAGGTCGGTGGTGAGCAGGGCCAGGAAAACGCCGTAGAGACCGAAGATGGCCCCGGAAGCTCCGGCGCTCACCGTATTGTCATGCCACCATAAACTGGCCACGCTGGCGAACACCCCGGTGATGACGTACAGCGCCAGCACGCGCACGCGCCCCAGCAAGGGCTCCAGATGCACACCTACCATGAGCAGCGCGTACATGTTGAACAGCAGGTGCACGATACCGATGTGGACAAAGCAGCACGACAGCAGCCGCCACCATTCGCCCGCCAAGGTGACGCCGCGCCAATTGCCGCCCCAGGCAACAAGGTCCTCACCGGTGGGCTCCATGAAATGCACGCCGGAAACCACCATCAGCACGTAGACCACCACACTGATATCGATGAGCAGGGGTGTCGCGAAAAAGTCCTTCCGTGGGATGAACACCCGGCCGATGTCCTTCCAGTGGAATTCATTGGACTTCGCCGTGCTGGCATCCTGGGTCATGACGCCGCTCTCCTCCAATTCCTTCAGATCGGCGGCAAGGACCGCCTGGGTGGTGGATACCCTGGCTTCGCCGAATGCGGCCATCAAGGCATCGATGTTCCGTTGGTGGCGGTCCTTCTTCGCGAACGGGCTCCAGTCGCTGGGTTTGCTCAGGACCGAAAATCCGGCATCATCGATATCGATCACCACATCCTCCCCTTTGGACATACCCTTTGCGGGTGTCTTGGCCACCACTCTCATCGGGTGCAGGTGTTCCACGCCCCAATTCAGCCCACGAAAAGCTTGGAAGAGCAGCACGATCACCTCTGCTCGGGCCAGCCCTTCGGTTGAAATTCTTGCGGTCGGTCGGTCGTTGGCCATGGGAATGGAATGTCGTACAAAATAGGGAGGGTTCGATCCGATAGGGACCGCCGATGTTCCGGCCGAACCTTGATCGAGCATCGAACGGACCACGAGCATCAGCGCACACACCAAGGGTGTCGAGTACCTTGCCTGTGCAATGGCGACCCTTCTACAGATCCATGCACAAGGCGTGGTGCAGCAATACAGCAGCACACTGGCCAAGGCCCGCCGGAAGTCGGATGTCGGGCGGGTGCACGCCTTGCGGGTGGCCCTGAAGCAGCTGCGAACTCTACTGCGCCTGGCTGCCTTCATGGCGCCGAACAGCCTTCCTCCGAAGCGGGTCATCGAACGCTTGATGACCCTTTTCAGGGCCGCTGGCGAACAACGGGAAGCAAGGGTTTCGGAAGCGGTCGTCCGTCGGATCCAGCGCAGCAGCACCATGGCGAGGATGCATTACCTCGAGATCCTTGAGCACAGGGCGCGGCGATCGGAAAAGAAGTTGCACAAGGCTTTGCAGGACATCCGACAACGCGATGCGGAAAAACTCGCGGGCCATTTCGCAGCTGTCTCGCAGGGCTTGACGCACACCCAGGAACAGCGCGCGGCCATCCGCTACATCGAGCACGAGATGCGATCGGCCAACAAGCATTTCAAGGCTGGCCCACCGGAAGCCACCCTGCACCAGGTGCGCAAACACTTGAAGAACGCCTGGCATTGCCTGCGCATGTTGGAGCATGCCGGTGCCTTGGACGTAGAGCGAGATGCACTCATGCATCGCATGGCCGCAGTGCAGGAAGCCTTGGGCGATTGGCACGACCTGCACGTGGTTTCCGATGACTTGGAAACGCAGGTGCCAGCCATGATCCATGGCCCGCTGAAGGAACTGGTCGATGCGGAACTGGCGCGCAAGCGCAGGCTTGTGCTGAAGGAATTACCCCAAGTGCTCACACACTGACCAGGGCGCGCTCGAAATACCGTAGAAGTGTGCCAGAACGAACGAGATAGCTCAGATCGCCCCCACCCCTAACATCAGCGCAGGCTCCTCCATCAACGCCTTGAAGGTGTTGAGGAACTCGGCACCGGTAACGCCGTCCACCACGCGGTGGTCGCAGCTCAGGGTCACCTTCATGGTGTGGCCCGGCACGATCTGGCCGTTGCGCACCACGGGTTTCTCCTGGATGCCACCAATGGCCATGATGCAAGCATCGGGCGGGTTGATGATGGCGGTGAACTCCTCGATGCCATACATACCCAGATTCGATATGGTGAAGGTGTTGCCTTCCCAGTCCGCAGGCTGAAGTTTTTTTGCTTTGGCCTTCTTGGCGAAGTCGCGCACCTCGCTGCCGATCATGCGTAGGGGCTTGCCGTCGGCGAAGCGCACCACGGGCACCAGCAGGCCTTCTTCCACCGCCACGGCCACACCGATGTGTACGTGCTGGTTGTACCGGATGCGGTCCCCGAGCCAGCTGCTGTTCACCTTGGGGTGCTGCTTCAGGGCGAGCGCGGAGGCTTTGATGACCAGGTCGTTGAAGGAGATCTTATCCGGGTCTATCTGCTTATTGATGGCTTCGCGCACCTGCATGGCGCGTTCCATGGCGATCTCCAGCGTGAGGTAGAAGTGCGGCGCGCTGAACTTGCTTTCGGCCAGACGCTTGGCGATGGTCTTGCGCATCTGGCTCACGGCCACCTCTTCGAAGGCTTCCACCTGCGGCACATTGTATGATCCGGTGCCTCCGGAGAACTCCTCGATGTCACGTTTGGTGATCCGCCCTTCTGGACCGGAACCTTGTACCCGACCGAGTTCGATGCCCTTTTCTTCGGCCAATCGGCGCGCCAGCGGACTTGCCGTAACACGGCCGTTGCCCGACGCAGGCGCAGCCGTACTACTTGGTGCACCACCGAACAAAGACTTCGCAGCAGGTGCCTTTGCCGATGCGGACACTGGTGCTGGTGCCGCCTTCTCGCTGGGCGGAGCCGTAGCGTCCTTCTCCTCCTTCACCTCTGTCTTTTCCGAAGTCGAAGCGTCCTCCTGCTTCGTTGCAGCCTTCGGCGCTTCTTCCTTGGGAGCCTCGGCCGCGGCATCCGCCAGCAACTTCGTGATATCCTCCCCTTCCTTGCCAAGTACAGCGAGCACGCTATCCACCGGCGCAGCCTTGCCCGATTGTACGCCAATGTGCAGCAACACGCCATCGGTGAAGCTCTCGAACTCCATGGTGGCCTTGTCGGTCTCGATCTCGGCGAGCACTTCGCCGCTCTTCACCTTGTCACCCACCTTCTTGTGCCACGCGCTCACCACCCCTTCGGTCATGGTGTCGCTCAACTTGGGCATGCGTACGATCTCGGCCATGTGCTCTCGTTCCGTGTTGCCACGGACACGTGGATTTGGTTAGTCCTTCAGGAAAGGATAATCGGTCTGGTGGTACACGTCCGTGTACAGCTCGTCATCGGGCAAGGCCGGGCTGTCCTCGGCGAATTTCACGGCCTCTTCCACCACTTGTTTGGCGGCATCGTCCATGGCTTCGATCTCCTTCTCCGTGGCCCACTTCTTCTCCAACAAGGTATCGCGCACCTGCTCGATGGGGTCCTGCTTCTTGTAGCCTTCCACCTCCTCCTTGGTGCGGTATTTCTGGGGGTCGCTCATGCTGTGCCCCTTGTAGCGGTAGGTCTTGATGTCCAGCAGGTAAGGACCGTTGCCTGCACGTACATGCGCACATGCCATGGCGATGGCCTCGTGGACATCCTCGCAACGCATGCCGTTCACGCCCAGTCCGGGCATGTCGTAGCTCTCGCCCAGCGTGCTCAGGTCGTGCACGTTGCTGGTGCGCTCCACACTCGTGCCCATCGCGTAGTTGTTGTTCTCGATGATGAACACGACCGGCAATTTCCAGGTCATGGCCATGTTGAAGGTCTCATGCAGGATGCCCTGGCGCACGGCGCCGTCACCCATGAAGCATAATGTGACGTGGTCCTCTCCACGGTACTTGTCGGCGAAGGCGATGCCGGCACCCAGGCCGATCTGCCCGCCCACGATGCCGTGGCCGCCGAAGAGGTTGCGCTGCTTGTCGAAGTAGTGCATACTGCCCCCCTTGCCCTTGCTGGTGCCCGTGCTCTTTCCGAAGAGTTCGGCCATCACGTTCTTGGCGGGCGTACCCAACACCAAGGGATGGGCATGATCGCGGTAGCCGGTGATAAAACGGTCCGTTGGCCGCACGGCCGTGATCATACCGGCGAGGATCGCTTCCTGCCCGATGTAGAGGTGGCAGAACCCGCCGAACTTCTGCATGGTATAGAGCTGGCCGGTCTTCTCCTCGAAGCGGCGCATCAGGATCATCTCCTTGAACCAACGGAGGTAGGTCTCCTTGCCGAAGGTGGTCGGTGCGTCCTTCTCGCTGGTCTTCTTCGCGGCAGTGGCCTTCTTCGGGTCGGCCTTGGGCGAAGTGCTGGTCTTGGTGCTCATGCGCTGATACGTGCTGCTGGCGGCATTCGGCCGTTCGCGTTGGAAGGGGCAAATATAGCCCGCACAGGATGCCGCCTTCGGCGGATCAAGCGCCGAGGAAGGAGCTGTCGAAGGACAGGGGCAACAGGCTTCCGGCACTGGCCAGTTCGAACACAGGGCCATGGGGAACGGACAAAAGCAGGCGCATGGACGACTTCTGGCGGTGCTCCTGCTCCAACAAGGCCTGGCGACAGATGCCGCAAGGGCTTACGGGACGATCACCCGTTACGGACGGCACCACGATGGCCATATCGACCACCACGCCTTGGGGCGACTGCGACATGGCGGCGTGCAGCGCTGTGCGCTCGGCACAGATACCTGCGGGAAAGGATGCGTTCTCCTGGTTGTTGCCGGTGACCACCGTGCCATCGGCCATGCGCAAGGCAGCACCCACCAGGAATTTGGAATAAGGCGCGTAAGCCCGAAGTGCAGCGGCATGGGCCAGGTCGAGGAGCGTGCGATCGCCTTCGGGCAGGGATCCGATCGCCGTATGGCGCAAATACTGGAAGGTGATGGAGATCGGCTCGGGCATGGACGGAGAAAGGAGGTCGAAGATAGCCTGCATGCCTTGAACCATCGCGGACCGGGCGTGTCCCAAGTACTCCGGATAGGATAGATTTGACGTCCCTTGAGCACCGTGAACGAACAGCCCGACCAGATCCCGCTCTTCTCGCCCATTTCGCTCGCCGAGATGGATGGCGTGAAACTGCAGGACCGCGCCGATACGAAGTACATCTTCGCCGGACGCGAGCTGGAGGGTGTGTTGAAGGAAATGCTCGTGTCCTATCGGCTTCTGGAAGTGAATGGCGTACGCGGCACGCAGTACCGCAGCCTGTACTTCGACACGCCGGACCTGCGGCATTATCAGGACCACCACAAACAACGGACGTTCCGCAGCAAGGTGCGCTTCCGGGAATACGTGGGCAGTGGCCTGGCCTATTTCGAGGTGAAGCGCAAGACCGGGAACGGCCGCACGGACAAGGCCCGACTGCGTGTGGACGCCATTCCGGACGAGCTGAACACCGAGCAACAACTGTTCGCACAGAACGCCAGCGGCCGCAAGGAAGAACTTCGACCCACGCTGTGGAACCACTTCACCCGCTACACCTTCGTTCACCGCGAAAGACCGGAACGGTTGACCATGGACGTGCGACTCCGATTCGCGATGAACGGTACTGAACGCGCACTTGGTGATGTGGTGGTGGCCGAGCTCAAACAAGAACGCGCGGACCGCTCTTCGCCCTTCGCCCGGATCATGCGCGAGCGCAACATACGGCCTGCGGGCATGAGCAAATACTGCATCGGCATGCTCCTGCTGGGTCCTACATGCATTGGACAGCCGGTCAAACACAATGCCTTCAAAGAGGTGCTGCTCAGGCTGGACCGCCTGCGAAACGCCGCCTGAACAACACCCCATCCAAGAACGACCATGAAAGTATTCGGTATGCCGATCTTCCACACCGACATGTGGGAGCTCCTGTTCAAGTTCGGGATCGATGTCACGGTACTGTTCGTCCTTATCCGGCTCATCTATTATCCCATCCACCGCAAGAAGGACTACCTCTTCACCTATTTCCTGTTCAACGTCCTGATCTTCTTCCTCTGCGTCCTGCTCAACAGCGTCAAGCTCAGCATCGGTTTCGCATTCGGGTTGTTCGCCATTTTCGGGGTGCTGCGTTACCGCACCGAACAGATCAGCATCAAGGACATGACCTACCTGTTCGCGGTGATAACCATCGCCGTGATCAATTCGCTGGCGAGCAAGAAGGTGAGCATTGCCGAATTGCTGTTCACCGATGGCATGATCCTGCTGATGACCTATGCGCTCGAGCATCTGTGGCTCACGCGTCACGAGGCCATGAAGCAGCTGATCTACGAACGCATCGACCTGATCAAACCCACGAACCAGGCGTTGTTGTACCAGGACCTCCAGGAACGGCTTGGCGTGAAGGTGTCACGGGTGGAGATCGGACGTATCGACCTGCTTCGCGATACCGCCCAAATGCGCGTGTACTACTACGAGGACGAACAAACACACGCCAGCTTCACGGAACCGCCCCGCGACGACGGTGATGATTGATCCTTGACCGCCGTATCCGCTCGAAGTCGGAGCCGGCTCAACCTTGCGCCGCTTTCCGATACACCAGTGCCACGGCGTGCGCACAAGCGCCTTCCTCGCGGCCGATCGAACCGAGCTTCTCGTTGGTGGTCGCCTTGATGCTCACAGCATCGACCGCAACACCAAGCAGCGGCGCGATGATGTTGCGCATCGCCTCTACGTGTGGTGCGATCTTGGGCCGTTCCATGACCACGGTGCAATCCACGTTGCCCACCGCCCATCCGGCTTCGTCCAGCATGGCGACCACAGCGGCCAGCAAACGCTTGCTATCAGCGCCTTTCCAAGTCGGGTCGGTATCGGGGAAGTGCTTGCCGATGTCGCCCATGGCCACGGCACCGAGGAGGGCATCACAAATGGCATGAAGCAGGACATCCGCATCCGAATGGCCCAACAATCCCGTGGAATGGGCGATGTTCACACCGCCGAGCCAGAGCTCCCGCCCTTCTTGGAAACGGTGCACATCATAACCGAACCCGATCCGGAACAGGGGGAGGATACTCACTGTCGCCCGATCAAACGTCGTCCGTCTTCTTCTTGGCGCCCTTGCCGTCGAACCGGAATCCCAAGGTGAAGCGCAGGGTGTTGGCCAACGGACTGCGCTGCTGGTTGGCGATCAGGTAGCTGAGGTCCAGGGAGAAGATGTTGTAACGCACACCGGCACCCAACGTGAAATACTTGCGGTTGCCCTTGGTGTAGTGCTCCCAGAAGTAACCGCCGCGGAACGCGAACTGGTCGGCATACCAATATTCAAGACCGCCAGCGATATTGATCTCGCGGAACTCTTCGCGCAGGATGCTGCCATTTTCCACGACCACGCTTCCGTTATCGTCGTAGCTCACATTGCCCGGAGCATCGGAAAATGAACCGAACATGCCGGCAGCAATACCCACGTTAGGGTCCCTGCCACTGGCCACGGCCGGGCGCGAGGTGATTGGGTCGATCACCACGGCTCCATCCTCATCGAGCAGGTACACAGGTGGGGTGGGAACCAGCAACTTGTTCACATCGAACGCGAAGGTCAGGCTGTTGTATTCGTCCATGTCCAACCGGAAGGAGGGGCCAAGGCGAAGGTTGATCGGAATGAAATCCTGGGCAGCCGTTTCGGTGTATGACATCTTCGCTCCGATGTTCGAGATGTTCATACCGAAGGCGAAGGTCCCTTCCTTGTCCCCCATCTCGATCTCGGGCTTGCGGTAAAAGAAGGATACGTCGGCGGCCACCGACTGTCCGGCCTTGGAATTGGCACCCTGCACACTGATGCCACCGGTCAGGTTGCTATTGATATAACGGATGGCCACACCACCCGAGAAGTTCTCTCCGAACTGCTGGGCGAAAGCCAGGTCGACGGCGAACTCCGCCGGCTTGAAGTCGCGGATCGTGGAACCGTTGATGTCCGTGAACAGGATGCTGCCCAAGTTGAAATAACGCAACGATCCGCCGATAGCACTGCGCTTGTTGGCAAGACGCTTGTAACCGGCCAGGTAGGCGAGGCTCATGTCGGGCACCAGGTTGCGCAGCCAGGGGCTGTAGCTCATGGCGAACTCACCGTCCTTCTCGGCAAAGGCCAGTTTGGAGGGATTCCAATGGATCGAATTGGCGTCGGGCGAAACAGCAACTCCGGCGTCACCCATACCTCCTGCCCGCGAATCCACGGATATCATGAGGAAAGGAACTGCCGTGGTAATGGTGTTCAATTGGTCACCACACTGTTGTCCGGCGGCTTGGAACTGGGGGTCGCAAGGCTGCGCCACCACAATGGTGGGTACAGCCCAAATGGCAACTGCCGACAGTATGGGAAAGCTCGTACGTAGGATACGCATCAGGGAAGGGTTCGGAGCGAAGATGGCAAATATACGGGCGATGCTCCGGTTTATTGTGCGGCGCCTCAGCGGAGTATGACCAGCTTCTCGAACTTCTCGGCACGCTCTCCGTCCGGGGTGGTGACCCCGAGTCTGTATACGTACACCCCACGGCCCAATTTGTCGCCAAAATCATCGAGACCGTCCCAGGCGAGGGGTTCGCTCCGGAACCCTTCGCAAGCGACCTGCCTGTTGATGGACTTGACCAACCTTCCGCTCACCGTAAACACCTGAAGTTGAACCCCCAACGTGGTGCAGGGCTTGTTGTGTTCGAAGAAGAACTCGGTGTACGTGGTAAAGGGGTTCGGGTAGTTCAAAACACGGTCCAAGGCCAATTCGGCGGAAGAGGCGACCACGAACTCCGTGGTGATCTCGTTGGAATTGTTGAAGACGTCCCAGGCCTTGAGGCGCAAGG
>JBIIYD010000241.1:0-4324 GCA_044347005.1 Flavobacteriales bacterium | reverse complement strand
GGCCACCTTCAGGCCGAAAGGTCTTTGGGGACGGATCTATTGGTACAGCGTGGCACCCTTGCACGAATTGGTGTTCGGGGGGATGGCGAGGGCCATTGCAAGGTGAATTCTCGAGTGATATCTGGAGGTACAGTTCGATCAGGGAAGCGGTGCGCACCTTTGCACCATGAGCGACCACCTCCACGACGCCTTCGACAACGGCAAACGAATCAGCCCCAAACTGCCCGAGGGGAAGAAGAATTTCCTGATCGACATCGACGGTACCATCTGCGAGGACATCCCCAACGAGGAGCCCGAGCGCATGGCCACGGCCGCCATCTACGAGGGTGCTTTGGAAGTGTGCATCAAGTGGTACGATGAGGGGCACATCATCACCTTCTTCACAAGCCGATTGGAGGAACATCGCTCAGTTACCGAAGCCTGGTTGAACAAGCATGGCTTCAAGTAACACGCCTGCCTCTTCGGCAAGCCGCGCGGCGGCAATTACCACTGGATCGACAACCACATCGTCCGGGCCACGCGTTACAACGGGAAGTTCACCGAGTTGGTGGAACGTAGCGCTTCCATCGAGGTCTTCGAGGACTGAGCTGGATTACGATGCGCGCTCCTACCGATCGCAAGCCTTCAGCGTATTCAGCAGCAGGCTGGTGATCGTCATCGGACCAACGCCACCGGGCACAGGGCTAATGGCGCTGCACTTTGCGGCCACCTCATCGAACTTCACATCGCCCAGCAGTCGGTAG
Organism: Flavobacteriales bacterium; assembly: GCA_044347005.1. Lineage (GTDB taxonomy): Bacteria > Bacteroidota > Bacteroidia > Flavobacteriales_F > PHOS-HE28 > PHOS-HE28. Next base: position 3,581 of record JBIIYD010000241.1, on the reverse strand, counting down.
CCGCTCTTGCGCGAAGCGTCGGGAACCCGATGGATGCCCACATCCACGACCACGGCACCTTCCTTCACCATGTCGGCCGTCACGAACTCCGGCTTGCCGATGGCCACGATCAGGATGTCGGCCTCGCGCGTGATGGAGGCCAGGTCCTTCGTGCGACTGTGTGCGAGTGTCACCGTGCAGTTGCCGGGTTCGCTATTGCGGCTCATGAGGATGCTCACGGGCGTGCCCACGATGTTGCTGCGGCCGATCACCAGGCAATGTTTACCGCTGGTAGCGATGCCGTAGTGTTTCAGCAGTTCCATTATGCCGGCTGGCGTGGCGGACAGGAAGCCGGGCAGGCCCAGCACCATGTTGCCCACGTTCGTGGGATGGAAACCGTCCACATCCTTGCGCGGGTCGACCGCCATGATGATGCGATCGGCGTCGATATGCGCAGGCAATGGTAGCTGTACGATGAACCCGTCCAGATCCGGATCCTTGTTGAGCGAATCCACCAGCCCCAGCAATTCCTGCTCGGTGATGTCCGCCGCACGATGGATCAGCGTGCTACGGATGCCCACGCTCTCGCAAGCTTTGACCTTGCTGTCCACATAGGTGCGGCTGGCGCCATCCTCCCCGACCAACACAGCGGCCAAATGTGGCGCATGCCCCCGACGGGCTTTCACTTCAAGGGCTTTGGTGGCAATCTCCGCACGGATGGCCTTGGAAGCAACACGGCCATCGAGAAGTTGGTATGTGGTGACCTCCGCCATGGCCGACGAAGTTAATCGGGTAGTTGAAAGTAGCCCTGAATGAGAACGGCAATTGGGGATCAACGTCCGATGCCTTCCCTCTACCTACTTGGTGGAGCGCGGCACCACCTGCTTCAGCAGAAAATCCTCCGCATCCATCACCGGGATATCCGCAAAGTGGAAGTCCTTTCGGTCGTAGGTCACGATGAAGCCGCACTTCGCATCCAATGCCGAGTGGTACTGTAGACCGTCCTCGATGTCCAGGATGCGCGGATCGGCCAAGGTGCGCTGCAAGGCGCTCTGTCCCATGTTGGTCATGCGCAGCTTCTCGCCCAGCAGGCTGACCTTCTTCCGAGCAAGTTTCTTCCCGTTCTTCTTGCTGGCGTAGTACGCGCCGATGGCCATGCAAAGCGGGGATGTGTACACCTCGAAGCGCGGATCATCCACCAAGCTCAACACACGCGCACACGGCCCGAAACGCGGGTACTCGTTGCACAGTACGGTGACGAGGATGTTGGCGTCGAGGAATACGCGGATCATTTCCGGCCGCGCGTGGAGAGGTATTCCTTCTTCACGTTCTGGGCTGCGTTCTTCCGAACGTACTCCACTTCGCCTTCGGCCACGGCATTGACCCAATCGCTTACCGGAAGCTCATCGATGCTGCGGTAGCGCTTATCGGTAACCTTGCTGAGCATGAACTCCACCAAGCGCGACAGGCTGATGTTGTTGGCTTCGGCGAATGCCTTGGCCTTATCGGCCACAGCTGCATCAAAGCTTAGGGTGATCTTGGCGTCCATGGCGCGGGAATGTTTATACGGCAAATTTACAACTTATATACGTACAAACAACCACAAGACGTTTCAGGTCAACATGGATGCTCATTGCCGAATTGGACAGACCTATCGACTTTCGTCTCGTCACCCATCATCCGTGATCTTCCGCGTCTCCTCGAAGAGCTATGAGCATGTTCACTGCTTCGGCTTGCGCATGATCCATATCGTTCTTGCCGTAGTCTCCGTTTCCCGTTGTTAAGCGTCAAAACTGAAAAGCTCCCAACCGCTTGCCTCGTACTCCTGAACTACCGTCATCGCTGCCCTGTGCATCGAGGTGATCCCCTAACGTTCCTCTTTCGGTGGAACGATGACCTTTTCGTCAACCGACGCTGAGGTGATGTAAATGCTTGCCCAATGGTGCTTATGCATATGTAGCCGTGCATCACTACTTGCGCCGAGGCTGCGTGCGCAACCATAGCCAGGGCCAACATCGCAATGAACTTCTTCATGCCTGATGGAATGGTTGATGTCATTCTCCGGTTCCGCAATTGCGGGCGACAAATGTGTCGCCCCTACCGGCCACCCAATGCCTGTGCCTAGCGGCGCATGCCTTGAGCGGCCTGCATCTGGCGCATCATGTTCTGCATCTTGGTCTTGTCGCCCATCATCTTCATCATCTTCCGGGTCTCGTCGAACTGCTTCATCAGCTTGTTCACCTCGGGGATGTCGCGGCCGCTGCCCTTGGCGATGCGCTGGCGGCGGCTGCCGTTGATCAGTGCGGGGTTATGGCGCTCCTCGGGCGTCATGCTGCGGATGATCGCCTCGATGTGCTTGAAGGCATCGTCCGGGATGTCCAGGTTCTTCATGGCCTTGCCCACACCGGGGATCATGCCCATCAGGTCCTTCATGTTGCCCATCTTCTTGATCTGCTGGATCTGGTCCAGGAAATCATCGAAGCCGAACTGGTCCTTGGCGATCTTCTTCTGCAGGGCACGTGCCTGCTCCTCGTCGAACTGCTCCTGAGCGCGTTCCACCAGGCTCACCACGTCGCCCATGCCCAGGATGCGGCCGGCCATGCGGTCCGGGTGGAACTCGTCGATGGCCTCCATCTTCTCGCCCGTGCCGATGAACTTGATCGGCTTGTCCACTACACTGCGAATGGTCAGCGCCGCACCACCGCGCGTGTCGCCGTCCAACTTGGTCAGCACCACACCGTCAATGTCCAGGCGCTCGTTGAAGGCCTTGGCGGTGTTCACGGCATCCTGGCCGGTCATGGCGTCCACTACGAAGAGCGTCTCCTGGGGCTGGATCGCCTTCTTCACGCGGGCGATCTCGTCCATCATCGCCTCGTCTATCGCCAGGCGGCCGGCGGTATCGATGATCACGGCCGTGAAGCCGTGGATCTTGGCGTACTCCACACCTTTCTTCGCGATGCTCACCGGGTCCTTGTTCTCCCGGTCGCTGAACACCGTTACGTCCAACTGCTTGCCCAGTGTTTCCAGCTGGTCTATGGCGGCCGGGCGGTACACATCGCAGGCCACGAGCAGCGGTTTCTTGCCCTTCTTGCGCAGGTAGGCGCTCAGCTTGCCGCTGAAGGTGGTCTTACCCGAACCTTGCAGGCCGCTCATCAGGATCACCGTGGGGTTGCCGCCCAGGTTGATGCCCGCATTGCGGCCTCCCATCAGCTCGGCCAGCTCGTCGTGCGCGATCTTGATCAGCAGCTGGCCGGGGCTCACGGCCGTCAGCACATTGCTGCCCAGCGCCTTGGCCTTCACGCGGTCGGTGAAATCCTTGGCGGTCTTGAAGTTCACGTCGGCGTCCAACAGGGCGCGGCGTACCTCCTTCATGGTCTCCGCCACGTTGATCTCCGTGATCTGGCCCTGGCCTTTGAGGACTTTGAATGCTCTTTCGAGCTTATCGCTGAGGTTCTCGAACATGTGTGGTCTGTCTACAGGACCGCGAAGGTAGCAGGGGTAGATCAGAAGAACGGATGATCAGAAATTGGTCGTGGCCCGGATGAAGATCCGATAAAGGCTCATCCTGTATATGCCCCCCCCCCCCCCCCCCCCCCAACCCC
>JBIIYD010000240.1:0-4333 GCA_044347005.1 Flavobacteriales bacterium | reverse complement strand
GGAGCAGGAGGTATAGAACATGCTTTCCTGCGTCTGGTTGAAGACACTGGCATAGCTCAGGTCCGCGCCGTAGACACCCAGGTTCAGTGCCTGTTTGCTGGCGGACGTGTAGCGGTCCACGTTCTTAACATCGTTCAGGATCTCGGCGTTGTATTGCGCTCCCGCCTTCTTCAGCAAAGCCGCCGTCTCCATGGGGGAAGGCACGTTGTAGAAGATGTTCCGGGTCTTGCGCAAACGGGAATCCTGTGTGCTGTCGCTCACGGCCGTGCCATCAAGTACGTCCTCCGGTTCTGTTCCACCACCACCGCATGCGGCAAGGAAGGAGATGCAGACCAGCAGGATCGGCCATTTCAAGGTTCGAATGGATGTCATCGGTGGGGTGGGACGGTTAGGAGGGAGAGTGCTGTAAAGATGCCTGTACAAAGAGGGGCTCGTCAGTGGGCTTCGAGCCAGTTTTTCCCCATGTTCATGTCAACAACGAGAGGGACCTCCAGCTTGATCGCGCCTTCCATCAGCTCTCGGACCAGCCGTTGTACGGCATCGACCTCCGTTAGTTGCACGTCGAACACCAATTCGTCATGCACCTGGAGCAACAACCGGCTCCGAAGGCCTTCCTGCGCGATCCGCTCGTGTATCCGCACCATGGCCAGCTTGATGATGTCGGCGGCCGTGCCCTGCATGGGGGCGTTGATGGCCACCCGTTCGGCGGCGGCACGCACGGTCTGGTTGGCGCTGGTGATGTCCGGCAGGTAGCGCCGCCGCCCCAGCAGGGTCTTTACGAACCCGTTCTGGCGGGCGAACTCGATCTGTTCGTCCATGTAGCCCCGTACACCCGGGAATTGGGCGAAGTAGTCGTCGATGATCTGTTTGGCCTCACCACGCGGGATGCCCAGGTTCTGGCTCAGTCCAAAAGCACCCTGGCCGTAGGCGATGCCGAAGTTCACGGCCTTGGCACGCGAGCGCTGATCACGCGTAACCTCGGCGATGTCCACATTGAAGACCTTGGCGGCCGTTGCGGCGTGGATGTCCAGTCCGTGGCGGAACGCCTCCTGCATGTTGTGGTCGCCGCTCATGTGGGCGATCACGCGCAGTTCGATCTGGCTGTAGTCGGCGCTCAGCAACAGGTGGTCCTGGTCGCGCGGCACGAAGGCTTTGCGGATCTCGCGTCCCTTTTCCGTGCGGATGGGGATGTTCTGCAGGTTGGGGTCATCGCTGCTCAAACGGCCCGTTGCCGCCACGGCTTGCCGGTAGTTGGTGTGTACGCGCCCCGTAGCAGCATCTACCATGGTGGGCAGGGTATCCACGTAGGTGCCCTTCAGTTTGCGCAGGCTTCGGTAGTCCAGGATCATCGGCACCACCGGATGGGCTTGCGCAAGTTCGGCCAGGACGTCCTCGCTGGTCTGGTACTGGCCGGTCTTGGTCTTCTTCGGCTTTTCGCCACCGATCTTGAGCGTTTCGAAGAGCACATCGCCCAGCTGTTTCGGCGAATCGATGTTGAACGCGATGCCACCGCAAGCCTCGCGGATCTCTTCCTGTAGGCGAAGGATGTCCTTGCCCAGTTCCTCGCTGAAGGCCTTCAATGCCTCCACGTCCAGGCGGATACCTTCCATCTCCATATCGGCCAGCACGCGCACCAACGGCATTTCCATGCCCGCGAAAAGCTCCTCCAATCCGTCGGCCTTCAGCTTGGGTGCAAAGGCTTCATAGAGCTGCCAGGTGATGTCCGCATCCTCGGTCGCGTATTCGGCCACCTGTTCCACAGGAACATCGCGCATGTTCTTCTGGCCTTTCCCTTTCGGGCCGATCAGCGCGGTGATGCTGACGGGCCGATAGCCCAGCACCGTTTCGGCCATGTAGTCCATCCCGTGCCGCAACTCCGGTTGCAGGAGGTAGTGGGCCAGCATGGTATCGAATTGCGGCCCGGCCAGGTGGATGCCGTAATTCTCCAGCACGATGAGGTCGTACTTGATGTTCTGGCCCACCTTCCCGATGATGGCATTCTCCAGCACGGCCTTGAAGCGCGCCGTCACGGTCAACGCTTCTTCGCGCTCCTGGGGCACCGGCACATACCAGCCTTCATGGGCTTTCCAGCTGAAGGAGAGGCCGACCAATTCCGCCTTGCGCTCATCGATGCTGGTGGTCTCGGTGTCGAAACAGAAGCGCTCCAGGCCCGCGAGCATCTTGGCCAATTCGAGCTGCTCGTCCGGCGTGGCCGCGATCCGGTATTCATGCGCAGTGGTCCCGATGGTGGCCAGGCTGCTGTGCGCAGTGGCCGCATCGCCCCCATCTTCTGCCGGTTCCCCGCCGAACATGTCCATTTGGTCCATGTTCTTCACACGCTTGGCAGGGGCCGAAGGGGCTTGCACTTGCGCCTCCTCGCCGAGCACCGTCTTCAGCAGGTTGCGGAACTCCAATTCGCTGAAGACCTCCAGGATCTTCTCTTTGTCGGGAGGGTCCAGATGCAGGGCGGCATGGTCGATGTCCACCGGCGCATCGATCAGGATGGTGGCGAGGCGCTTGGAGAGCACCCCTTGCTCCTTGTGCTCAAGGATCCGCTCCCCCAGCTTGCCCTTGATCTCGCCGGCACGCGCGATCACCTCTTCCAAGCTGCCATATTCCTCCACCAGTTTCATGGCGGTCTTCTCCCCCACACCGGGGATGCCGGGGATGTTGTCCACGGCATCGCCCATCAGGCCCAGGATATCGCGCACCTGGTCGGTGTTCTCAAGGCCCCAGCGTGCACATATCTCCTTGATGCCCAGAACTTCCGGTGGCGCTCCAGCGCGGCCCGGTTTGTACATCAGGATCTTGTCGGTGACCAACTGCCCGAAATCCTTGTCCGGGGTGACCATGAAGGTGGTGTAACCTTCCTTTTCGGCCTTTTTGGCCAGGGTCCCGATCACATCGTCGGCCTCGTAGCCGTCGCTCTCGATCACAGGGATGTTGAAGGCTTCGATGATGCGGCGGATATAGGGGATATTGCTCCGGATGTCGTCGGGCATCTCCTGGCGATTGGCCTTGTATTCCACGTGCTCGATGTGCCGATCGGTAGGCGCGGCGGTATCGAACACCACGGCGATGTGGGTGGGCTTTTCCCGCCTGATCAGGTCGAGCAGCGTGAGGGTGAAACCGAAGGCCGCACTGGTATTGAGGCGCTGGCTGTTGATCCGGGGGGCCTTGATGAAGCTGAAGTAGGCCCGGTAGATGAGGGCATAGGCGTCGAGCAGGAAAAGGCGTTTATCGTCCGTGGTGGAGTCGTCCTTGTATACTCCGCCTTGTTCAATGGTATCTGGCATGGGGGCAAGTTAGCACGCGGCCACAGCCAAGGCCGGTTCGGTGAAGGGCCGTGCCGGTTCCGGGCTCAGGGATGCAATAATTTACCGATCCGCTCAAGCAACTATCGTTGCTGCAACACGGTCAAGGTGCTAGCTTCGGCAACTTGCCAATGGGTCCCACATACAAGCACCGGGTTTTGCTGTTCCTCGGCTTCGTCATGGCCGTGTTCTTTTCTTGCCGTGAGGAGGATCCCGGACCGATACCCCCGATGCCTGCACCGGGGGGCTCGCCGGTCGTTTTCGATCCTGCGGCCGTGCCCTACCAGACGCTGTCCGAGTACAATTTCTTCCAAGGTGCCATGGCCGATCTGGTACCCGTGCAAGGTGTGCTTCCTTACTCGGTGATCACGCCGCTGTTCAGCGATTATGCCAAGAAGGCACGTTTCGTTTGGATGATGCCGGGCGTGAAGGCCACCTACGTCGATGACCATAGCCTGCTGGATTTCCCCGACGGCAGCGTATTGATCAAGAACTTCTACTACGACAGGGTACAGCCGCAGGACGCGCGCAGGATCGTGGAGACCCGGATCCTGTACAAGCTGAACGGTGAGTGGTCCTTTGCCGAATATGTATGGAACACCGAACAGACCGAGGCCTACCTCGACCTGAACGGCAGCACCACGGCGATCACGTGGATCGATGCGAACGACGTTACCCGGCAGGTTGATTTCCGGATCCCTTCGGGTGCGGAATGCCTGACCTGCCACAAAAAGGACTCCCGCCCGATACCGATCGGTCCGAAGCCGCAGCATTTGAAGATGATCTATGCCTATGCCGATGGCGCCATGGACCAACTCGATAAGTGGGAGCAGGTGGGATACCTGGCCGCTGGTGCGCCGGCCAACATCGTATCCACAGTGCGCTGGGACGATCAGAGCGCAGATCTCAACGACCGGGTCCGATCCTACCTGGACATGAATTGTGCGCATTGCCACGCGGAAGGCAGTCACTGTGACTACCGCCCCATGCGATTCGCGTTCAGCGAAACGGTGGATGCC
>JBIIYD010000219.1:0-5029 GCA_044347005.1 Flavobacteriales bacterium | reverse complement strand
GTTCGCGGACCCGCTACGGTTCACGGGATTCGAGAACGTGATGGCCATCTTCGGCTACTCCCTGCAGGTGTATGCGGACTTCAGCGGATACACGGACATCGCGATCGGTGTGGCGATGCTCATGGGCTTCACCCTGCCCGTGAACTTCAACAGCCCTTACAAGGCCCGGAGCACGGCCGAGTTCTGGAAACGATGGCACATGAGCCTGAGCACCTGGCTACGCGACTACCTCTACATACCAATGGGTGGCAACCGCGGCGGATCGACCTTCTCGTGGATCATGCTCGGGGTACTCGGCCTGCTGCTCGTGCTGCTCACCGGCTGGATCTGGCTGCCGGTGGTCTACCTCGGCATCATCGCCCTGGCGACCTTGCTGGGCCGGGCCTGGCCACCACTGAACCCGTTGCTTACGACCAACATCAACCTGATGCTCACCATGCTCATAGGCGGGTTGTGGCATGGAGCCAGCTGGATGTTCCTGATCTGGGGAGGGCTCAATGGACTGGGTCTGTTGGTGTACAAGGGATGGTCGCGCATCAGCCCGTGGGGAAAGAGCACACACTGGTTCGCACACTTCCAAGCTGTAGCGCTCACCTTCACCTTCATCTCCTTCACCCGCTTCTGGTTCCGCGGCTCCTCCCTGCAGGCGGTGAACGATATGCTCGGCCAGATCGCCAACGACTTCGGCTGGAACCTGGCGGGCGATATACTCTGGGGCTTCCGGAGCGTGTTCGCCATGATGCTTTTCGGCTTCATCATCCACTGGCTCCCGGAACGCACCAAACAGTGGTACCGCGAACGCTTTGCCGCTTTGCCGCTCTGGGCCATGGCCCTGGTGTGCGTGCTGGTGGTGTTCGCCGTGTACCAGACGGTGACGGCGGAGATGGTGCCGTTCATCTACTTCCAGTTCTGAGGGTGAGGAAAAACGAAAGTGGGCATTTCAAGCACTATGAACGCCCCCCGGATAGCCTGCATCGCAACGATCACTCACCGGAGCCTTTGTCCGGCCACCGGTTCCCTATCTTACCAGAGGTATCCGGCATGGAACTACGGATGCAACCCGATCAACTACCAATCGCTGCAATGCAACAACAGTGCACCGCGATCACATCCCTTCGCACCCTTGTGCGCCGCTTCCTGGTCCCTGCCTTGTTCGTTGCTACGGCGCTGAACAGTTCAGGACAGACCTATACCACGGTAGGGAACGCCGGAACCCAATCGGCGGCAGGCGCTGGTCCAAATCCCTACGCGTCAATCGACAATACAACTCGAGGTACACGGCAGCAGTACATCATCCGTGGGCAGGAGTTGCTCGATGCGGGCATTCCCTCCAATGCCCAGATCGTTTCCGTCGGTTTCAACATCACACAAGCTGCAAGCTCGGGAGGCAATGTGCAGAACCTGAGCAACTGGCAGGTCACCTTGTTCTCGAACAACAACCCGGCGAGCACCAGCCCATTGGGATCCTGGGTTTCTACGCCTGAAGTGGCAAGCTCCGCTCCGGCGACGCTCAACGTGGGCGCTACGGGATGGAAGCATACCACGTTCGCTGCGCCTTACGTATGGCCGGGTGGTACCACCAGCAACCTGATCGTACAAGCCTGCTACAACAACGCGACCACCAACGGGAACAACACGAACACGCACGCACGTGTCCAACGCACCACGAACCTTTCCACCACGGTCGGTGTGCGCAGCCGCTGGTTGATCGGCAGCTCAACAAGTGGGATATGCAGCAACACGGATGCGTTCGCCACTACGAACGAATTCTTGCGGCCCATGGTGCAGATCGGATGGATCCTGGAACCGACGCCCGGAAATACGCTTGCATCGTTGAGCACCCTTATGTGCGGCACAACGGCGTTGAGCCTGCAGAACCCGGGCACCGGTTTCACTTACCAATGGCAAAGCAGTCCTGATAATGCGACATGGACGGATATCGGTGGTGCTACAGCATCCACGTACACGGCCACTCCTGCCGCGACCACCTGGTACCGCTGCGCAGTAAGCTTGAGCGGCAATCCCGTGAACAGCACGCCCGTGCAAGTGACGGTGACCGCGCCAGATCCCGGTGCGACCACAGGCCCGACCGAGGTGGCGTGCGTTCCGGCGGAACTCGGCATTGAGAATGCCCAAGTGGCGGGAGTCTTCTACAGCTGGGAGTCCAGCACCCAGGGAGATGTGGATGCGAACTACATTATCGTCGGTGGCTCTGCCGCAACATTCAGTGCACCGGTGACCGAACCCACCTGGTTCCGCTGTCGCGTGGAATGCCCTGGCACCGGGCTCTTCACCTACAGTAACGCGCTGCTCGTGACACCTGATGTGCCGAACGCCGGTAACGACGCATCCTTGACCGTATGCTCCACCGCCGACCCGACCAACAGGTTCGCCTTGCTCGGCGGGGATGCCCAAACAGGAGGCACTTGGAGCGGTCCGAGCCCGGTGGTCGCCAACTCGTTCGACCCGACGACCATGGTGGCCGGGGGCTATACCTACACTGTACCAGGAACTGCACCCTGCCCGAACGCCATCGCAACGGTCACCGTGGAGGTCGACCCCTGCCTTGGTGTTGGCGAATCGACCCAGGCTGGTGGCATACGTTGGTTGGGACAGGATGCCGATGGCGGTCACCTTGTGCGAGTGAGCGGTATCAATGTCGTAGGCTGGGAGGTGTTCGACTCAGCAGGCAGGTCGGTCTCTTCGGGCATATCGCCCATCCGTGAAGAACTGCTGCGGATCCCATTGGGCAAGCAAACGCCGGGGATCTATGTCATCCAACTGGCCACGCACAGCGGCATGGTCGCTTTACGGGTGTCACACTAGGGCTCGTGTTCGGACGAACCATTCGTCCCTTTGAAGAACAACTACTTGATGAAGACCTGCCACCGGCTTATCCTTGATCATTCGCGCGGGACCAAGGCATCCGGCAATCAAGTTTCCGTAGTACCGAATAAAAACCGACCGACCTGATCAACGACCATGGACGGATAATGATCGACCCATGAAAAAACCCATCACACTTGCTGCTTCTCTGTTCATCCTTTTCGCGGGATCGGCGACCGCTCAGTTCGGACCTTCGCCCTGGACCGCGACATCTGGCACGTATACCATTCCTGCCGGTGTAACCGCCATCCAGATAGAATGCTGGGGAGGCGGTGGTTCCGGAGGTGGTGCCGCAACAGCGAACAACTCGACGGGGAAAGGTGGAGGTGGAGGTGCCTATGCCAGGCTGAATACACTCTCCGTGGTACCCGGTCAAACGGTTACGATCACTGTAGGCGTCGGCGGTAACGGTGTCAGTGCGAATTCAGGCAACCCGGGCGGAAACAGCCTTGTTGTTTATAACGGTATCACCGTTGCACTGAGTGTTGGCGGTGGTGCGGGAACCACAGCTGGGGGGAATAATGGTGGTGTCGCCAACAATGGTGGATCGGGCGGCAATTGCATCGGCGATGTGGTGAACAATGGAGGCAGTGGCGGAGGCGGCGGATTCGGCGGCGGCGGCGGCGGCGGCGGCAGCGCAGGCACCAACGGCCAAGGCGATAATGGCGGTACAGCCGGTTCAACGATCAACGCAGGCGCGGGTTCGGGTGGGGCAGGCGGCACCAGCGGAGGTGGCAATGGCGGCAACGGCGGTGCCTACCTCGCGAACAACGGCTCGGCAGGAAGTGCTCCTGGCGGCGGCGGAGGCGGTGCAAAATCCGGTGAGGATGGCGCCGGCAACAGGAGCGGTGGAGCGGGCGGAGCAGGACGAGTAGTGATCACTTACTGTGTATTGCCCGAACCTGGAGCAACCACCGGGCCTTCCGTGGCTTGCGGTCCTGCGACACTTGGACTTGAGAACCTGCCCCTCCCAGCACTGCCGGGAATAAGCTATGACTGGCAGGCCAGCACCACCGGTGATGTGGACGCCAACTACAGCCCCACCGGAGGCACTGCTCCAACTTACAACGCCACCGTGACCGTGCCGACCTGGTTCCGGTGCCGTCTCGAATGCCTTTCTTCCGGCGCATTCACCTTCAGTACCGCACTGCTCGTTTCACCCGACGAGCCGAATGCAGGTAGCGATGCCACGCTCACGATCTGCAACACGGCTCAGCCTGCGAACATGTTCGACCTGCTGGGCACCGATGCTCAAACAGGTGGCACATGGAGCGGCCCCAGTGCGGTCACCAACGGCTTGTTCGACCCGACCACCATGGTGGGCGGTGCCTATTCCTACACCGTTGCAGGTACGGCCTTAGCGTGCCCGGACGCCACTGCAACGGTGACCGTTGTGGTCGACCCATGCCTCGGCATCGAAGAATCCGAAGGCACCGGATCGGTCCGCTGGTTGGGACAAGAAGCCGATGGAAGCCATCTGGTGCAGGTCATCGGGATCGCGGTCAAGAGTTGGGAGGTCTTCGATGCCTCCGGCAGGTCCGTTTCCTCAGGCACATCGCCTATCCAAGGTGAACGGCTCCGGATCCCCATGGGCAGCCAGCAGCCGGGTACCTACATCATCCAATTGGCCACCGCCAAGGGCCTGATCGCGTTGCGGGTGGTGCAGTAATGCTTACCCGATGCGAGAAGCCTCATCTGCCATTGATCGCACCTCCGATGTGTAACCGATACATAGGATGCGGACCCTGGATGGCGGCATCGAACTGTCGCCGGAGTCGATCAAGCTTCCACGGTGCTGCACCCTTGTTCTCTCGACCAGTGTTCACGGGGTGAGCATCACTATGGTCACAAAGAGCTGGACGCATTACTTGGTGATCGCGCGATAAGGTCCACCAGAACTTCGGCGAAGGGGCTGTCTCGATGCTGGATGGCCCCTTTGCTTTTACAAGTTCGATCGTGAACGATGGACGTTGAGTTCGTGTTGTACATGCAGCCCGTGGTGTACTTTTCCAAGCGCTGCGAAAGACCATGACTTCCAAGCCCACCCCATCGGACACGATCCTCGATCACATCGTGATCGGTTCGGGATTCGGGGGCAGTGTGTCGGCGATGCGCCTTGCGGAAAAAGGCTACAGCGTACTGG
>JBIIYD010000106.1:0-9369 GCA_044347005.1 Flavobacteriales bacterium | reverse complement strand
GACTTTCCTCGAACGAACTGGAACGTGCGCAAATTCCTGTGGGCGCCGCTGTTGCGTTGCTTCGGTCCGCAGCGCATCGACATCCTCAACCGCATCATGATCCTGAGCGGAGCGGGCGTGGGCGGAGGCAGCCTCATTTACGCCAACACGCACATGATGCCCGGGGATGCTTTCTTCCGCAATGCGGCATGGGCGCACTTGGGCGATTGGAAAGCACGCCTGGCCCCCTTCTACGCGACCGCCCGGACCATGCTGGGCAGCACGGCATACGACAAGGAAGGGCCGGAGGACAAGGTGATGGCCGAGATCGCCCGGGACATGGGGAAGGCCGGGACCTACAAACCGGTGGACCACATCGGTGTGTACCTAGGCGACCCCAACAAGGCAACGGACCCCTACTTCAAAGGCCTTGGCCCCGAACGCAAGGGCTGTGTGGAATGCGCGGGATGCATGGTGGGCTGCCGCTACAATGCGAAGAACACACTGGACAAGAACTACCTCTGGTTCGCGGAACGCTATGGTGCACGGATCGAGCCGGAAACCAAGGTGGTGCGGATCGAGCACATCGACGGCATCTACCACATCCACACCCGTAGTTCGACCGCATGGGGCGGTGGCCTTGGGCGCGTATACCGATCGAAAGGACTGGTGGTGTCGGCGGGTGTTCTGGGCACCTTGCGCCTGCTGTTACAGCAGAAGCACGAGCTGGGAACCCTGCCCAAGCTTTCCGAGATGCTGGGCAGCAACCTGCGCACCAACAGCGAATCCCTGTGCGGGATATCGGGCATCCCGGAAAAAATGAACCATGGTGTGGCCATCAGCAGGGTGTTCGAACCCGATGAGCACACACACATCGAACTGGTGAAATACAGCGACGGATCCGGTGCCATGGCCCTGCTCTCGACCATGGCGGCAGGCGATGGGCCTCCGCTGCTGCGCACCGCGAAAATGCTATGGAACACGGTGAGTCGCCCGCTGAAGACCCTACAGGTACTGCGGCGCGACTTCGGCAGGCACTCCATCATCCTGTTGGTGATGCAGAACCTGGACAACGCGGTCACCATGCGCTGGAAAAAAGGCCTGTTCGGTGGGCTGCGTGTCAAGGATGGGCATGACCACCGTGTGCCCGCATACATCAGCGTGGGACAGGAGGTGATGCACCGCTATGCCAAGAAGACCAAGGGCGTGGCAATGAACGCCACCACCGAAGTACTGTTCAACATGAGCAGCACCGCACACATCCTGGGCGGTTGCCCGATGGGCACCGATGCGGCCAACGGCATGATCAACGAGCGGTTCGAAGCCTTCGGGTACCCTGAGCTGCGCATTCTCGACGGCTCCATCATCCCTGCCAACCTGGGCGTGAACCCCAGCCTGACGATCACCGCATTGAGCGAATATGCCATGAGCCTGGTGCCGGTGAAGGAAGGATATGCAGGCCGGACTTTGGCCGAAGAGATGGAAATGCGTCCCTGAAAAGAGCATCGTATCCTTAATCCGGCGCTTGCCTCGGTCCTTGACCATGATCGCAAAGAAGGTGGGCGGATGAGCACCGGCGGTAGCAGTGCGAGAAGGTTCTTCATTCGCTTGGAGCGTATCGCTTGAAACCGCTCATCCAGAAGAAAGCTCGAAATAGCACCACGGCCCTTTCATCCCTATGGCGGCCATGCATCCGATGGTGGCAGCAATTCGGTGCGGTCACCGTCGGACCCGGCAATGGCTTGATGAACTGCGCATCCGGACATGCTTGGGATGGAAACGCACTGGGAAGGGCCAAGACGCCAGGGTACTTCGAAGAAAACCCTTACGCAGTGCCGAAGGCAAGGATGCTCGCTATGAACGCTTGCGATCGTCCGAGGTTTTCCGAGCTATCCGAAAATTGCGGGCTCACTTGCCGTGGCGGCCACGCTCCATCCAACCCTGCAGGATGATCGTGGCACTGATGCGGTCCAAAGCCCCTTTGTCGCGCCTGGCCATGCGCCCCACCCCACTCGCAAGCAGGGTTTGTCGGGCCATTTTACTGGTGAAACGTTCATCCACCGTATCCACCCACTTTCCCGGGAATGCTTTCTTCAACCGAGCAATGAATGCTTGCACACTGGCAGTGGCATCGGTGGGTGTTCCGTTGAGGTTGGCCGGCAGGCCGACCACGAAGCCTTCCACGTCCTCCCTTGTTGAATAATGTTGCAGGTAGGCGATCAGTTCCCGTTCGGGCACTGTATCCAAAGCGGTGGCGATGATCCCCAAGGGATCCGTAACCGCCAGTC
This sequence comes from Flavobacteriales bacterium, assembly GCA_044347005.1. GTDB lineage: Bacteria > Bacteroidota > Bacteroidia > Flavobacteriales_F > PHOS-HE28 > PHOS-HE28. Next base: position 7,102 of record JBIIYD010000106.1, on the reverse strand, counting down.
CCACCCGCTTGGAACCGTGGTCGATGGCGATGATGCGCGGCATGTGTGCGAAGCTAAGTCAGCGGAGCGGAGCCGAAACGGGTACTTCTTTAGACGGCATGAGGATCGTCATTCCTGGATCCTTCGACACTCGGCAATTTCGCGCTTGGCCCATGACCTTCAACGGGCCATAAAACACCATGAGCACCCAGACCAAAGCAACGGCCACCAAGTATATCGGAGACCTTCATCATGAGCATATGATGTGGTTGAACAACCTGCAATTCCGCAAGGAGGAGATCGGCATCCTGGAACACAGGATGGAGGATATCGTCCGCCGCAACAACGGCACGGACGTCCTTGCCGAATTGGAGCATTTCCAGAACCAGTACATCCGCCAGCGCGAAGTGATCGACGTACTGCGCCACGACATCAAGCAGCATGAGAACATGCTGGAGAAGGAAGCCAAGGACCACCCGATCGCCATCGACCACAAGCACTTCGCCGACCACACCGACCTGCGCGACCGCATGGAAACCTTCGACAAGCTCTATATGGAGCTCAAGGGCGAGTTCCATCGGTGGGTGGCCAAGTGGATGTGATACCCACAACCGATCCAGCACCATCCCCGGAAAATCGGACCACCCGAAACCTGCATGAAACAGATCCTCGTACCCACCGACTTCAGCGTGCCTGCAACGCATGCCGTGGACCTTGCCACACGCATTGCCGTGCAACAGGGTTGCCCAGTGCACCTGGTACATTCGATCGACGTGCCCGACACATGGCAGCAAGGCCACTTCTCGAGCGCCTCATTGGCCACCAAGCCGCAACGCGAACAACACGCGTTGTACCCCGAAGTGCGCGAGCGCGTCGGTCATGCACGCCAATCGCTCGAGGACATCGTGAAGCGGATGGCGCGGAAGAAGGTCGATGGGACTTATGAACTGGCGCCGAACAGCGCTTGGCAGGATATCGTAAGGCTTGCCCAAAGCCGCAAGGCCGATCTGATCGTTATGGGTACACGGGGAGCAGGAGCGCTCAAGGAAGCCTTCATCGGCAGCAATACGCAACGCGTGGTGCGCATGGCGCCCATGCCGGTATTGACACTGCATTCGGCCGCCCCGACCAAGGTGGCGAACATCGCGGTGTGCGTGGACCCGCTGGCATCGGGCTGGAAGAAGATCCTCCCCAAACTGCTGGATCCCGTACAAGGCGAGCGCACCCGTATCCACTTGGTATATGTGAACACGGCGAACCGTTTCATGGATACGGACAGCGCCTTGGAGCAGCTCCGGAACATCTCCAAGCACTTGGACCCCTCCGTGCTGGTGCATGTGTGCGACCATTATTCGGTAGCCGAAGGCGTGATCGCGTTCGCAAGGCGCGAAGGCATGGACATGATCGCCATGCCCACGCATGGACGAACAGGCCTGCAGGGCTTCATGAACAGCAGCGTTGCCGAAACCGTGGTGAACCACGCTCCGGTACCGGTGATCACACTCCGCATCGACTGAAGCCGATACACCATGCCTCTTGCTACCGAACCCGTCGAATGGCCCAAGTCTCCAACACACGTGACCGATGGGGCAGCAGCGTGAACCACGCAGCTGCTTGATCGAAGGATATCGCGACCATGTCCAGCCTTGACATCCATAGCATGGAGGACTTGGTGAGGACCCTGCTTAAGGGGCCCGGAGAAGGCGGCTATTTGTCGATCATGGACCGGGTGGATATCCCATTCGATGACCTCCAGGGTTTCTGTAGCTGGAACGACAAGCATTACACCCGGAATTGCATCGTTCGCACGGAAGGGTTCGAGTTGCTCTTGATCTGCTATGAGCCAGGACAGCGCACCAGCATCCATGATTACGATACGGAACAAGCCTGGGTGCATCCGGTGGTGGGGTCCGTGGTGGAAGAGCGCTTCGAACTCGCTCCCAACGGCAGCATCCGCAAGGTCAGCAGTGCCTTATTGGACACGGGTTCCGTCTCTACCCTGCGCAAAGGGCGAAGCATCCACAGGTATATCAACCACACCGACGAACGCAGCATCACCCTCAACCTGTATGCACGACCATTGAACAAATGGACCGTGTACGACGAGGGTTCAGGAGGTACGCGCACGGATAGTTCCGTGGCCGGTCCACCGGCCGCCTAACTCCGATAGGCCTATCTTTCGGGCACATCATGATGTCACGTTTCCCAGAGGAGCAGGTTTCACGGATCTGCGCCATGCTCTTCGCATCGGCCGCCGAAGGCCTGGTGGTGGTGGACAGATCCGGGGTCATACGCCTGCAGAACCCAAGACTCTCGTCCCTGTTCGGGTACTCCGGTGACGAGCTGATCGGTGAACCCATCGAGGTGCTAATCCCTGAAGCCCTGCGGAAGGACCATCTGGCGCATCGTCAGGACTACCATGGAAAACCGGTACAGCGTTCCATGGGTTCCGGACTCGACCTGATGGGCCGCCGTAAGGACGGGACCCTTTTGCCCGTGGAAGTGAGCCTGAACCATTTCGAAGTGGACAATGAACGGTTCGTTATGGGCCTGGTGAGCGATGTGACCAAACGCAGGGAGGTGGAAAAGGAGCTGCAACGCACCAATGCCGAGTTGGAGCAGCGCGTGGACCAACGCACGTTGGAACTGTTGGCCACCAAAAACGAGCTCAGCGAAGCACTCGAGGCCGAAAAAGAATTGAACGCGTTGAAATCGCGCTTCGTGAGCATGGCTTCGCATGAATTCCGCACTCCGCTCAGCACCATCATGAGCTCCGTGGACCTTATCGGACGCTACACCGAACCGATAGTCGACGAACGGATCACCAAGCACACCCAGAAGATCCGCACCAAGGTGCGCGAACTCACCGGCATGCTCAACGACTTCATGTCCCTGGACAAGCTTGAACAAGGCCGCGTGACCTGTACCCCGGCCGATGTGGACCTGGTCGACCTGAGCATCGAGCTGATCGAGGAACTCAGGGGCATTGCCCGGTCCGGCCAAGAGATCCACTACGACCACAGCGGTGCTGAAAGAACGATCCACCAAGACCGGCAGATGCTGGCGCATGTGCTGAGCAACCTGCTGAGCAACGCCCTCAAGTACAGCTCTGAGAACAAACGCATCGAACTGCTGACCCGGATCGCCGACGGGCAGGTCACCATCATCGTCAAGGACGAGGGTATCGGCATCCCATTGGAGGACCAGCAGCACCTCTTCGAGCGCTTCTTCAGGGCCGGCAACGCCTTTACGGTACAGGGCACCGGACTGGGCCTCAGTATCGTACGCAAATACCTGGACATGATGGGGGGGACCATCCGCTTCGAAAGTGTACCCGGTAAAGGCACCACCTTCACCACCGAACTCGCACAACGCTATACCCCATGAAGACCATCTTATTGATCGAGGACGATATGGACATGCGGGAGAACACCGCAGAGATCCTGGAGTTGGCCAATTACCATGTGATCAAGGCCGAGAACGGCAAAAAGGGCGTTGAACAGGCGCGGCAGCATGCCCCGGACCTGATCCTCTGCGACATCATGATGCCTGAACTCGACGGATACGGCGTGTTGCACCTGCTCGGGCGCGATCAGGCAACGGCCGAGATCCCGTTCATCTTCATGAGTGCCAAGGCCGAGCGCAGCGATGTGCGCAAAGGGATGGAACTCGGGGCCGACGACTACATCACCAAACCTTTCGAAGAAAGCGAACTGCTCAATGCCATCGAGGGCCGTTTGAAACGCAGCGATCTGTTCCGCAAGGGGTTCGACCACAATGCCGAGGGGCTCGACCAGTTCATGCAAAGTGCACGCGGGCTTGCGGCCTTGAAGGACCTGACCGCGGAGCGTAAAGTGAGGCCCTTTGCCCACAAGGAGATCATCTTCCACGAAGCCGATGAACTGCGCAACGTGTACTTCATCAACAGCGGCAAAGCGCGCACTTTCAAGGTGAACAGCGATGGCAAGGAGTTCGTCACCGGGCTCTACGGCGTGGGCGACTTCCTGGGCTATATGAGCGTGTTGGAGGGTGGGCGCGTGAACGAGAGCGCCGAGGCCTTGGAGGATTGTGAACTGGCCGTCATACCGCGCGAGGACCTGCTGGCCCTGCTCTTCAAGGACCGCGATGTCAGCCTGCGCTTCATCAAGATGCTCACCAAGGAGGTGAAGCAGAACGAGCAACGACTGCTGGAACTCGCCTACGCATCGGTGCGCCAGCGTGTGGCACAGGCACTGATCCGGTTGCGCGAGACCTATGGCACCGGGGCCGACCAGGACCTGGGGCTGCGCATCAGCCGGGAGGACCTGGCCACGATCGTGGGTACGGCGACCGAATCCCTGATCCGCACGCTCAGCGATCTGAGGGAAGCAGGCATGATCGAAGTACACGGTCGCGACATCCGGATATCCAATGCCAAAGCCTTGGAAAAACTTGCTCGGGGCTGAACATCAGCGATCCCATGTCCACCGTCATGGGGTCCTTGGCCCGATCGGCGTATTTTGGCAGCCCAAGAACGCAAACACCCGCACCATGAAAAAGAACATCGGCAGGATCCTTTGGTTGATCGCACTCGTCATCCCTTTCCAATCCGCACTGCTAAACACCGAAGGCGTGGGCAACATGACCGGTATGTTCAGCTTCCTCGCCATGATCGTTCTGGTGTTCGCGGGCTACGCCTTGGTCGACTCCGGCAAGGCACAGGTCGGTAAGGAGCACGGCGGTCACTGACCTACCGCCAACCAACATCCCTTTCATCATGGCCCACGTACTGATACCCACCGACTTCAGCGAAAACTCGTTGAACGCTGCGCTGTTCGCCGTGCACTTGTATGGAACCGAGGGCAACCGGTTCACGGTATTGAACAGCTTCATGCTGCCACGTGGCGCGGCCAGCACCATGTGGAGCATCGACGATCTGCTGGCCAAGGAATCACGCGAGGGTGTGGAAGCCGTGGTAGCCCGCATGCGCGAGCATCCCGACCTGGCCAAAGCGGATATCCGAAGCGCCTCCGAGCACGGCGACCTGCCCAATGTGATCGGCCGGTTCTTGAACGACCCTGAACCACCGGAGTTGGTGGTGATGGGTACACAGGGGGCTTCAGGCCTGAAGGAAGTGCTCATGGGCAGCAACACCGCCGACGTGATCAAGCGAGGAGGGCTGCCCGTACTGGCCGTGCCGCAGGATGCGCGTTACAGCGTACCGAAGCGCATCGTGCTCGCCGACGATGGTGGCCATGTGCACAAGGAGACCATCAAGGTGCTGCTCGATTTCGCGCGCTGGTCTCATGCCGAGATCATGATCGTTCGCGTGGTGGACCCTGAACGTACCGAGGACGAGCAAGGTGATTCGGCCTACGACACGCTGCTTGGCGCAATACCCCATTCGCACCACTTCATCAGCGGGGAGAACGTGAACAGTGCCCTGCACGACATCGCCGACCAGAGCGGCGCCGATCTGGTGGTGGTGCTGCACCGGCAACGCGGCCTGTTCGAATCGCTGTTCCACAGGAGCACGGCCTCCAAGCTGGCCATGCACACCCACATCCCCATGTTGGTGCTGCAGCAAGCGGCGGACTAGATGGCCGGCCAAGGCGCTACCCTGCGGGGTTCTGCTTCCCTCTTCTCCTTCCGGGGGATCAAGGTGTACGTGCATTGGAGCTTCCTCATCCTGGTCGCCTACATCGCGTACACTGGATTTTCCGAGGGAAAGGACATGCGAGCCATACTGGGCGAACTGGGCCTGGTGATGCTCGTGTTCTTTTGCGTGGTCCTGCACGAATTCGGACATGCCTTGATGGCCCAGCGATTCGGGGTGCGCACCCGCGACATCACCCTGTTGCCCATCGGCGGCATGGCCAGTCTGGAGCGCATGCCTGAAGAGCCCCGGCAGGAATTCTGGATAACCGTGGCCGGGCCGCTGGTGAACCTGGTCATCGCAGGCCTCGCCTTCGTCGCCATGGCCATACTGGGCCTTACCACCTTGGTAAGCGACATGTTCCTTGGTGCGACCGACTGGACCGCGGTACTCCTGTTCCTCTTCGCCGCCAACATGATGTTGTTCCTCTTCAACCTGATCCCCGCCTTCCCCATGGACGGTGGGCGTATCCTTCGCTCGGTGCTGAGCATGCGGATGCCACGCGAAAAGGCCACCCGCATAGCCTCCGGCGTAGGTCGGTTCTTCGCGATCGGGTTCGTTGTCTATGGCCTTATGGACAGCCAACCTTTCCTGGCCTTGATCGGGGTGTTCATCTTCATCGCGGCCGGTTCCGAAGCGCGCATGGTCCAGCAACAGTCCGCCTTGCGCAGCATCCGCGTGAAGGACGTGATGCGCACCCGCTTCTGGTCCATGGCGACCGATGCCACCGTCCAGCAGGCAGTGGATGAACTGCTCGCAGGAGGAGACCACGATCTTGTCCTGGTGGACGCGGAAGGCCGATATGCAGGCTTGCTTACCCGGCGCCTACTGGTGCAAGCGCTATCCGAAGGCAAACAGAACACCTTGCTGATGCAGTTGGAAGCGACCCAAGCGCCCGCCGTCCTTCCGGACGCGCCCGTCAACACGGCCTACCAAAGCCTGCTTGCCGGGCAATTCCCCCTGCTGCCCGTTATCCAGGACGGTCGTTTACTGGGCGTGCTCGAGCCCGAGAACCTGACCGAGTTCCTCCTGGTGAAAGGAGCCTTGCGCGACGCTTCCTCCCCTACCAGCGGTCACTGAGGCGCGACCTCTTTCTTCTTGGGGTTGTGTACCGTGAAGACGCGGGAGATGTTGAACCCGAAGTGGATCTCGCCAGCGCCCCAGTCGCCGATGGTCTCGGTGATGAACCCGCGTTCGAACATGGCCGTGCTGTTGGTGATATGCAGCTGGAACACGTGCCCGCCGGTCTCGATGTCGAAGCCCGCTGAAAGGGAATTCCGGAACAGGTCCGGCAATTGATCGGGAAGTACATAGAAGTACTCGGCATTCAGGGCCACCCGCTTGGTAAGCTTCACCCGACCCGCACCGCTGAGGTGGAACACATCATTGGGGTCTTCGGCCGTAGCCACCAGGTTGCGATGCACCCAGCCCGGATTCAACTGTAGGGAAAAGCTCTCGTTGAATTTCCGGCCCACGATGAGCTGGAAC
>JBIIYD010000239.1:0-4385 GCA_044347005.1 Flavobacteriales bacterium | reverse complement strand
TGGAGGAGGTGGCGTTAACTCGCGTGAGTATGTGGGCTGTCAGCTCTTGGAGCCACTCATGGTCGGAACGAGCTATGACCTGAGCTTCTTCACGAATGTGGCCTTTGGTGGCACTTACTGGTCGCCTACTCGGGCTTGCAGTAACATGGGCTTGCTGTTCACAATGCAGCCGAACATCTGGACCGGTCTGAATGGGCCGCTCTTCGCAATGCGGAACTATGCGCACCTGCATAGGGCGGCCATCATCAGTGATACGGCCAATTGGACCCTGGTGAGCGGCAGTTTTGTGGCCGATAGCGCCTACCAGTACATGGTGATTGGCAACTTCTTCAGCAATGCGCTCACGGATACGATGCATTTGGCGCCGAACAATGAGTTTGGTGCCTACTACTTCGTAGATGGTGTGTGCGTGCGGCCGAGCGGGCAGCCTTGCGAGTTCATCACGGGTATTGCCGATCCAGTGGCTCAAGGGCCACCCGTATGGCCTAACCCTGCTGTGGATCATGTGCAGGTGCTCGTGGATGCAGGTACGCCTTGGCAGGCTTACGATGCCATGGGCAGGCTGATGGATGCCGGTAGGAGCGCAGTGGATCTGCTGACGGTGCCTGTGCATCAATGGGCACCCGGGGAGTACGTCTTGCGCTTGGAAGGGGCGACGATGAGGCACGTTCGTTTCGTAGTGATGCGGTAGCAGAGATCCGGTCTTCAGTTGAACAACAACAACGAAGACCATGATAACGAAGAAATTCTTGGGCTGTCTGGCAGCCTTGGTCATGACGCTCCATGCGAGCGCACAGGTGGCATGGGATACGGATGGCAATACAGTCACCGGGGTCTCCGAGTGGTTCGGAGCGGATGCAAGTAGCACGGCGCCGCTTCGCATCGAGACCAGGGCAAACCAGCCGATCGACTGGTACACTGACGCGATCCAACGGATGATGCTTAACCCGAGCGTTACCGGCCCGATGGGCCCGGGGACAACACCACCATTCACGAACGTTCCTCGTGATGGATTCCTGCTCTTGAGCGGCCAACCCGATGCATTCACCAACGCTGCCAGCCGGGCACCCTTTACGCGGCTGCACTTGATCGATGATGCCACAGGTTTGCTCAACCCGGTGGTGTATGCCCAGCAACATGGCTACAGGCCCTGGCAGCGTAATGGCATCACCTTCACGGGCAATAGCGACCAGAGTTATCTCGGGCACAAGTACGACGCCAACGACAACACGGACTTTGTGCTTCAGTGGAGCGACAATCCGGAGAGCAGCCCATGGGGCACCGACCGCTTCAAGATCGTCTTTACCACCCAGTACAGTTCGTCAGCAACCAAAGGCGCAGCCACCATGGAAGGCGTGGAGGCCATGCGATTTTGGCCAAAGGACAATGTAGAAGTGAATGTGGGGATCGGAGATTTCGCACCAACGACCGTCGGAGATCCAACGGAACGGCTTGATATCTTGGATGGTCGACTACGGATCAGGGACCTTCCGGAGCCAAGCGGCGAAGCCACAAGTGCCTATAAGGTGATGGTGGTCGACGATGCCGCTGGATCCAGTGGAGAACGCGGGGTAGTGAAGTGGGTGGACCCCTTGGACCTGCCACCTACCAGCACCGGTGGTGGCGCTGACTGCGACTGGAACGTACATAGCGTGGGCCCCTATAATGTGCGCACGGCCTATGCTGCACCTGCGGGTACGTGCCCGAGCAGGAACAGCAACGTGGGTATCGGTATTGGAACGGGAGCCGGTACCACCTATCCGCAGGCGAAGCTCCACGTGTTGGATATTTCGGGCAACGAGAATGGTAATGATGTCGCGGTGTATGCGGTTACGCAGGCTGGTGCAGGAAGTGCAGTGGCCGGCAGCTTTTTGTGTACCGGGGGCACTTCCGCCACAGGCACCAGTCGCCAGGCGGGTTCGTTCTCCTGTTCCGGCGGGCTTACCACCAACTACGCCACCCACCACAACGCCAGCTGTAGCAACGGCACCACGGTGGTTACCAACCAAGGGATCAATGTGCGCGCAGTGACCAACGGGGCGTTCATACCGGGCACCGACCAGAACAGTGCGGGCAATCCGGGCAACTATGGCGTGTGGAGCGAAGGGTTCGCCACCAACGACACGGAGGGCAACTGCAAATTGAACCACGGCGGCTACTTCCGTGCGCGCTGGGGGCAAACGGCCTATGGGGTATATGCCAAAGCATTGCAGGGCGCCACGAACTACGGCATCTATGCCACGATCCCGAATGCCGCAGTGGGCTATGCAGGCTACATCGATGGTAATTTGATGATCGCCGGGTCGGGCTATCTTACTGCTGGTCAGTTCTTTGCTTCGGACGCCACCTTGAAGACCGACATCGAGCCCATTACCTCAGCAATGGACCTGATCGGTGGGCTAAGGCCCAAGACATACCGCTTTGATGTGGAAGCACATCGGAACATGACACTTCCCGAGGTGAAACAGTGGGGCTTCCTGGCGCAGGAAGTTCATGAGACATTTCCGGAGTTGGTCAAGGATATGTTGGTACCGGCCGTAATGGACAGCTTGGGCAACGAAACCCATCCGGCAGAGACCGTTCTTTCCTTGAACTATACGGGCATGATACCGATCCTTGTGGCAGGTATGCAGGAGCAACAAGGCACACTGGAACAAGCGCAAGCGGAGAATGCAGCACTATCGGAAGCACTGCAAGAGATGCGGCAACGCATGGACCAGATGGAACAAGCCCTGGCCACCTGCTGCAACCGCGCGTCCGGCGCGGAACTGCCCCTTGACCCTGATGAGGGCCTGAAGAGCACCGAGCAGGGCGAACGCCTGCTGCGCATAGACCCCAACCCCTTTACCGACCGCACCACCCTGCGCTATACCCTGGAGCGCGGTGGCCGCGCCATGTTGCTGGTGAACAGCAGCGATGGTAAGCAGTTGCAGGTTTTGCACGAAGCCGCTATGCAGGCCGGCGAGTACCAACAGGAGTGGCAGACCAGCCACCTGGCCCCGGGCATCTACTACGTGACACTGCTGCTGGATGGCGAACCGCTGGTGAAGCGTGCGGTGAAAGTGAGGTAGCCCTACTGGCACAATAGCGTATGGCCCGGTCTCATTAAAGTGGGACCGGGCCATGTATTTCTGGCAGGTGCACGTGCCATACACTTCCAACGAGATGGAAGAACGCCATATAGCTGTCCAAGGTTGGAAAACCTGTCCCGACCTCAGAACCGCTCCCTTCCGCTGAAGAAGAAGTTGCTCTCGATCTCGGCGTTCTCGTCGCTGTCGCTGCCGTGAACGGCGTTCTTGGCCTTGCTTTCAGCGAAGCGCTTGCGGATCGTGCCTTCTTCGGCCTGGGCGGGGTCGGTGGCACCGATCAGCTTGCGGAAGTCCTCCACGGCGTTCTCCTTCTCCAGGATGGCGGCATAGATGGGTCCGCTGGCCATGTAATCCACCAGCTCGCCGTAGAAGGGGCGCTCCTTGTGTACTTCGTAGAAGGTGCCTGCCTCCTGGCGCGAAAGGCGCGTGAGTTTTACCGCCACTACGCGGAAGCCGTTGTCGATGAGCATGTCGATGATCTTGCCAGCGTGCCCGGCGGCCACTGCCTCGGGCTTGATCATCGTGAAGGTCCTGTTCGTTGCCATGGGGGATGTTGAAAATCGGCGCAAAAGTAGTGGTCTTCCACGGAAGCGATGCGGATCAAAACCCTGTTCCTTCGTTCTGCGTAGCAAGCCCTCGTTCACGGGGGTGTTCCTCTTCCTCCTCCATTTGCTCCCAGCGCCATGCGACCACGCTTCCTCCCCTTGATCTGTACCCTGCTCCTGATCTCCGCTTGCGGCGGTGATGCCCCACCGGCCGAGGACAAACCAGCGCTCATCATCGGAAGTGGTGATACCACCGCTACGGCCGTGTTGCATCAAATGCCCACGCCGAACGAGCTGTTCGTACAGGTACGCGCCCTGGACGGTGTCGGCGAGAAACGCTTCCTGAGCCCTGCATCGCAGGCGGACCGCTATGCAAGCCTGCGAAGCCGCGCCGTCAACTTCGGCATCTATTCCACCGACCTGGTCTACGCCAGCACCTTCAAGCTCAACGTGGAAGTGGTGCGCTACTACCTCACCACCAAGAAATTGGCCGAGTCCTTAGGCTTGAACGCGGTGTTCACCGATGCCGAATTCGTGCGCTTGGAAGCCAACCTCACCCGCGGCGATTCCTTGGAACTGATCAGCAACGAAGTGTACATGCGCGCTTACGAGCGCCTGCAGGCCGATGACATGGGGCCGGTATTGTCCATGGTGCTCGTGGGCGGATGGGTGGAAAGCATGCACCTGACCATGCAGCAGGGTGGCGATGGGGCCGGTCGGGCACGCGTGATGGAGCGCGTGGGAGAACAGA
>JBIIYD010000238.1:0-4396 GCA_044347005.1 Flavobacteriales bacterium | reverse complement strand
TGAAGCCGAACGAGCCATACGCGACCGGGTCGTAGAGCTTGACAATGATCGGGGTGAAGACGAGCTGCGCAAGTATTGTGACCACGCTCCTCCCCGATGTGAAGGAGAGGTTCCAGGCAAAGGAATTCCGTTTTATCAGCTGGTTCTTCAGGAACACGATACGCTCGAACACGGATCCGGGATATTGCTTCATGAGCTTAGGTTCCGAGGAGCGCCTCCGCTACGAGCAATGAATTCCTCGTCTGCAAGTAGTGATCGTATTCCGTTCGCGAGTATCCTGACTTGTGCAGGTCGTGAAGCCTCCTCGATCTTCTCGGGGTCGCCTTTGAATGAGGGACGACCCAGCGTTCGCCATTCCTGAAAGCGCGCAAGGAGGAATTCCGAAGCTACTTTCCAATCATCGGTCTGCAAACCGAGCTTTGCCTCCTGTATCATGGTCGAGACTACGTCGTGGTCCGATGGTACCATCAGGATATTCCTTCGATATCCAATGTATTCCATGAATTTTCCGGTGTACATGCCGACCATGCCATAATCCATCATCAGGAATATGCTGCTCGCTCCCATATGATGTCCAATTTCCTGTCGGGAAACCCGGGGTCTAATTTCCAATACGGTCGACCTTATCCCATTGGTCAATTTCTGTTCAGCCACTTTGTTCCGCGGTGCGAAGAATCGAACGCGTACACACTTTGCATCTTCTTCGGAAAGTTCGTCGAGGAAGGAATTGACGGCTCTGATGAATGGATCGATATCCTGGTTCGGATAGAGCATTCCTGCGTAAGTGATATGGAAGAACTCCCGGTCGATCAAGGCATCATCGGCATCGACCAACATCGGGTCGAACCCGTTACGTACCTCAAGCACACGCTGTACTCCGGTATGTTGCTGAAGTAGGGAGAGCAGCGGTCGGCTGACACTTACCAGCATGTCACTAGTGCGATTCCAACGATGGTGGTGCCAGCGTTTCAATAGGATCTTCACGCGTGAACCGAGGCTTTCGGAAGGGCGATGGGCCAGGACCTGATTGTCATAAGCATCCCGATAATCCGCGATCAACGGAGTGCCGAAACGTTTCTTTACCCACGCACCCAATGCGACATGCTCGTCGGGACTCATCATCGCGATCACGGCATCGTAGTGGGTGGATTTCAGATGGACCTTCAGAAAGCGTTTGAAGGCGATATGGGCATAAAGGGTATGCAGATTGGGGCGCCCAAGCGCCAACCCCAACAGCGCTGTCAGCCAACTGATCACCGGGATACCAAGCAGTGTATCGATGAAGCGTTGAAACAATGTACGCACCCTGGGTAATCGGATCATTCGTGTACTCCCCGACCGTTCCTCCAGACAAGGCGTTCCCTGCTTCTGCCAGGCAAAGTGCGTTCTCCCGTCCGAACCTTGGGATATCGCTTCCCATTGGAGTGTTAGTACCGTTGTGGCGATCCCATTTCCTGGAAGGTACTTAGCGAATGCTTGGGCGCGGAACGAAGCGATCACGTTCAACGGAGGGAAATGGTAACTGATGATCAGTACATGGATCGGTGGTGTCGAGGCCTCCCCGTCCACCTCTCTTGCCGAGGCACCATGCATTGGGGACGAATTGTCGTTCCAAGCATTCCACGCCCCCATCTCGTTGCTTCGCATACTGGCACCGAATATAGATCCGGCCCGTGAACCCCGCATGACATAGGTCGTGCGATAGGCGAGGGTTCATGATCCCTGTCGAGCCGTAAGTGCCGATAACTTTGCCACATGTCAACGCGAACCGGTCCGCTCTTCTTCGTCCACATACCCAAAACGGCCGGATCCACCATGCTCGCATTACTGGCGAGGCAGTATCGGAAGCCAGGAACCTTCAGGACCGCATCGGAGGACATCACCGGCTCGCTGGCACGGTTGAAGACCATGAAACCGGATGCCAGAGCCGAACTGCAATTGGTCATGGGGCATTGCGTGCTGCCCGCAATAGGTGAGTTCGGTCCGGGCATTCGGTCCATCACCTTTCTCCGCGATCCTTTCGAGCAATTCCTTTCCTCCTACCATTACATCCGCAGGGCTCCGTGGAACAGGAACCACGAATTGGTCAAAAAGATGGGCGGTTTGGAGGAATTCCTGCACCATCGCGTGAAGATGGGTCTGGACAATCCGCAGGTCCGCCACCTATCCGGGGTTTTGGACGCCATGTGGGTACCGGATACCGACGCACAGGTGGCGAGCCCGGTCAACGAGGAGCTCTTCCACAAAGCCAAGGATTGGTTGTACCGCATGGACCACGTGGGGCTTACGGAGGAATTCGACGCATCGGTGTTCATGATGAAAAGGGGGTTGAGCTGGCCCAAGCACGTGTACTACCAAGTGCATAACCGAACAGTGTCGCGTGACCGGTCCGCGCCGGACGGATCCTTGATGCGAGCCTTTCGTGAAGTGTATTCCTGGGACCTGCGCCTGTATGCACTCGCCCAGGAGCGTTTCGACCGCGACTTCCGATCGATGGGACCTGGTTTCCCCTCGGAGATCGCCAACTTCCAGCGCATGAACCGTGCGCTCCAATATGCCAACAGGGTGGTCAATTTCCTGGACCGCTGATCGGGTCGTTCCCCATGCCACGTCCCAGTATCGTGCTCTGTTCGGGGAATCCCGGTAAGGTGGTCGAGTTCCGAGAGCTCCTCAAGGGTGCCTATGATGTGCTCGGCTTGGAAGAGTTGGGCATGCCGACGGATCTTCCCGAGACCGGGAATTCATTGGAAGAGAACGCCCTTCAAAAAGCGCGCTATGTGTTCGAGCGCACCGGGTTGCCTTGCCTGGCCGATGACACGGGGCTCGAGGTCCCAGCGCTGAACGGTGCACCGGGTGTTCATTCCGCCCGCTATGCCGGCATGGCCAAGGACCCCAGGGCCAATATGGCCAAGCTCCTGGCCGAGTTGGCGCGAAGTTCGGACAGGACAGCCCGGTTCAGGACCGTACTTGCCCTGGTTTCGGTGGCGGGGGAACGGTGCTTCGAAGGCGTTGTGGATGGGCACATCGCAACAGGGCCGTCCGGCGATGGCGGATTCGGCTACGATCCTGTATTTATCCCGGACGGATACAGCGGCACCTTTGCGGAGCTCGATCCGGCGGTGAAGAACGCCATCAGCCACCGCGCACTGGCTGTGGCACTTTTCGCGGAATACATGTACACGGATCAGCCCTTGGGCCGTAGCATGTCCTGAATGAGCAGGTCGATCGCCGCTTCCACACCGATGCCCGACACCTCGAGCATCTTCGGGAAGATGCTGGCCCCGCTGAACCCGGGCACCGTGTTCAACTCGATGGTCACCAGTTCGCTGCCGGTCCAAAAGTGGTCCACCCGCACCATCCCACGGCAGTTCAAGGCATCGTAGATCCGGGCCGACCGCGTTTTCACAAGCTCGGTCGTTGCATCGGGCAAAGGCGCAGGTATCAGCTCTTCCGTGTCGTTCGCATGGTACTTGGCCTCGTAATCGAAGAACTCCCGCGAGGTGCGGATCTCACAGATCGGCAAGGCCGTGGTCTTCCCCTCGATCCGCAATACTCCGCAGGTCAATTCGCTTCCGCTCACCGCCCGTTCGACCAGCACGGACGCGCATTCGGCAAAGGCGGCATCGAGCGCGTCGGCCAACTCACCGGCATGTTTCACCTTGGTCACTCCCAAACTGCTGCCACTTTGGTCCGGTTTCACGAAGCACGGATAGCCAACGGACCCCGCCCGGTCCAAAGCGTCCGGCATACCGCGCATGACCAGCACCGATGGTGCCACCGTGAACCCCAGGTCGCGCAGCAAGGCGGTGGTGGTGAACTTGCTGAAGGTGGAGGCCATGTTGAGCACATCGCCGGTCTGGTACGGAACCCCCAGGATATCCAAGTAGCCTTGCAACAGGCCGTTCTCGCCGGGCGAACCGTGTATGGCGATCAATGCCGCAGCGAACCTCTCGCTGCCCACGCCCCGGTCCACGGTCAGCTGGCCGCGGTCCAGCGGGAACACACCGCCATTGTCGTCCTCGCAAAGCCAGCGGTCCTTTTCAACGGTGATGTAAAGGGCCTCGTACCGGGTGTGGTCCACGGCACGCAGCATACGGCTCGCGCTCTGACGGCTGATCACGGATTCACCTGAGTATCCGCCGCGGAAAACGGCGATCAGAGGACGGGGCATATCGTTCGGTGGTTGATCTGTTGCCTGTGTTGGCCCACAAAGATGAGGTCCGCCTGCCATCTTTTCATCGATGGTGATCGGATGGTCAGGCTCGCTGAGCCGCGGTTCCGGCGTAGCCCGGGAGGGCTACCTTTGCGGGTCATCCAGTACCGCTTGTTCCGTCCATGGCCCCCAGGTTCGTCCGCTTGATCCTCCCCGTGTTGGTGTTGGTGCTGCTCCTGTTCC
>JBIIYD010000043.1:0-14555 GCA_044347005.1 Flavobacteriales bacterium | reverse complement strand
CATCCTCCACGCGCGCGCATCGGTGCGGGGACCGAAATGGTAAACATCGTATTCCATGTTGCCCAGGCCGTAGTTATAGCCGTTCAGCATCATGGCGGCGCTCAGTGAAAGGCCCCAGCGCTGGCGGTAGGTGTACGATCCGCCCAATTCGAGCCCCACTGTTGCACCCGGCCAGGTGGTGAATGCATCGCCCCGGGTGCTGTCCATTTGGGCAAGGCTTAACCCGATATCCAGCGAACCGATGATCCGGAACGGCGAGATACGCTGGGCAAGGACTGTGGTCCACGCCTGTGCGATGAACAGCAGAAGGAGGAGAGACCGTGCGGCGTGCAGCATGTAGGTGAGCGGTAAAGATCGCCATGCTCCGGCCAACGACTTCGATGGTGCCGATGGAGTCGATAGAGCCAATGTCCACGGCCGGCCATCCACCGGCCGTTCGTTGCTGAAAGCGTATGCCCTACCTTGTTCCTTGGTCCTTTAATGCAAGCCCGCACGCATTCAACGTGCGAACACCCACCCCTGAACCGATCCTTCCATGGCCGACCAACAAGAACTCGATGCCCACTACACCACCATGGACAAGATCTTCCGCCTGAGCTTGGGCGAGAAGGGCGGTTACAGCGGTGCACGTTTCGATGGTGACTTCTCCCTGACCCTGGAACAAGCCCAGGAGCGCAAGCACAAGTTCATCATGGAGCATTGCAACATCAAGCCGGGAATGAAGGTGCTGGACATCGGGTGCGGCTGGGGTGCTTTTATCGATTACCTGAACAAGCAGGGTGTACATACCACCGGTGTGGTACTTGCCGAAGGCCAGGCCATCGCCTGCCGCAAGAACGGGCTTAACGTGCACCACATGGACAGCAAGGACATCACCCCGGATACCTTCGGCCTGTTCGATGCGGTATGCGCCATGGGCAGTCCCGAGCACCTGTGCAGCGTGGAGCAATACCGCGCCGGTAAGCAGGAGGAGATCTACCGTACCTACTTCAAGCAGGTGAGCGACCTGCTGCCCGTGGGTGGTCGGTTCTATTGCCAGACCATGGTCTTCGGACCCAACATGGTGAAGTTCGAGGACATCAAATTCGGCCAAACCGATGTGTGGAAGAACCGTAAGAGCTACACCGGCGAGGAGTTGATGGACCTGGTATGCGATGTATTCCCTGGATCGTGGTTGCCCTACGGACAGGAGGGCATGGTGGAACCGGCCAAGGAACATTTCAAGCTGATCCATTCCGACAGTGGTAGGCTGGACTACATCGAGACCATCGCCCGGTGGACGGCCGCGTTCAACAAGTTCCATCTTCAGAAGTACCTCCTGTACGCGTCGTTGTTGCCGAAACTCGTCAACAGCGATTTCCGCAAGTGGGTGCGTAGGTACCGGATCGCACCCAACCTCCAAGTGTTCGAGCGCGAGATCTTCGAGCATTACCGCATGGTGTTCGAGAAGGTGAAGGATTGAAGCGACGTTCATTTCCTCATAGGCTCCAATCTTCGGCATGGTCCTTGGCTCCGTTGGCGTTCCCTATCATTTCCACCCATGAAACAAGTTCTGACCTTATTGGGCTTTCTCGCCTTCACAGCGAACATCCAGGCACAGTTTCCCAGAAGTATCAAGGAGGCGGCCGGTAGCCTGTCCGGTTCGGGTGCTTCGGGTTTGAGCAACGAAGAAGTGGTCGCAGGGCTGAAGGAAGCACTCGGTACAGGTGCTGCGGCTTCGGTCTCGAAGGGTTCGGCGCTCGATGGGTTCTGGAAGGACGAACGCATCCGTATCCCTTTCCCGGCCGAGGCGGAGAAGATGAAGACCACCTTGAACGGCATGGGAATGACCAAGCAGGTGGAGGAATTCGAAGTGACCATGAACCGGGCTGCCGAGGAGGCTGCCAAGGAGGCTTTTCCGGTGCTTCGGGATGCGATCACTTCCATGAGCGTCGAGGATGGGTTCAAGATCCTGCGGGGAGGTGACCAGGCCGCTACGAACTTCCTACGTGAGCGCACCGGTCCTGCATTGATCGAGCGTTTTCGTCCCATTGTGGAACAGGCCACCCGGAAGGTGGCCTTGACGAGTTATTGGACCCCATTGACGAAAGCGTACAACAAGACCGGCATGTTGACCGGTGCGAAAGCGGTGGACCCGGACTTGGATGGCTACGTGACCCAGAAGGCCATCGATGGGCTTTTCGTGCTCATCGCTGAGGAGGAAGCCCGCATCCGCAAGGATCCCATGGCACGCACCACCGATCTCCTGAAGCGGGTGTTCGCCGCACCCTGATCGCTCGGGATCCGCGAGTCCGATCGGGGGGAATGGTGATTTCCTGGAGCCGTTGAAGCGCGCATTTCCCCCGGATACTGAACCGACCAAGTAGTGTTCTTGTCCCAAGGTTCATCGGGTCTTCTTCCGATAGCTTTCCGAGGATGTGTCCCACACGGGCCTGTTGACAAGTGTGCGGTCCGCTAGGGAATGAAGCCTTGTTCACGGGCCTAGGTTTGCCCGGCACCTTTCTCATCGTGCATGTTCTCTGCTTGTTCGGTCCGCTTTCGTCCTGTTCGGATAGAAGCTGAACGAACAGGACGATGGTGATCCCATCGACAGGTCACCCCTAAGCCTCGGGATGGCCGCAGGTCGGAGTTCTGTTTCGGATGGGTCGGGGGCTCTACATACTGGATGATACATGGCTGAACACGTACGCCTTTCGGGCGCCGCCCGATCGATGGGCAGGTCCCTGGTCAAGTCCCTTCGCACCTTGCTGGTGGTGGCTGCTACGGTGCTGCTTTGGCAGACCGAAGCCCAAGCCACGCACGCCATGGGAGGGGAACTCACCTACGAGTGCATAGGACCCAACCTGTATCGCGTTCGGCTGAACTTCTACCGCGACTGCAACGGTGTGGAGGCGCCAACGAACTGCTCGAATGGTCGACGGTTCCGCATGCGTAGCTCCCAGTGCAATGCGACCATAACGCCATGCTTCGGATTGGAGAGCGTGAGTGTGGTAACACCGATCTGTGTGTCCGCAGTGGACCGTTGCAACAGCTCCAGCGGCCAGTACGGCATTCAACGCTACCGCTACAGCACGGTGGTCGACTTGAGCCAATGGGCGGGTTGTGGCACGGATTGGATCATCGATTGGGACTTGTGCTGCCGCAACAATGCCATCACCTCGTTGAACAACCCAGGTTCACGGAACCTCTATCTCACAGCCTCGCTCAACAATACCATTCAGCCCTGCAACAATTCGCCGCGGTACCTGAACGATCCCACGCCCTTCGCTTGCGTGGGGCAGAGCGTCAGCTACAACCATGGATTCAACGATGTCGACGGTGACTCGTTGTCGTTCGAACTGGCACCGGCCTTGGGTAGCAATGGTTCCCTCATCCCATACAACGCCGGGTACTCAGCGCTCCAGCCAATGCGCACTGCAGGTGGGGCGAATGCGGTACAGATAAACCCCGTCACCGGTACGATCACCTTCGTTCCCAATATCCAGCAGTTCGGTGTGGTCACGGTGCGGGTAAGGGAATGGAGGAATGGTGTTCAGATCGGTTCATATCTGCGCGATGTTCAGTTCGCGATCATCGCCTGTTCCAACAGCAACCCACAGTCAACCGGTATTAACGGAGGCGGTCAGTTCACCACCACGGTATGTGCGGGCTCGCCGCTGACGTTCACCGTACCATCGTCGGATGCGGACGCAGGGCAGACCGTCACGATGACGTGGAACAACGGTATCCCCGGGGCCACGTTCAATGTTGGGCCCGGGCCATTGCCGGTAGGAACCTTCTCCTGGACCCCGACCGCAGCGGACATCGGCCAGAACCTGTTCTCGATCACCTTGCAGGACAATGCCTGTCCCCAAACAGGGGTGAACAACTTCGGCTTCGTGGTGCAGGTGACTCCTCCCTTCACGCCTGCGAACGCCGGGCCCGACCAAAGCGTATGCGGCTTGGGTACCACGATGCAGGGGGTGCTGCCTTACCCGCAAACACCGGGGCAATGGACCTTGGTGTCGGGCACCGGTACGTTCGCCAATGCCGGTGTACCCAACACGACCGTGACCGGCCTTACCCCCGGAGCCAACGTGTTCCGCTGGACCGTCGATTACGGAACCTGCGGAACCACCAGCGATGATGTCTTGATCACGGCCTTCAACCCCGCACAACCTGCGGCCAACGCAGGTCCCGACCAATCCGTCTGCCTGCCCACTACGGGTGTTACCCTCGCGGGCAACGTCGCCTCGGCACCGGCAGTGGGTACCTGGACGCTGATCAGCGGTACGGGAACGATCACGGCGCCCAACAGTCCCACCTCCACCGTTACCGGTCTTTCCGTGGGTGCCAACACCTTCCGTTGGTCCATCGACAACGGTGCGTGCACACCGCCCACCGGTGATCAAGTGACCATCTTCGTGTTCAGCAACGCGCAGCCTGCGGCCAATGCCGGTCCGGACCAGCAGCTTTGTGCGCCCGGGGCGGTCGCCACCTTGAGCGGTAACGCACCCATCGTGCCTGCCACCGGCCAGTGGACCGTGGTGAGCGGCACCGGAACCTTTGCCAACGCGGCCCAACGGAATACCACCGTGAGCGGTCTCGGCATCGGGGTCAACGTTCTTCGCTGGACCATCAACAATGGACCTTGTATCCCTGCAACTACGCAGGACGAAGTGAACATTACGGTGTTCGACCCGAGCAGCCCCAACGCCAGTGCCGGTCCGGACCAACAGCTTTGCGCTGCGAACACCACCCTGGCCGGCAATGCACCGACCGCCCCGGCCACAGGCCAATGGACGCTGGTCAGTGGTAGCGGTACCATTGCCGACCCTGCGAACAGGAACAGCGCGGTCACGGCACTGGGTGTGGGTGCCAACGTGTTCCAGTGGACCTTGAGCAACGGGCCCTGCGCCAATGGCATCACGAGCGATCAAGTCACGATCACCCGCTTCGATGCCGCCGCTGCTCCTGCGAACGCAGGTCCGGCACAGGACCTCTGCACCGTAGGTGTTACCGGGTTTGCCACTACATCGCTCGCGGGTAATGCGGCCGTGGCTCCTGCTACAGGTGCATGGACCGTCGTATCGGGTCCTCCCGGTGCGGTGATCGCGAATCCTGCCAGTGCGACCAGTACGGTGTCCAACCTTGCCGTTGGCATACACGTGTTCCGCTGGACCCTGAACAACGGTCCGTGCCCTGGCTCGAACAGTACCGTAACGATCCGGGTCTTCGATCGCAATGCGGCTGCTGCGTCCGCAGGTCCCCTGCAACAGCTATGTGCACCGGTGGCCTCAGTGACCCTCGCGGGGAACGCAGCGGTGGCACCTGCTTCGGGTACCTGGACGGTCGTCAGCGGCACCGGCACTTTTGCCAATGCCAGCAGCCCCACCACTACGGTATCCGGTCTGGCCAACGGCGACAACGTGCTCCGTTGGACCATCGTGAACGGGCCTTGTCCTGGAGCCACCACGAGCTCGGATGTCACCATTCGCATCTTCGATCCTGCTGCACCCGCGGCCGCAGCCGGAGCCGATCAGCAATTGTGCGGCACCGGTGCCACGGACCTTGGTGCCACGCCGGTCACCTTCCCGGCCACGGGCCAGTGGACACTGGTTAGCGGCACAGGCAACATCGTGAACCCGTCCAGCGCCACCACTACGGTCAATGCCGTGGGGGTAGGGGTGACCGTGTTCCGCTGGACCGTGAACAATGGACCCTGCGGAACGACCAGTGATGAGGTGAGCATTTCCCGCTTCGATCCGAACAACCCGGTCGCCAACGCGGGACCCGATCAAAGCATCTGTGTACCCGTTGCACCGAACAACGTGACCATGGCCGGCAGTGCCATCATCTTCCCAGCGACCGGCACCTGGTCCCTGGTGAGCGGTGGCGGCTCCATTACCGCGCCCAACTCGCCCACCACCACCATTACCAACATGCCGGTGGGGGTGAACGAATTCCGCTGGACCGTGAGCAATGGACCATGTGCGAACAGCCTGACGAGCGACATCGTGCGCATCCTGGTCTTCGACGCAAGTACGCCTGCCGCCAATGCCGGCCCGGACGTGAGCTTGTGTACCAGTAACGGATCCTCGGTGATGGCCGGAAGTGCGGTCAGCTCGCCTGCCACGGGGCAATGGGTGCTGGTCAGTGGTACGGGCACGATCACCGATCCCGCTTCGCCCACTACCACGGTCACCGGGCTCGGCGTAGGCCAGAACATTTTCCAGTGGACGGTGAACAATGGTCCGTGTGCGAACGGGATCACCACCGACCAGATGAGCATCTTCGTGTACGATCCCAACAACCCGACGGCCAACGCGGGTGGTGATCAGAGCATCTGTACCTCGGCCGGCAATACCATCACGTTGGAAGGAAGCAACGTGATCTTCCCTGCTACGGGCCTCTGGACCGTCACCGGTGGAACGGCCACGATCGTCGACCCCACGAGCCCCACCACCTTGGTCACGGACCTTGGAACGGGTACCTACACCTTCTCCTGGACGGTGAACAATGGTGTCTGTCCGAACCCGATCACCAGCAACACCTCGATCGTGGTGGTGGCCGATGGCAACGCACAACCAGCCACTGCCGGCCCGGACCAAAGCCTCTGCGGCGCTGCTTCAACAGCGGTCATGGCCGCCAATACCCCAACGGGTGTCGCCACGGGTTCGTGGTCCGTGGAACAGGGCACGGCCACCTTCAGCAACGCGGCTTCCAGCACCGCGACCGTAAGCGGTCTTTCTGTTGGAGTGAACATCCTCCGCTGGAGCATCGACAACGGCCTTTGCGGCATCACCAGCGACCTGGTGAACATTCTGGTGTACGACCCCAACAACCCGGTGGCGAATGCCGGTGCCGACCAGCAGCTGTGCACACCTACCACGAGCACCACGCTCAGCGGTAGCGCCCTGATCGTTCCCGCCGTGGGTCAATGGACCTTGGTGAGCGGCAGCGGTGCCATCGCGAACCCGACCAACCCGAACACGGGGATCAGCGGGCTCGGTATCGGTGAGAACGTGTTCCGCTGGCAGGTGAACAATGGTGCCTGCCCGAGCCCGATCACCAACGACCTGGTCAGTGTGTTCGTGTTCGAGCAGAACGCACCAGCGGCCGATGCCGGTCCGGACCAGGAAGTGTGCACGCCCATCAGCAGTGTGAACATGGTGGCCAACAACCCCGTTGGTTCGGCCGTAGGTACCTGGAGCACCATTGCCGGTGGTGGTACGATCACTTCGGTGAACGACCCCAACACGAGCATCACTGCACTGCCCATCGGTATCAACGTGTTCGCATGGACCATCGACAACGGCGTCTGCGGCACCACCGTGGATGAAGTGCGGGTCCTGGTATTCGATGCCACCAACCCGGATGCCGACGCAGGCCCGGATCAGGAGCTGTGCACCCCGACCACGAGCACCACGCTGCAAGGCAGTGCGCTCACAAGTCCTGCCACCGGCCAGTGGAACCTGGTGAGCGGCACCGGGACCATCGCCGATCCGAGCGCAGCGAACAGTGCTGTTTCAGGACTGTCGGTCGGTGAGAACGTATTCCTCTGGACGGTGAGCAACGGCCCTTGTGCGAACGGCATCACCACTTCCGCGGTAAGCATCTTCGTCTTCGATGAGAACAACCCGGTGGCCGATGCCGGTGCCGATCAGGAATTCTGCACGCCGACAAGCACGGCCGACCTGAACGGTAGCGCGGTCACGTTCCCTGCTACCGGAGCCTGGACCATCGTCCAAGGCAACGGTGTTATCGCAGACCCCACGGCCCCGGTCACCACCATCAATGGGTTCGCGGTGGGCGAGACCATCGTGCGCTGGACCGTGAGCAATGGGCCTTGTGCGAACGGGGTCACCACCGACGAGGCAAGCCTGTTCCTCTTCGACGAGAACAACCCCACGTCCGATGCGGGACCCGATCAGGAACTGTGTACGCCTGCCAGCTCCACTACGCTTGCCGGCAGTGCGGTCATCTTCCCGGCTTCCGGCACATGGACCTTGGTAAGCGGCACCGGTACACTGGCCGACCCGAACGCACCGAACACGGCCGTCACCGGACTGGCCATCGGCGAGAACATCTTCGAATGGACCGTGAGCAATGGCCCCTGCGACAATGGCATCACCACGGACCGTGTGAGCATTTTCGTATTCGACGAGAACAACGCAGTAGCCGCAGCTGGTGCCGACCAGGAGCTGTGCACGCCCACGACGAGCACGACCTTGGCAGGCAGCGCGGTAACCTTCCCCGCACTGGGCACATGGACGCTGGTGAGCGGCCAGGGCTCCATCGTGGACCCGAACTCACCAACAACGGGCGTTACAGGTCTTGGGGTGGGTGAGAACGTATTCCGTTGGACCGTGTCGAACGGCCCTTGTGCCACTGGTGTGACCACCGATGAGGTGAGCATTTTCCTCTTCGACGAGAGCAACCCTGTGGCCAACGCAGGTCCCGACCAGGAGCTGTGCACGCCAGCATCCAGCACCACCATGCAGGGCAGTGCGGTCATCTTCCCGGCCTCTGGTGCCTGGACCTTGGTTTCCGGTCAAGGCACGATCGTATCGCCCAATGACCCGAACACGGCGATCACCGGCCTTGCCGTCGGTGCCAACGTGTTCCGGTGGACCGTGAGCAATGGACCTTGCGCCAACGGGGTAACCACGGCGGAGATGACCATCTTCCTGTTCGAGGCGGAGAACCTCGAGGCGGATGCCGGGGTCGATCAGGAGCTGTGCACCCCCAATACCATCACCAGCACGCTTTCGGGAAGCAGCATCATTTTCCCGGCCGTGGGCACCTGGACCCTGGTGCAGGGTACTGGTACCATCGCCAATGCGAACAGCCCCACCACGGATGTATTCGACCTGAGCATCGGCGAAAACATCTTCCAGTGGACGGTCGACAATGGTCCCTGTGCCACGGGCATCACCACCGACCAGGTGAGCATCTTCGTATTCGATGCCAACAACCCGAACGCGGACGCCGGTGCCGGTGCCGACCTGTGCACGCCGAACACCAGCCTGCCGTTGAGCGCAAGTGCTGTAACGTTCCCTGCGACAGGCGTCTGGACCATCGTGCAAGGCACCGGTACGATCGCCGATCCGAACAGCCCGAACACGACCATCACCGATCTTGGTGTAGGCGTGATCGTGCTGGCATGGACCGTGGACAATGGCGCTTGCCCCAATGGCATCACCAGTGATCAGCTGGTGATCAACCTGTTCGATGAGAACAACCCGATAGCCGATGCCGGAGCGGACCAGCAGATCTGTACGCCGGACCAGGACGTCCAGCTGCAAGGCAGCAACGTGATCACCCCGGCCGTGGGCACTTGGACCTTGGCACAAGGCACCGGTGTATTCGCCGACCCCAATGATCCGAACACCACGGTGAGCGGCTTGACGGTGGGTGAGAACATCTTCCTCTGGACCGTGAGCAACGGGGTTTGTGACAATCCCTTGACGACCGACCTCGTGAGCATCTTCGTGTTCGACGAGAACAATCCCGACGCGAACGCCGGACCCGACCAACAGGTATGTACGCCGCTCACCAGCGCCGACATGGCCGGCAGCGCCATTATCATTCCGGCCCAAGGCACATGGACCTTGGTCAGCGGCCAGGGAACGATCACCGATGTGAACGACCCGCTCACCACGATCACGGACCTGGGCATCGGCGACAACGTGTTCGAGTGGACCGTGAACAACGGTGCGTGTGCGAACAGCCTCACCACCGATCAGGTGACGATCGTGCTCTTCGATGCGGATGCCCCACCTGCCGATGCAGGAGCCGACCAGGAGATCTGTGCCCCTGACGCGAGCGTGGTGCTGACCGGGAACGCCACGGTGGGTTCCGCGATCGGTACCTGGACCCTGGTGCAGGGAACGGGTTCCATCGCCAGCGCGAACACGCCGGTAACACCGGTCGATGGCCTCACCGTGGGCGAGAACATCTTCGCGTGGACCATCGAGAGCGGCGATTGCGTGACCACCACCGACTCGGTGAGCATCTTCGTCTTCGACCCGAACAACCTCGATGCCCTGGCAGGTCTCGACCAGGAGTTGTGCATCCCACAGGACAGCGTCTTCATGGCGGGCAGTGCCATCATCTTCCCAGCCGTGGGCACATGGACCGTGGTCGCAGGAACAGGTACGCCGGTGGACCCCAACGACCCGAACACCTTGATCAGCGGCCTTTCCATCGGCGTGAACACATTCCAGTGGGAAGTGGACAACGGACCCTGTGCCAACGGTATCACCGTTGACCTGGTGACCGTGATCCTCTACGATGACACCACGGCTGCGGCCAACGCCGGTCCGGACCTCGAAACCTGCATACCGATCAACTCGATCACCATGCAAGGTGAAACACCGCCCGCACCTGCCGAGGGAACCTGGACCCTGCTTTCCGGCACGGGTACCATCGTCGACCCCAACGATCCGAACACGGTCATCAATGGCCTCTCCCAAGGGATCAACACCTTCGTCTGGACCTTGGAATGGGATCCCTGCCCCAACAACGGGATCCTGTCCGATACGGTCAGCGTGTTCGTCTACGACCCGAACGCACCGCTTGCGAACGCAGGGCCCGATCAGCAGCTCTGCACCCCGGACTTGGATACGAACCTGGCAGGCAACACCCCGGCCATTCCCGGTGTGGGCACCTGGACCGTTCTTTCCGGCGGAAGCACCGTGGTCGATGTGAACGACCCGAACTCCGCGGTCACCGGCCTCACGGTGGGTGTGCACACCTTCCTCTGGACCATCTACAACGGACAATGCGGTTTCGGACCTCCAAGCACGGACACGGTAACGATCTCGGTCTTTGACGGGGATGCCCCGGATGCCCAGACCGGAAGCGACATTTCCTGGTGTACCCCCACCAACAGTGCTGTCCTTCAGGCGAACGATGCCGTGTTCCCCGGTATCGGTACCTGGACCTCCCTCAGCGGTACCGGCACCATTGCGGATCCCAACGATCCCTTCACCGCGGTCTTCGACCTCGGCGTGGGCCAGCACGATTACCTCTGGACCATCGACAATGGTGTTTGCGGTACCTCGTCGGACACGATCAGCGTGTTCATCTTCGACGGGGATAGCGATGATGCGAACGCCGGTGCCGATCAGGAACTGTGCACGCCTACCACGAGCGCTGTGCTCGCGGGCAATGCCGTGGTGTTCCCCGCCACCGGTGAATGGGTGCTGGTGAGCGGCACGGGCACCTTCGTGGATGCCACCGACCCGACCACCACGGTCTCCGGCCTCTCCATCGGCACTAACGTGTTCCGCTGGACCATCGACAACGAGCCTTGCGGTACCACCCAGGACGAGGTAACGATCACCGTGTTCGACGAGGAACAACCGTCGGCCAATGCCGGACCCGACCAGCAGTTGTGTACGCCGGTATCGAGCACCACGCTGCAAGGCAGCCCCGTCACCTTCCCAGCCACCGGTACATGGGCGTTCGTGAGCGGCACCGGCTTCGTGAGCGACCCCAACGACCCCAATGCCATCTTGAGCGGCCTTGCAGTAGGCGAGATCGTGCTACAGTGGGTGGTGGACAACGGACCTTGCGCCAACGGCATTACAACGGACCAGGTGACCATACAGGTGTTCGATGGCAACACGCAAAGTGCTGCGGCCGGCCCCGACCAGAGCTTCTGCACACCGATCACGGACCCCGTGTCCATGTTCGCCAGCGATGTGCCGTTCCCCGGGGTGGGCACATGGACGCTCGTCAGCGGTGCGGGCACCATCACGGGCATCAACGATCCGTTCACCACGATCACAGGTCTTGGACTGGGTACCAACACCTTCGAATGGACGATCGACAACGGCGAATGCGGTACCACGACGGACCAGGTGAACATCATCGTGTTCGATCACACCGTACCACCTGCCGATGCCGGTGAGGACCAGCTCTTCTGCCAGGATGTGAGCACGACCGATCTGGACGCCGTACCTGCCACGAGCACCGCGACCGGCTTCTGGAGCGTACTACAAGGCAACCCTTCGACGATCGAGCAGCCCGGCGATGCCGACTCCGGCGTTGAAGGACTGGTATTGGGTGACAACTGGTTCATCTGGACCGTGGACAACGGCACATGCGGTACCACCGCGGACACGATGCTCGTGTTCATCAAGGACTGCCTCACGATCCGGGTGCCCGATGCCTTCTCGCCGAACGGCGATGGCACCAACGACACCTTCGTTATCCCCAACATCGAGTCCTATCCGGACAGCCGCTTCCAGGTCTTCAACCGATGGGGCAGCAAGGTGCTGGACCGGAGTCCATACAACAGCGATTGGGATGGCTCGAGCCAGTTCGGTGCAGCCTTCGGCGAGAAGCTTCCCGAAAGCACTTATTACTACGTCCTCGATCTCGGTAACGGCTCCGATGCCTATACCGGCTACATCTACCTGCGCCGATGATCACCCTACGCACCCAACAGCACAAGCCGATGCGACCTACGGCCAAACGATGGACGGGAACGGTGCTTGCCCTAGCCCTGGGCACCACACTGATGGCCCAACAGGACCCGCAGTTCACCCAGTACATGTTCAACCTACTGGCGCTCAACCCGGCCTATGCGGGCAGCGCCGAGCGGGCGAGCATCAAGGCCCTTACGCGGCATCAATGGGTGGGCTTCGAAGGTGCACCCACGACCCAGACACTGGCTTTCCATACCCCGGTGTGGCATGAGAGCCTTGGCTTGGGTGGCACCCTGATGCGCGACACGCACGGCCCCATTACCCAGTACACTTTCCTGGCCGACGTCGCGTACCGCATCCACATGGGCGACGCAAAACTGGCGTTCGGCCTCAAGGGCGGATTGAACCTGCTGCAGGGGAAATTCGGCGAACTGAACCCCTTGGAGCAGAACGACCAGGTGTTCCAGCAGAACGTGAACACCAAGCTCGACCCGCAGTTCGGGTTCGGTATCATGTACTACAGCGATCGCTATTTCCTGGGCATCAGCACCCCGAAGCTGCTCCGCACCGAGTTCTTCGAAACGGATTCGCTGGCCTTCGTGTCGCAACCCGGCCAGCGTCCGCACTACTTCCTTACCGGCGGTTACGTGTTCGACATGGGCCTCTACCACAAGTTCAAGCCCACGTTCCTGGTGAAGGCCGTGCAGGGTGCACCGGTCAGTTTCGATCTAAGCGCCAACTTCCTCTTCTACGAGAAGTTCTGGTTGGGTGCCATGTACCGCCACACCGATGCGGTGGGGGCCATGGCCCAGTACCACATCACGAACGAGCACACCGTGGGTTACGCCTACGATTTCCCGCTCTCGCCCTTGCGCAACTACAGCGGTGGTTCGCATGAGATCATGGTCGGCTTCGAGTTCGGCAACAAGTTGAAAGGCGTCCGTTCACCGCGTTATTTCTGATCATGGACCAACGAACGATACCCCTGCTGAAACGCACCCTGCTCTGGCCAACGCTGTGCCTGGCGTTGCTCCAAGCGACGGCCGTGCAGGCCCAGAAGCTCCAGGAGCGCATGGTGGCTCGCTATTCCGAGGTGTTCGATTACCCCAAGGCCGCCGCGATCCTCGAGGACCTGAGCTCGAAGGGCAAGGCCACGCCCGACGACTATCGTCGATTGGCGTTGTGCTACCGGAAGATGGGCGAGCCGAAAAAAGCGGAGAGCGCCTATACCCGGTTGATGGCCACCGGTGCGCAGAAGCCGGAGGATGTCCTGAACTACGCCGATCAAATGCGCGCGAACGGCAACTACACCGGCGCATTGGAGTGGTATGCCAACTATTCCGCGCTTGCTCCGGACGATCCGCGCCCCAAGGCCTATCTCGCCGATCGTTCGATGTTCGAGCGCCTGACACGCGACAGCACCAGTTCGCTCGTCAGGACCGTTCCCATCAACTCACCACAGGCCGATCTGGGCATGAGCGTGCTGGACGAGTTGCTCCTGTTCTCCAGCGCCCGCGGCGAGGGCGCCGGTGGTCATCGCAATTATGCCTGGGACAACGAGCCCTATTTGAACCTGTATTCCGCCCTCCTCAAGGGTGAAACGGCGGAAGATCCCATGGTCATGCGGAAGGACATCAACAGCCGGTACCACGATGGCACGGTCTGCTACGATACCCTTGCCAAGCGCATGTACTACACCCGGAACAACATCCACTATGGGGTAATGAACAAGAGCGAGCGCGGCGACCTGAACCTGGGGATCTATTATACCGATGTGATCACAGGGGAGTTCGGTCAGTCCGAATGGTCGTCGCTGGTGTCGTTCGTTCACAACGACCCCGAGTTCAATACCGGCCATCCTGCCGTGTCGCCCGGAGGTGAGCGGTTGTTCTTCGTAAGCGATCGCCCCGGTGGTATCGGTGGCACCGACATCTGGTTCTGTGAAAAGGCCGGTGAAAGCTGGGGTGCACCACAGAACCTGGGGCCCAAGGTGAATACGCCGGGGAATGAAATGTTCCCTTTCCTGCGCAAGGACAGCACCCTGTTCTTTTCCAGCGATGGACAACCCGGCCTTGGCGGTATGGACCTGTTCCGCGTGAAGCTCCGTCCTGCGGGTCCTGGCAAGGTGCAGAACCT
>JBIIYD010000237.1:0-4417 GCA_044347005.1 Flavobacteriales bacterium | reverse complement strand
CGGTTAGTACGAACCCTTGGGAATGCACCCGTAGCACCCGTAGCTTCGACCCACTGGGTCGACCACACACCATGTCGACCCAAAGGGTCGAAGCTACGGGTGCGATCGATCGACCCTGTGCGACCCAGCTGTCCTTACCTATCCGACCTACTGACCAGATGAACCCCCAGGAATATCGCGGCGGCGCACACCAACTGAGGCCAGCCAAGGGTCGCATCGTACTCGCCGGGAATGCCCAAACGCTCCGGCCCGATGGACACGAACAGCCATGTGAACACGGCGGCCAATATGGGCTGCATGTAGATGTAGGTACCCACCACGCTGGCGTTGAGGAAGCGCAGCGCCCAGGTGTTCAGCAGGTAGGCCACGAAGGTGACCAGCACCACCACGAAGAGCAGTGCGACCCACACCGGCGCGGACAATCCGGACCAGTTCACGGCGAGCAATTCGCCCGTACCGAAGGGGAGCACGAGCACAGCACCGAAGAGGAAGCACCAGCTCATCACCGTAACGGCGGTGTATTTGCGCATCAGCGGTTTCACGATCACCAGGTAGATGCCGTAGGAAGTGGCGTTTATCAGGATGAACAGATCGCCCAGTGCGGTGGCGCCTGTGTCGAGGCCTGTCGGTTTCAGGGCGATGAGGCTGAGCGCGCCGGCCGCACCCAGTGCCACGCCGATGGCCTTGGTCCATGTGATCCGCTCGCCGATGAGCAGGCCGCTCAGCACCAGTACAAGGATCGGTGTGGCCACCATGATGATGCTGGAGTTGATGGGCGTGGTGCGCATCAGTCCGTGGAAGAACATCATCTGGTTGAGGGCTACACCGAATAGGCCACACAGGAAAAGGCGGCCGATATCGGCGATGTTCACGCGCTCGGGCAGGGCGATGCGCATCAGCCAGAAGAGCGAACCTGCACCCAACACGCGCAGCACTATGAAACCACTGGGACCGATCACGGTGGGCATCAAGCCCTTGGCCACCACGTAGTTGACGCCGTAAATGAAATTGACCGTGAAGAGGGCCAGGTGCGCGCGGACGCTGCGGTCCATGGTAATGTACGTGGCGGACGGATACCTTTAGCCCCAGCCTGTTGTAGGGTGCGAAGGTAGATGGAAGCCACCAAGACCATGGACCACAAGGACGAGGATCAGGACTTCCGCAGCAAGTTCAAGCTGCGCAAGGTCCTGCTACCGGTTCTCATTGGCATGCTTGCCGCTGGCTGGTTGTTGTGGCGTGACCTTAGCAAGGAGCGCTTCGAGTTGGTCACCGACGGACCGGGCAATTATGCGTGGGTCGGCGATACGCGAACGGGTATCCCCGATCTGAATGATCCTGCACAATTCGTGGAAGTTAGTGATGGTAGTGGGCAGTACAAGCGTATGACCCAGCGCGATATGCTGGGCCAGGTCGAGTGGACCTGGTACAGTACGTTCTGGATCCTGATGGCAGCTATCGCCACGGCTTTCCGCGACCTGGGCTACATCTTCCGCATCCGAGTGCTCAGCGATGGTCACCTGAATTGGCGCCAAAGCTTCAACGTCACCTTCCTCTGGGAATTCGCCTCGGCGATGTCCCCGTCCGTGGTGGGCGGTTCAGGTATCGCCATGTTCATCATCGGGCGCGAAGGCATCGCACTGGGCAGGGCCACGGCCATTGTACTGGTGACGGCCCTGATGGACGAGCTCTTCTACGTGATCATGGTGCCGATCGTATTCCTGCTGGTGGGCATGGACAACCTCTTTCCCGCGCAATTGGACAACGCCTTCTGGGGCCTGCCCATCAAGACCATTTTCTGGGCGGGTTACGGCTTCATCCTGGCCCTGGTCGGCTTGATCTTCTACGGCGTATTCTTCCGACCGCGGGCGTTCAAATTCACGCTTCTGAATGTGTTCCGCCTTCGCTTCCTAAGGCGGTGGAGGCCCCTGGTGATCAAGGTTGGCGACGACATCGCCACCACCAGCATCGAATTGCGAGGCAAGCCGATACGCTTTTGGGCATTGGCCTTCGGGGCCACGGTCTTCAGTTGGGCCTCCCGATTCCTGGTCATCAACCTTATCGTGGCGGCTTTCTTTCAGGTGGATGACCACCTCCTGCTCTATGCCCGCCAATTGGTGATGTGGGTGATCCTGCTCATCAGCCCTACACCGGGGGGTAGCGGCATTGCCGAGGTGGCTTTCAGTGGCTTCTTCCGCGATCTCTTGCCCACCCTCGGCTTCATTGGCGCCATCGCTGTGATATGGCGTTTATTCAGCTATTACCTATACCTCTTCATGGGAGCCATCATACTGCCACGGTGGTTGAGGAGTACGAAGGGGAATGCGTAACGGCGGCAGTGCCATGTTACCTTCGTGGCCGCTTTTCCCAGCCCCTGCTTTCCCATGAAATTCGCCACCAAAGCCATCCACGCCGGTGTGGAGCCGGACCCCAGCACCGGGGCCATCATGACGCCCATCTACCAGACCAGCACCTACGTGCAGGCCGCGCCGGGCGACCACAAGGGCTATGAGTACAGCCGCACGCACAATCCCACGCGCACGGCCTTGCAGAATGCGCTGGCGGCATTGGAGAACGGGCAGCACGGGTTGTGCTTCAGCAGTGGCATGGCCAGCATCGATGCCATCGTGAAGCTCCTGAAGCCGGGCGATGAGGTGGTGAGCACCAACGACCTCTACGGCGGCACCTACCGCCTCTTCACCAAGATCTTCGAAGGCTTCGGCGTGAAGTTCCACTTCGTGGACATGAGCGACCTGAAGAACGTGGAGGCTGCGATGAGCGCCAAGACGAAATTGATCTGGGCCGAAACACCCACCAACCCGCTGTTGCGCATCATCGACATCGCGGGGCTGAGCGCCATTGCGAAGAAGCACGGCTGCCTACTGGGGATCGACAACACCTTCGCCACACCCTACCTGCAAACGCCCATCGACCTGGGTGCCGACATCGTAATGCACAGTGTGACCAAGTACCTCGGCGGCCACAGCGATGTGGTGATGGGTGCCTTGGTGGTGACGGACGATGCACTGGCCGAGCGGCTGGCCTTCATCCAGAACAGCTGCGGTGCCACGCCCGGTCCGCAGGATTGTTTCCTGGTGCTGCGCGGGATCAAGACCCTGCACCTGCGCATGCAGCGCCACTGCGAGAACGGCAGGGCGGTGGCCGAGTTCCTGGCGCAACACCCCAAGGTGGACAAGGTCTACTGGCCGGGCTTCGCTTCGCACGCCAACCACATTGTGGCGAAGAGCCAGATGCGCGACTTCGGTGGCATGATGAGCTTCACCCTGAAGGGCGATAACATGGCCGATGCCACCCGTGTGCTGAGCAGCACGAAGCTCTTCGCCCTGGCAGAAAGTCTTGGCGGTGTGGAGTCGCTGCTGGGCCACCCGGCGAGCATGACGCACGCCAGCATTCCCCGAGAGGAGCGCTTGAAGAACGGCCTGGCCGATACGCTGATCCGCTTGAGCGTAGGCGTAGAAGATGCCGGGGACCTGGTGGAGGACCTGCAGCAGGCCTTGGGATAAGGTCGGTGTTGTTGGCAACGGACCTCCCTTGGTCCCTTCATCGTGCGACCTCTGTGCTTTGCGGTCGGACCAGCGGACGAAAGCCCTCGGTGTGGGCTTGGCAATGCGGTCCGCTGGTATTCGACCCGAGCGATGGGCCGTTCCTGAGCCATGTCATTTCGGCCATGCATACTTCGGCTGTCCAACATCCGCAGCCTCCCTGTTGCTATCCACGGTGATCCGCCTTCCTATCTTTCCACGGCAATACCCTCGCGAAACCCATGCGTCTGCTTCTAGTGCCTGCCATTGTCGCCATGTTGTCGCCTCTGGGCCTCGCTGCCCAAGAGTCCATCGGTGGTGGCTTTTCCTGCCTGGCCAACCACCCTGCAGAGTTGCAGCGGCATTTGGATTCGGCGCCGGGAGCATTGCAGCATGCCATCCAGGCAAAAGCCCTACTGGATGCGCACACCAGGGGTTTTGTACGGAATGGAGACCGCAATGCGCTCGTGATACCGGTGGTGATGCACATCATCCACGACAATGGACCGGAGAACATCACCAATGCGCAGGTGTACGATGCCATCCGCATACTGAACGAGGATTTCAACAAACAGAACCCCGATTGGCAGAACGTACATCCAGACTTCCTGGACCTCGTTGGTGACGTGGGCATCGAATTCCGACTGGCCCGAACGGATCCTGCCGGCAATTGCACGAACGGCATTACCCGCACGGTTAGCGACCTTACCTACATCGGGGACTACGATGCCACCCAATTGATCCAGTGGCCTCGCGATCGTTATATGAACGTGTGGATCTGCGCTGTTGCCAATGGTGCGGCAGGCTACACCTACTACCCCGAGTGGCTCGACGATTGGCCCGAGGCCGATGGCATCGTGCTGCTCGCCGACTATGTA
>JBIIYD010000236.1:0-4421 GCA_044347005.1 Flavobacteriales bacterium | reverse complement strand
GATCGCATAGAACTCGTGCTTAAGCCCCATACGGATGATCGGCTCAAGCACAGCGATACAGGTATAGCTGGGTACATAGACCTTCTTGTAGCCGTTGGCGCGCAGGATGTACTCCAAGGCGTTCCGACCGGTGTTCAAGCGCACCAGTGTTGCATGGTACTCCTCACCTCGCCGAAGTTCCAACTCGAGGTATCCGCCCAGCGATCTCATGTCAGATCATATTGCCCTAGCAGTTCCTTCACTGCTTCCTTGGAATTGAACATGATCACATCGATCATCGAAAGTCCGGGCACGAAGGTGTTCGCATACTGGGTGTAGCTTACCGCCCTGGGTTGCAGGAAGGAAAGCTCCACACCTGCCAGTCCGAAGACCTCCTTATCGTAAAGCGCTCTTCCCCCGGGGGCATTCACATAATGTGTCGCACTGTTGCTTCGGCAAAGCGCAAGGATACGTTCGGTGCGGTCCATACCGAAGGTGGACGCGTGGTCGACACTGGAAACCTGGAATGCAGTCGACGACCCGAGGTAGGCACTGATCTCTTGCACGGAACGAGCGGCCAACTCGCTCAAGCGATCGGTATCCATGGTAAGCGTAGCTTCCACAACAGGGCGCACCGCCTCGAAGCAGGGAGCCTTGCGGTAGGCCTGGTCGATGGTCTTCATCAACTTGGGCCTATTGTCGGTGAAGCGGATCTCATTGATCTTCTTGAAGGGACTCGCATCGCGGAGTTGCAGGGTCAGGTAATTCGCAGCACCATTCATCAGGATCCGGTTCCGGTTCACCCAGCCGTTCTTGATGAAGTTGACATCGTCATAGAAAACGAAGGTGTCGGCGGCCTGCACAAGCTGGAAGTACCCCAGATAGGGGAACAAGTAGGGCTGCATCACCGCCAGGGTCATGACCTGAGCGCGTTGCTGGGAAGCTCCTTCCTGCTTTGCTCCAGGTAGTTCCTCACGCCTTCGCATATGCGGTCCTGGTCACCGGTTCCCAATCCATTGTACAGTGGAAGGCAAAGGGCGCGTTCAGCAAGATCATGGCTTTGCGGGCAGGGCGGCGAACTCACATAAGGCAGTGTATCCAGCGAAGGGAAGAAGTATCGGCGCGCATGGATGCCCTGCTCGGCCAGGGCCTGCAACAAGCCCTCCCGCTCCGCACCATCACGCAGGACAATGGGGTGGTACGCATAATTGTACAAGGTGCCCGACGGAACCTGTGGGCGCTCCAAATGAAGGTCCTGAAGCTGCTGCTCGTAACGCGCGGTGATCGCTGCGCGTTCGGATACAATGCGTTCCATGTGCGGCAACACCGCCATGCCCATGGCTGCGTGCAGCTCGCTCATTTTGGCGTTCATGCCCAGCGTGAAGTGCTCGTCGTACACGTGCCCGAAACTGCGCAACAAGCGAATGTTCTTGTCGGCGACCGGATCGTGCAGCACCACAGCTCCGCCCTCCACGGTGTGGAAGAGTTTGGTGGCGTGGAAGCTTAGTGTGCTGGCATCGCCCCAGGCCAGGATGCTCCTGCCCTTGTACTGCACATCGAAGGCATGGGCGGCATCGTAGATCACCTTCAGGCCGTGCTTCTTCGCGATGGCGTCGATGGCCTCCACGTCGCAAGGGATGCCGTAGACGTGGGTGGCCATGATGGCGCTGGTATCCGGAGTGATGGCGGCTTCGATAAGAGAAGCGTCAATGCAACCAGTGCGCAGATCGATGTCCACGAAGACAGGCTCGCAGCCTTCCCAGAGGATGGCGCTGGTGGTGGCCACATAGCTGAAGGGCGTGGTGATCACCTTGCCCTTTACCCCAAGTGCGCGGATGGCGAGTTGCAGGGCCAGCGTGCCATTGGCCATCAGCCGTAGGAAGGGGACTTCGAAGCGGGTGGTAAGGGCCCCCTCCAAAGCCCTGTGGATCGGGCCTAGATTGGTGAGCACATGAGTGCCATATACCTGGTCCAACCAAAAAAGGTATTCTTCCTGAGGTGGAAGAAAAGCTCGCGTAACATGGATGGGCTCGTTCATGAACTTTCTGATACCTAAATTACTGTGACGGTAGATCTTCTCATGGGCATCGATCGCTCCTGTTCATTGAAGCTACAATGTATCACACTCTTTGTGCATGAGAAATGATCATCATCAAGGACGCCCCATGGTCGAACTGAAAACTACATGCATTTCAAAGTACTGTACATTCAGCAGGTCGGACGATCTTCCCCATATGGAATTTGGCCGCAGATACCCTGAAAGGCACCAGGCCTTGGTGTCGATAACGGATCTCACGGGTCAGGGCATCGCCCATGGTGAATAGAAAGGAATAGCGGCCAGCATTGAAGTCGAACACCCCCAATGGGATCCTTACCCGATGCTTCCCAGCATGGAATACTGCTGACTGGCCTCCTTTCTGAACAGGTACGGTCAGGAGGTGTCCCATTGACGCATCACTAACTACCACCCCCATCCGGGCACCATTTTCGACCTGCTCCAATACGTCGAAATCAACCGCCACTTCAACTAATGCGCCTTGAGGTACCACAGGGTGCTCCGTTGTCGATACAGCCCCATTCACGATCACCTGGAATCCATTCAGTCGTATCCCTCCAATACCACCGATGTGCTCATTGTGTTTTGAAAGCTCGAAGTAACGCTCAATGGCGTCAGCCGGATTATCCGCGTCAAGAATTACTCGGCCGTGATCCATCACAATTGCCCTGGAACAAAATGATGATACATGGAGCATGCTGTGTGTCACGAGCACCACTGCCGAATCAGCGGCCAATGAGCGAACCGTGTTGAGGCACTTGATGGTGAAGCCGATATCG
Source organism: Flavobacteriales bacterium (assembly GCA_044347005.1). Classification (GTDB taxonomy): domain Bacteria; phylum Bacteroidota; class Bacteroidia; order Flavobacteriales_F; family PHOS-HE28; genus PHOS-HE28. The sequence goes on along the minus strand of JBIIYD010000236.1, from coordinate 1,607 downwards.
CCCACGGCGAGCACTTCGTCCAGAAAGAGGATGTCCGGCTTGATGAGCAACGCGGCCACCGAGAAGCCCAAGCGTACGGACATGCCGCTGCTGTAATTGCGCACCGGGGTGTCGATGAACTCGCCGATCTCGGAATAGGCGATGATCTCGTCGATGCGTGCATCCACTTCTTCCTTGCGCATGCCGAGCACCGCAGCGTTGATGTAGATGTTCTCGCGGCCGGTAAGGATGGGGTTGAAGCCGGCGCCCAGTGCGATCAAGGCACCCACGCGACCCCGCAATTCCACACGCCCACCATCGGGCTTGATGAGGCCGTTGAGGATGCGTAGCAAGGTGGTCTTGCCTGCACCGTTGTGGCCGAGCAGGCCGAGCACCTCGCCCCGCCGCAGTTCGAAGCTTACCTCGTTCACGGCCCAGAATTCCTTGGGGCGCAGTTCGTGGGTACGGGGCTTGCCGACGATCTCCCGGGTGAGGTCGGCCGCACCGTAACGCAAAGAGGTGCGCAGGTCGCGGCAGAACTTCTTGGAGAGGCCCTCCACGCGTATCAGTACATCGTCCTCCATGGCTCAGGCGCTCATGCGTTCGATGATGACAGGCATGGTGATCCGGAAGACGAACCAAGCCATGACCAGGAGCACCAGCGCCACCGCCGCGACCGCGGCGAAATAGAGGGGCATGGGGCTCGCAAAACCGGTGAGCCAGGCCCTGCTGGTGAGGATCACCGGGGTCATGAAATTGAGGGAGAACAAGGTGGCCGTCAGGCCGGACTTGGGCATGGCGAAGACCACGGGCGCGGTGTACATGGCCACCTGCGTAAGGATCGGCAGTACACGGCCGATGTCGCTGTACAACATGCCCACCGGGGCGATCAGCAAACCGATGGTGAAGCCCACCAGGGCCAGTGTGAGGATGCCCAGCGGAAACAGCAGGATGTGCCAGTCGGGCCACACGCCGAGGACCATGATCACCGGGAGCATGATGGCCACCTTGATGCCCGCGTTGTAAAGCAGTTTCAGCAGGCCGCTGAGGAGGAGCGACTCGCGTGGGAAGTTGAGCTTCGCCAGCATGGCGCGGGCCGCGTTGATCTGGCCCAAGGGGGTGTTCAGCGCTTCGGTGAAGACCTGCCAGAGCATGGTGCCGGTGAACACATAAGCCGCATAGGGGATGTCGGTGTCGGCCACCCGAACGATGCCCGCTGCGTTGAGGAAGAGCCAGGTGGCCGCGCTCATCACCGGGGTGATGAAGGCCCACAGGAAACCGAGGAACGAATCGCGGTACTGCGCCTTGATATCACGCGTGGCGAAGCGCCAGGCCAGTTCGCGGGATGCCGCGAGGTCGGCGAACATCCGTCCCAGCACCACAGCGGGGCGCCTCAGGTCGGACTCCGGTGAATAGACCGTTATGGGCAGCGATGTGGACAATCTCTGATCCTGTGAGGACTTACGGGGGCCAATGATACGGAGTTTGCAGCACCGGCGCAGCAGGGCTATCGGGTCTTGAATCCACGAAGGGCGGTTGATCGATCGGCGTGATGGGTACTTGATCCCCAGCTTTAAGGATGCGTGATTGCGGCATCAAATCCGCAACCATGGACCTGTTGGAACCAT
>JBIIYD010000235.1:0-4440 GCA_044347005.1 Flavobacteriales bacterium | reverse complement strand
GATAAGAACGGCAAGGTGTATCAGGCGGTGTGTGCAGGCTGCAACGGTTCGTTCCCCACTACACCGGGTTCATGGAGTCCCGACAACGGCAATCCGAACTGCAACCTCGGGGTCTTCAAGTTCGACCTCAACATTCCGGTGGCGAGCATCGACATACAGGGGCCCGATGTGATCTGCATTCCGCAGAATGTGCAGTTCGTGAACAACAGCGTGGGCGGCGACACTTACGTATGGTCCTTTGGTGACGGTGGTACGAGCAATGATTTCGCACCGAGCCATGTCTACACGGATGTCGGTGTGTTCAGCGTGAGCATGGTGATGACCGATCAGTTCGGCTGCACCCAGGCCGATACGGCTACGATCCAGATCACCACCGTGCCACCGCCCGATGCGAGCATCGATCCCATACCCACCATCTGCCCTGGCGGAAGCATCGCATTGCAGGCCTCTGACGGTCTGTCCTGGGCTTGGTCGCCGCCTACGGGCTTGAGCAGCACCGATGTGCAAGCCCCGATCGCTACACCCGCGCAGACCACCACCTATACGGTGATCATCACCAGCTTGTGCGGAGCCGATACCACCACGGTGGACGTGGTGATCGCCCAGCCCTCCGGAACGGTGCAACCCGATGCGGAGATCTGTCTGGGCGGTTCCACCACCCTCGGGGCTTCCGGTGGAGTTACGTTCGCTTGGTCACCGGCGGCTACACTTTCCGATCCAACGGTGGCCAACCCGGTGGCGACACCCTCGGATACGACCACCTACGAGGTACTGATCACTACGGTGGACGGGTGCCAGATCACCGACTCCGTTACGGTGAACGTCGTGTTCTCGTTGCCTGCACCAACGCTTACGGACACGGTGATCTGCGCCGGCAGCTCGGCCCAACTCTTCGGCCCCCAAGCGGATAGCCACGCGTGGCAACCCGTGCCCGGGATTACCGACCTGGCCGTGGCCGACCCCGTGGTCACCCCGGCTGTGCCCACCTGGTTCGTGGTGTTCGCTTCCAATACCTGCGGGGGCATCACGGACAGTGCTTTTGTGGACGTGGTGCAGGTGGTTCCGCTGGCCTGGCCCGATACCGCCATCTGCCCCGGTTCACCGGTATCCCTGAACGCCTCTGGTGGTGTGACGTACGCATGGAGCCCACCGGACGGATTGAGCGATGCATCGGTGGCCGATCCCGTGGCGGTCGTTTTCGCCCCAACCACGTACACAGTGCAGATCACCGATGCCATCGGGTGCACCGGTAGCGCGTCCGTAACGGTGGACCTGTTGCCACAACCCGCGGTCACCGCAGGTCCGGATCGCATCATTGAACCCGGCGAGCGGGTGCTGCTAACGGCCACCGGTAGCGCCCCAGGCGAGGTGCTGTGGACTCCTTCCTACGGCCTGTCGTGCGATACTTGCGCCTCCACGTGGGCGCAGCCCGAGCAGAGCACCTTGTACACGGTAACACTTACCACCGGGAACGGCTGTACAGCGGTCGCACAGGTGTTCGTGATCCTCAACGGCAGTTTGTTCGTGCCCAACACCTTCACCCCCAACAACGATGGGCTCAACGATGTCTTCGGGGCCTGGGGTACGGAGATCGCCGGCTTCAAGATGTACGTCTTCGACCGCTGGGGAGAACAGATCTTCGAATCGAACAGCATCGACCAGCGCTGGGACGGCACCTACAAAGGGGTGGATTCACCCATCGACACCTACGTTTGGAAGATCGAGGCCGTCGAGTACTCGGGCTTCGAGCGTAAGGTCATCGGGCATGTGAACCTGGTGCGGTAAGGATCACCGACCGCCGAAACGGGTCCGGTCCAGGCCCATCCACTGCAATGCCGCTCCGCTCAGGAGCATCTCCTTGGTGGTATCGTCCCACGGCATGCTCTTGATAAGCTTGCCGGGCTCCAGTTCACCCAGGGGGAAGGGGTAGTCGGTACCCAGGGCTACACGATCGGCGCCCATCTGATCGACCACGAGTTGCAGCATGGCTGGGTCGTGCACCAGGGAGTCGATCCAGAAGCGCCCGAGGTATTCGCGCGGATTCACGTTGTTGTCCACGGCGCACAGGTCGGGCCGCACCTCGAAACCATGCTCGATGCGCCCGATGGTGCTGGGGAAGGACCCGCCCCCGTGCGCGAAGGCCACGCGCAGCTTGGGCAGTTTTTCCAGAAGCCCGCTGAAGATCATGGACGTGATGGCGGTGGTGGTCTCCACGGGCATGCCTACCAGCCAAGGCATCCAGTACTTGTCCATGCGGTCGGCCCCCATCATGTCCCAGGGGTGTACGAACACGGCCATGCCCAAGGCTTCGCAGGCTTGGAAGATGGAGAAGAGGCGAGGCTCGCCTAGGTTGATGCCGTTGATGTGCGTCCCTATCTGCACGCCCACTATACCGATCCGCTTGCAGCGCTCCAGTTCCTTGATCGCCAGTTCGCTGTCCTGCATGGGAATGGTGCCCAGGCCCACGAAGCGGGTGGGCCAACGGTCTACGATGCCGGCAATGTGGTCGTTGAGGAACATCGAAAGGTCCAGCGTGTCCTGCGCCTTGGCCCAGTAGCTGAACATCACCGGAACCGTGCTAAGCACCTGAACGTGCACATGGTGCTCGTCGTACTCCGCAATGCGTACCTGGGGGTCCCAGCAGTTGGCCTGCACCTCACGGAAGAACTTGTCGTCCTTCATCATGCGTGCGCAACCCGGCTTGTGGTGGTCCAGGTGGATGAAGCCCCGGTACCCGTACTTGGAACCGAAGTCCGGGATGTTCTCCGGAAGGATGTGCGTGTGGATGTCTATCGAGAACAGCTCGGCCATGCCCGCAGGGTTACGAGAAGCGCGGATCGGTCTCCATCACGTGTCCGCAGTTGCGGCAGGTGCGAAGCTCTTCGCTGGCGTAGAATTCGCGGAACCGGGGCAGGAAGTCCTTTTCGATGTTGTGCAGCACGAAGCGGTACTCATGCAGCAGCGTGTTGCACTTTTCGCAATACCACTGCAGGCCGTCCTGCATCTCACGATCGTCCCTTTTCACCTCGATCACCAGGCCCACGGTGTTCGGGCCACGCCTCGGCTGGTGCGGCACATTGGCCGGAAGCAGGAACATTTCGCCCTGCTTGATCGGGATGGTAACGGCTTTGCCGTCCTCCTGGATACCCACTTCGATGTCGCCTTCGAGCTGGTAGAAGAGCTCTTCGGTCTCGTTGAAGTGGTAGTCCTTGCGGGCATTGGGCCCGCCGACGATCATGACGATGTAGTCGCCGGCATCGTGGTAGAGGTTCTTGTTGCCCACCGGGGGCTTCAGCAAGTCCCGGTTCTCGTCGATCCAGGCGTTGAGGTTGAACGGTCTGCGAATGGCCATGGCTGCGTGGTTCTCGCCGCTAAAGGTAAACGGCGTGTCGGCTATGGGGCCGAACAGGCCACTATTTCCGGGTGGCCCTTCCCGCCTGCAGGAGCACCGCCCCGTTGGTCCGCATCATGTCCGTGGTGTACTGCTGGTCCTGTACGAAGTTCATGAGCTTCTTGTCGTAGCGTACCAGGGCGAAGGGGAAGTCGAGCTCGTCCGTGTCCGCACCTTCGTACTTGGCGCTCGGCAGCAGTGTAAGGTCCATGCTCATGGCAGGCAGTTCGAGTAGTTCGTCAGGGAGTTTTGCATGGGTGTTCACCAGTACGCTCTTGGACTGGTACCCTTCCATGCTGAACACGATCGCGAACTCCTTGTCCATTCCCAGGCCAGCCCGAAACGACCGCCCTTGTCGGTTACCTGCGTGCCCACGACCTCATTGCCTTCATGGATCACCACCGAGCAACCCACCAGCTTGTGTTCCCCATCGGTGATGCGGCCCACGATCTCGATAATGATCGGTGCCTCCTCCTGGGCACTTACCAAGGCCGGACCACCGAGGGCCATCATCAGCAGGGTCGTAAGGAATGTGTGCGATCGGTAGATGGCGTTCCCGTTTTGACCGCTTATACCCCGATCGGCACCGCAGGGTTCGCGCAGTTTCGTTCCATGCAAAAGGGCGGGATCGCCCCGCCCTTTTACATGCTGCTGCTGATCGGGTCAGTACACGACCAGGCGAAGCGTGTTCATGTGCGCATTACCCGACATGCGAACCGTATACACACCGGGAGTCGGGCGTGCGCCCAGCGCGATCGCGATCGGCTCGCCTTTCACGACGGAGATGCGCTCCTGGTGCACGATCCGACCACGCTGGTCCAGCACATCAAGGTCCACGTTCGATCCGCTGTACGCAGGTAACAGGGTGAAATCGCCGTTGCCCGGATTGGGGAACAGCATCCAGTCGGCAGTAGTGGCCTCGTTCATTCCGGTGCAGAGTTCTACGCTTACGGTGACGAAGTTGCTGCTCAGCTCCAGGCATTCCCCGGCGGAGGTTACCGCTGCGAGGTCGGCTCCGGAGGAGACACCCACCAGGTTGCCGTTGTGCG
>JBIIYD010000234.1:0-4454 GCA_044347005.1 Flavobacteriales bacterium | reverse complement strand
TTCGGGCCTTGGCCAATTGACTCCGCGAAGTGCTTTCACCGCAACCAAGGCGTTCGGCGATCTCGGCATGGTCGTATCCCTCTATGGCGTACAGGTTGAACACCAGCCGATAGCCATCGGGAAGGGAGGCCACCAGGGCCAGGATCTCCTGTTCGCCCAACTGCTCCATCGCATCGGAAGCAACAGGCGTTTCGGGCATGTGTTCCAGTCCGGACCATTCCAGTCGGGTGGCTTTGCGCCGGAAGTGGTTGATGGCCGTGGTGACCATGATGCGGCGCACCCAGCCCTCGAGCGAACCTTCCAGCCGGAACGTGTCGAGCTTGTCGAATACCCGGATGAAGCCTTCCTGGAGCAGGTCCTGGGCTTCGGCCTCGTTGCGTGCATAGCGCAGGCACACCGCGTACATGCGCCGTGCATAGCGCTTGTACAGGTGCTCCTGCCCGGCGGCATCATCCGCCAGACAAGCTTCGACCAGCTCTCGTTCGCTCGGTTCCTTCAACCTGGACTACTTGGTACCGAAAAGGTAGACAATACCGGAAGCGGGAACGCTGCCCGGGGCTTCGAAATGGCTTGACCGGTGCGTCCCGCAAACGACAGCAAACGGCTATGAACGACTACAAATGGGTACTGGCCGAATGCCGTTATCGACCCGGCCAAGTTTTGCATCGGTCAACGGAACAGCACTGTTGGCCGAGAACGAAAAGCAAAAAACCAAAAACCCTTAGTCCCATGAACACGCTGAAGAACAATGTCCGCCTGATCGGTAACCTCGGATTCGATCCCGAAGTACGTGAGATCGCCAAAGGGCGCAAGGTGGCCCGCATGTCGGTGGCCACCAACGATAGCTACCGGAACGCCAACGGTGAATTCGTGACCGACACCCAGTGGCACACGGTGGTGGCCTGGGGCCAGACGGCCGAGCAGGTGGAAAAGCTGCTGCGCAAAGGCTCGCCGATCAACCTGGAGGGGCGCTTGGTACACCGCAGCTACGAGGCCAAGGACGGCATCAAGCGTTATGTGACGGAAGTGGTCCTGAACGGATTCCAGGTGCTCGGCAGCCTGAAGGCCGACGACCACGCTGAAGCCGCCTGAAACACGGCTGCACGAATGCTGGGAACGGCTCCGGGAAACCGGGGCCGTTCCTGCTTTTACAACTGTGCTTTCTAATTTGCGCCATGGCCGAACAGCAACCCCATCGTCGAAGGAAACGTTGGATCCTGGGCTTCGCCGCATTGGTGGTGGCAGGCCTTCTGGTGGCGGCCTTCCTGTTCCCTTACCTGCTCAAGCGCTACATCGAGGACAACAGCGAAGCTTGGGTCGACCGGAAGATCACGATCGGCAGCATCAGGCTCAACCCCTTCAACGGCACCTATGCGGTACACGACCTGGTGTGCTACGAGCCGCGCAGCGAGCAGGTGTTCGTGAGCTTCGCCAAGTTGGGGATCAAGGGCAGCGTGATCGACGGATTGCGCAATGCGCACTGGGTGTTCCACGATGCGGAACTGCGCGAGCCCTACGTGCATGTGGTGCATAACGGCGACAGTTTCAATTTCAGCGACCTGCTGGAGATGGGCGGGGACAGTGCCCAGGTGGCGGAAGAAGCTCCCAATGAAGAAGCTGAATTCACGGTCACCGGTATCGCCCTGAGCGGGGGGCGCATCGACTACCTGAGCGACCTGCTGCACGCGCCCCTCCAGCTCGTGGACCTGGGGGTGAGCTGTACGCGCATCACCAGCCGCCAGGCCCGCATGGACTTCCTCGTAGGGGTGGGCATGCCCGGTGGTACACGGCTCGATGGCGGTTTCATGATCGATACCGACAGCACCTTGTACGCGGTGGATGCTCACCTGCGCGAATTCGACCTCGCCATGGCACTGCCCTACCTGCAGGACTTCTTCGATGCGGGCGATCTGAAAGGCCGGGTGGACCTGGATTTCACGGTGGAACAGAACTACGCGGACAGCTCGGGACCAGCGTTGAGCGCCCGAATGGGCCTGCGCGAATTCAGCCTGCAAGGACCGGAGAAGGAGCACCTGCTGAGCGTGGCTTCGATGAACGCCAAGCTCGACACCCTGTACGGAGACCGCTTCGACCTGAGCGTGGTGGACGTGGACGGCATGGATGCACACTTCGCCTTTTTGGCCGACGGCACCGACAACTGGACCCGCTTGCTGAAGCTGGTGCCCGATAGCACTTCGGACGAAGAAGGTGCCATGGTGCTCGATGCCAGCGAAAGCAACTACTTCGTACTGCTGGCCGATTACATCAGCTACCTGGGCACCGCCTTTACCGGCAACGAGTACACGGCGGACAGCTTGGTGTTCCGCAACGGACGACTGCTGTTCGAGGACCACTCCATGCCGCGAAGCTTCCGTTACGACATCACGGACATCGACATGCGGGCGCAGCGCTTCGATTCGGACAGCCGCGTGGCACCCATTTCGGCCAAGGCCCGGTTGAACGACGTAGGGCGTGTGGACGCGCGCGCCGAATTCGACCCCAATGACTTCCGGAACGTAGCCATCGACCTTCGGGTGGACAGCCTGCTGTTATCGCACATGGACCCCTACACCCGCTGGTACGCCGCGCATCCAACTGCGGACGGGATACTCAGCTACACGAGCACCACCAACATCCGGAACGGGGTGATCGACTCGCAGAACACCATGTATGTGGACCGGCTCACGTTCGGCAAGAAAGTGGACGGGCACGCGCCGGACATCTATTTGCTGCCCCTCCGGCTGGCAGCCGGTCTGCTGAAGGATGCCAAGGGGGTGGTTGAACTGGACGTACCGGTACAGGGCGACCTCCGCGACCCGCAGTTCAAAGTGTGGCCCATCGTGTGGCAGATCCTGAAGAACCTGGTCGTCAAGGCGGTGATGGCCCCTGCGAACCTGTTGGCACGCGCATTCGACGGGGCCGATGAGAAGGACCTCGAACAGGTTCGATTCCAGGAATTGCAAGGCCATCTGGAAAGCCCCCAGCGCAAGTCGCTGACCCAATTGGCCAAGGCCCTCGAAGCCAAGCAGGACCTGCGCGTGGACCTGGTGCCCTTGGTGGACAGCCTGGCCGAGGCCGGCGAACTGGCCCTGTTCAAGGCCAAATGCCGCTACCTCTTCCCGCAGGGCGATGCACTTACGGCGGCGGACAGCACCCGCGCACTGGGCCTGACCACACGCGACAGCAGTTTCGTGCGGTGGATGGACGGCCAATTGCCGGGCACGGCCGAACAGCCCATGACCGCACGCAGCATGGCCTTGATCGGCAATGCGGCCAGCATGAAGAACTGGGCCGAGGTGGAATACGCGCGCCGCGAGAACGTGATGCAGGCACTGCTGGCGGCCGGCGTGGTGCCCGAGCGCGTGCGTTTCCGACAGGGCAGCCCTGCGGAATTGGCGGCCTACAAAGGCGCGCCGGGCTATCGGTTCATCTACGATGTGCTCGACTGATACCGGGCAAGAACAGAATGCACCACTGAAGGCATTGCTCATTCCCTTCAACTTGCTACTTTTGCCGTCCCTTCGGAAGAAGGGGTCATCTTCCCTGGTAGCTCAGCTGGTTAGAGCACCTGACTGTTAATCAGGGGGTCGCTGGTTCAAGTCCAGCCCGGGGAGCAAGAAGCCTCAGCAAGTCGCTGGGGCTTTTTCGTTGCATGGCACACTACGTTTACATACTCTACAGTGCCAGGCTCGACCGCTACTACGTAGGGGAAAGCGAAGACCCACAACGAAGGCTCCTTGAGCACTTGGGCCACAAGTACAAGGGAGCAGCCACGGGAAAAGCCACCGATTGGGAAATTCGGTTGGCCATAGCCTGCAATGACCGTTCACATGCACGAAAGCTGGAGCTGTGGATCAAGGCCCAGAAAAGCAGGGTGATCGTGGAACGGATCCTCAACGAAGAAGAATACCGATCATTCCAGATACAACGCTTTCAATAAGGAGATCAACGGGGGTCGCTGCCCCGATATGTATCGGGGCAAGTCCAGCCCGGGGAGCAGATCCAAAAGCGGCAGCAATGTGGACTTCCTTGTTTTCTTACGACAGGTTCCTCGGTCCTTCCATCTTTGTACCCGAATTCGTTCCTCATCCACCCACTCCCCCATGCAGCTCATCACCGTAGGTACCGTCGCATTCGACCGCATCGAAACCCCCTTCGGCATAGCCGAAAAGACCGTGGGCGGGGCCGCCACCTACATCAGCCTGGCCGCCTCGGTGTTCCTGGACAAGATGGGGCTGGTGAGCGTGGTGGGCGATGATTTCCCCGAACCCGTGATGCAGCAGCTGCGCGACCGGGGCGTGGACCTGCAAGGCTTGGAGATCCTCCAGGGCAAGGAAAGCTTCTTCTGGGCCGGGCGCTACCACTACGACATGAACACCCGCGACACGCTGGAGACCCGCCTCAACGTGCTGCTGGACCTGGACCCGGTGCTCCCCGAAACCTACCGCGAAGCG
>JBIIYD010000011.1:0-24407 GCA_044347005.1 Flavobacteriales bacterium | reverse complement strand
TCTACACTGAACAAGCTCCTGAGCTCGGCAATCCGTTGCGTGGCATGTTGAAGCTCACGCTGAAGCATATTCTCGAATCGAACTGAAGCTGACCAATGAAGGAGAACTCGACAAACGGCTATCTCGACATGGACCTCCTGCGCTTTACCACGGCAGGCAGTGTGGACGACGGCAAAAGCACACTGATCGGTCGACTGTTGTATGACAGCAAGGCCATTTTCGACGACCAGTTGGAGGCGGTGGAGAAGGCCAGTGCCAAGCGCGGGACCGGCGAGGTGGACCTTTCGCTGCTCACCGACGGCCTCCGCGCTGAGCGCGAACAAGGCATCACGATCGATGTGGCCTACCGCTACTTCGCCACGCCCAAGCGCAAGTTCATCATCGCCGATACGCCGGGGCACATCCAGTACACCCGCAACATGGTCACGGGCGCCAGCACGGCCAACCTGGCGATCATCCTGGTGGATGCGCGCAAAGGCATCCAGGAGCAGACCAACCGCCACGCCTTCATCTCATCGTTGCTGGGCATTCCGCATGTGGTGTTCTGCATCAACAAGATGGACCTGGTGGACTACGACGAGGCGGTCTTCACCCGGATCCAAGGGGAACTGGAGGACTTCAGCAGCAAGCTGGAGGTGCGCGATGTGCGCTTCATCCCGATCAGTGCCCTCAAGGGCGACATGGTCGTGGACCGCGGCGACAAGATGAACTGGTACCAAGGCCCCACGTTGATGTACCTCTTGGAGAACATCCACATCGCCGGGGACATCAACCACATCGACCGGCGTTTCCCGGTGCAGTACGTGATCCGCCCTCACACGGCCGAACATCACGATTACCGGGGCTTCGCAGGGCGCGTTGCCGGCGGCGTGTTCCGGAAAGGCGATGCCGTCCAGGTGTTGCCCAGCGGCTTCAGCAGCACCATCAAGAACATCCACATCGGCGACACCGAGGTGGAGGAATGTTTCGCGCCGCAGAGTGCCGCCATCACCCTGGCGGACGAGATCGACATCAGCCGGGGCGACATGCTCGTGAGCCCGAACAACCAGCCCGAAGTGTCGCAGGACGTGGACGTCATGCTCTGCTGGTTCAACGAAAAGCCGTTGCAGGCCAACGGCAAATACGGCCTGAAGCACACCACTCGTGATGCCCGTTGCATGATCAAGGAGGTGACCTACAAGATGGACATCAACACCCTGCACAAGGTGGAGGGCGACAGGACCATATCCATGAACGACATCGGCCGTGTGAAACTGCGCACCACCGTGCCCCTGGCCATGGACAAGTACCAGCGCAACCGGATCACCGGCAGCATCATCCTGATCGACGAAGGCACCAACGAGACCGTGGCTGCCGGCATGATCGTGTGATCAACGCCAACACCAATGGAAAAAGGCCCCGGGTTCGGGGCCTTTTCTCGTTCTGCTGTAGGGTGCTCTATCGAAGGGTGAAGCGGATGGGCAGGTTGTACTGCACCGTTACCGCCTTGCCACGCTGTTTGCCGGCTTTCCAGGTGGGCATGCTCTTCACCACGCGAACGGCCTCCTCGTCGCAACCACCACCGATGCCACGCAGCACTTTCACGTCCTTGATCTTACCGTCCTTGTCCACCACGAAGGTCACATAGACCACACCGGCAATGCCCGCGTCCGTGGCCATCTGCGGATACTTGATGTTCTTGCCGAGGTACTCGAAAAGCTTGCTTTCGCCACCAGGGAAGGAAGGCATCTCTTCCACGATGGTGAAGATCTGCTCCTCCTCCACCGGTTCTTCGCGCTGCTGGATCACCTCCACCTTTGTATCCTCCTTGATCTCCGTGTCATCGGCGATCTTCTCTTCGATCACCTCCTCATCGTCCACGATCTCCAACACCGTTGTGGGGGCTGGTGGGGGCGGTGGGGGCGGCGGGGGCGTAGCGCTCGGCGGAATCACTTCCTCCTCCAGGAAGTCTATTTGCAAGGTGCCCAACTCGTTGATTTTCTCCTCGAAGGTGGTCCATTCAAAAGCAACCAGCGTAATGGCCAATGCGGCAGTGACACCAATGAGCATGAAACTGTTCTTGCGACGCTCAATGTCGACCTCGGGATTCTTCCTGGCTTCCATGGTTGGATGTTTCGTTGCGGTACACTCTTGTGTGCAGCAGGTTCAAAAGTAAGGTTCTCACCGATCTCCTTGGTGGCTATAACGGGCCGAAGCTCGCCGAAAGTACACCGTTCCCAAAAGTGCACCCGCCGCGTCGGCCACCAGGTCCCAGATATCGGCACTTCGGCCGATCGTTGCCGTGCCCTGCAACAGCTCGGTAAGCCCGCCGTAAAGCACCGAAAGCACAAAGCCCAGGATGGTGGACCGGTATGGTCGCCAAACGTGGCCCCTGGCATCGTCCAACGCTTGTACCAGCAGCACGCACAGCACCGCGAAAAGGCCTGCATGCACCACCTTGTCCAAATGGTAACGGCTCAGCCACCCGGCGCCCGGAACTTCGGGCGGGGGCAGCAGGGTAAGCACCAGGATGAGCAACGCCCACCCTTGAGCAAGTGCACGGGAACGGAAAGGAAGCACCCGCTCAGGCACCGACCAAGGCACCGTACTGCTCGGCGGTGAGCAAGTCCTCCACCGAGGCGGCATCCTTCAAGCGCACGCGCACCATCCAGCCCTTGCCATAGGGGTCGCCGTTCACCGCGGCAGGGTCGTCCCCAAGGTCGGGGTTCACGGCCACTACAGTACCGCTCACGGGCATGAAGAGGTCGCTCACCGTCTTCACCGCTTCCACGGTGCCGAACACGGCTTCGGCGTCCAGCTCCTGGCCCTCCGTGTTGATGTCGACGAAGACGATGTCGCCCAGTTCGCTTTGCGCGAAATCGGTGATCCCGATGGTGGCTTCTTGGCCCTCGATGCGGACCCATTCGTGGTCCTTGGTGTAGCGGAGGTCTTGGGGAATGTTCATGGTGTGCTGGTGGAGTGCGAACGCCATGTCCGCTGGCCAAAAGTAGGGGTCTTTGCGCAGCCTATTGAGCCAATGTGAAGCGCAGGCTGATGCCCGCATTGGTATTGGCCGAAGGGAAGGACGTGGAGATCACGGGCTTGTTCACCACACGCTCGTAGAACGCCCGGATGTTGAGGCGCTGGTTCAGCACGTAATCGGCACTGGTCTTCAGCGAAAGGATGTTCTGGCCGGCGGTCACCTGGTTCTGGCGCTCTTCCATCTTGCGGATCACCGTGGCGTTATCGCGGTAGCTCAGGTCGATCCGCAGGTTCAGGTCGCTCTTGGGCGTGGCATCGCCGATGCGGAAGGGGAACTTCACGTTCTTGAAGCGGTATCCCGTACCGATCACGTATTCCTGCCCGCGCACCTCGGTGATCTGGTAGTTGGTGATGCTCAGGCTCAGGTTGCGGTCGCGGTTGTATTCGAACTTGGCCAGCAGGCTGTTGGTCAGGGTGGCATCGAAGCTCACCAAAGGGCGCATCACCTCCTGCACCGTTACCACCGTGATCTGGCGCTCAGGGATGAAGTTGCCCGCAGCATCCACCTCATTGCCACCGGGCACATAGAAGAGGTTGGTCTGGAAGTTGGCGATGTTGAAGTTCGAGCGGTAGCTGTTCTTCACGGTCAAGGTCCTGAAGCGCTTGGCGAAGAAGGGAAGCTTGGTGAGCCCGTCGTAGGTGATGTCCCAGTTGGGTGCCGGGGTCAGCTTGAAGGGGTTCAGCTCCACGCTTTCCGCACTGCGTCCGGTGTAGGCGGCGAGGAACGATGGCAGGACGACATCCTGGTTGGTAGTTCCGTACCCGGTGTAGAAACCCGTCTCGGGGTCCAGCACCGAGGCCGTGTTGGCACTTCCAAGTCGCCCGCTGATGACCGACCTGTTGTCCAGCATTTGTTCGAAGACCTCGTTGACGAAGTTGTCGTTGTCGTTGGTGAAGGCGGTCCTCCAGGTCAGGATGCTCACGCTGAAGTTCCCGGTCTGTTGGGGGCTGTCGTTCACATAGTCGCCGAGGTCCTCGTTCCACCGGTAGAACGACTGCCTGTTCTCCGAACTCGTGCGGTTGGCCGTAAGCTCGATGCGCATGCCTTTGAAAGGCTCCAATGAAAGACGCGCATTGATCGTTTCCACCCGGGTGTTGGTGTAGGCCTGGAAAATGGACTGCGTTTGCACCAACCACCCATTTTGCGCGGCGGTTTGGGCGATGTCGCGCACCGGGTCGCCGCTCAGGTTCGTGTTCTGTTGCCCGGTAACGAAGCCGAAGCCCGGAGCCCCCGACCCGCCATCCATGCCCAACAACCCCGGCGATCGGTTATAACCCGGCAGCAAGGTTCCCGAATTCTGGCTGTAAGTGATGGTGCCGGTGCGGATGGTCATGAGCAGGCGCGCCAGCCCTTCCAACGGGTCGATCTTCACTTTGTCCTTGGGCGCTTCCTCCTCCGGCTTCGCACCCGGTCGCGCGGCCGACTGTGGTTTGGCGGTGGCGCGGCTCCTGCCCTTGTCGTTGATCTTCTTCAGGTACTTCGACTTGTTGTACAGGGTCACGAAGTTCAACTGCCCGTTCAGCGATAGGTTCTGGGAGTTCTGGATCACCGCACCCAGGCTGTCCTGCGTCAGCGGTGCACGGTCCCACTGGTAGCCCGCCGTATAGCCTACGTTGGCGGTGATCCAGTCCGTCACGGGCAGCTTGTCGAAGGGCAGTGTATAGGTCAGGTTGATCAGGTGGTCGTAGCGGGTCACCTCCCCGAAGCTGCGCACGCTGGCCAGCACGCTGTCCTTCCACAGGGTGTACTCGTCCTGGAATTTCGGGTTCACCCTGCCGGGGGTTTCACCGATGAAGGCCAGGTTGTTGGCATTGAAGTCGAGCTTCAAGGAACGGGTCAACTCATAGCGGAACCCGTACTGGCTGTTCCAGTTGAAGTTCTTGTTGTAGGTGGGCGTGGGGGGCAACGTTTCGAAATCGGGGTTCGGTCGGATGAGCCGCTCGAGGTACATCCGGTCCACGGAGGTGGACAGGCTTACCTGCTTGAACCCGAGCCCCACGTTGAAGTCCTTCACCAGCTTCAGCCATTTGCTCGTGCTTATGAAACCGATGTTCTTGAAGGGTTCCAGCACCCGCGGGCGGGGACTGTGCAGGTAGGCTATGGAACCACGGTACGTCCGGGTGTTCTCATAGGCGGTGTTGATGTCGTAGTACTCCTGGTCGGAATAGGAGAAGGAGAGGTTCAGGTTCTCGATGTCGTAGAAGCGTTCCGGTTTGCCCTGGCCGCGGTCCCTGCGTACGTTGGTCAGGTTCATGCTTCGCCGTCGCACATAGGTCCTCGACTGCTTCAGGCGTTCCTTGCGTTCGGCGGGGGTCAAGGACCGTGTCGCATCATCGAACTCGATATCCGGGTTCAAGGGGTCGAACTGCGGGTTGCTCACCTGCTCCGAGTAGCCCAGGTACAAGGGGATCTTCACGTTGCTGGATTCGGGCAGGAACTTGCCCATCTCGAGGTTGGCGGCCAGGTCCATGCCGTACTTGGTCTCCCGGCTGCGCTCGCTCACCCGTTTATCGATGCTGCCCCAGAACGGGGTGCTGTAGTTGCCCGCCACGCTCACGTTGCCCAGGTCGGCCAACTGGGCGTTCATGCGGGCCAAGGCCGCCCAGCCACCGCTCTGGTCGAAATCCGTCAGGCGCAATTCGTTCACCCAGATCTCCACGCATTTCGGCAACCCATCGTCCTGGCGCCAGGGGTTGGCCTCTTCGCCGTCCCTGCCCGGGTTGCGTATCCCCACCATGATGGTGCGCATCTGGCTCAGGTTCGGGTTGCCTTTCACGAACACGCGCCGGTCGCCGTCGGCACCTTCGTAGCGCAAGTTCCTGGCCGCTCCGCTCTGGTCGCGCTGGATCTTCAAGTCGTTCAACTTGGCGAACTCGATGATCATGTTGTTCGCCTCGGGCCACACGCTGAACGGATCGCGGTTGAAGTATTCGCTGGGCCGCACGGGCACCTCGTATTCGTAGTAGTTCTCGTCGAAGTCGTTGCCCAAACGAACGAACACGCTGATGTCACCGAAGGCGATCGGGAAGTCGGGGTTCGACGATTCCGCATGGATGTACATGCGCATCTTCTTATAGCTGCGGATGTCGAACTGCACGTTGCGGAACGCGGCGCGGGAGTCGCCATCGGTCAGGTTGCAGGCCTTCAACTGGAGCGACTGCTCGTTCAGGTTGCGCAGGTTGGCACTGGCCACGTCGATCTCCTGGGCGATGTTCGGGGGCAATACGTAGTTGATCGGGGTCCGGTTGCCGTTCTCCTCGATGTTCACCGCTGCTACTTCGAACAAGGTGGGGTCGGGGTCGCCACCCACCACTTCACCCGGCGTTTCCAGGCTGAACTGGTATTTCCGCCATTCGCCACGCACGAACTCCAGCCGCGCGAAACGCAGGGTGGCCTCCTGCTGCCAACCGTGCAGGTACATGCGCATGAAGCGGATGCTCCGGAAGTCCTGGATCCCGTTGACCACCTGCTCCGGCTGTTTCACCGGGATCTTGAACTGGTACCAATACACCTGCTTCGGACCTTCGGGGGTGTTGGCCGTGGCCAGGATGCGGTCGGTGATGAAGTTCTGGCCCACCACCATGTCCTGGGGCCGCAGCTTCACCTTGTAGTGGAAATAGCTCTCGCTCTCCGTAAGGTTCTGGTCCTGGTTGCTGTCCTCCGTGCTGGGCAAGGTGGTCTGCTGCGTGGGGTAGTCCTCCTGGCTGTCCTCATCGGTCACGCTGTTGCCATCGGGCCCGTTGAAGCGCTTGTAACGTTCAAGGATGCTGAGCTGCAACGCATCCTGCGCACTGCCCCGGAAGAAGCGGTAGTTGTCGTTGCTGGGGTCGTTCTGGATGGCCAGGAGCGCGGAAGGCTGGGTAACGACCAAGGCCACATCCTGCAAGTAGTCCGAGAAATAGGTCTGTTCGGTGCGTCCTGCCAGGTCGGGCTGCTGGCTCGACAGGCCGTCCAGGCCCACGTCCTGGAACTTGTTGCTGTTGCTCTCCACGATGGCGAAGGCATTCACCACGCTCTGGGTGGTGGGCACCACACCCCACGGTGTCTCATCGGTTTCCTGAGCCACATCGGTCAGGTCCTTCGGCAAGCCGTTCTCGAAGAATTTGCGGCCGTCGCGCTGGATATCCTCGCTGATATTGCCAAGGTCGATGTACAGTTCACCCCCCGTGCTGTTCACGGAGTTCACGTTGGTGGCCGGCACCCCGTTGCTGTTGCTGGCATTAAAGAAGGGGTCCATCATCCAGAACTGGATGGTCTCGATGTTGCTGGCCTCGAAATCCGTGGTGGTGATGCGCCTGGTGATGCCCGCCCAGTTGTCCTCCGGACTGGTAAGCAGGCCTTCGGGGCTCAGGCTGGTGGTGTAGTTGTACGGGCCTCGCTCGAAGGGATAGTAGGTAAGGTCGAGCACCGGAATGTTGGCCGGGGTACCAGCGGCGAGCTGTCTATTGGGGAACACCTCCTGCTCCAGCACTTCGCGCATCCGGTTGTCGCTGCGCATGGCCGCATCGTTGCGGATGTGGTCGGGCGTAAGGGTGTTGTTGCGGAAGAAGAGCGGATCGATCACGTACCAACTCAGCTGGGCCCGCCGGAAACCATTGGTCAGGTCGTTCACCCGGTCACCTTCGGGGAAAAGGGAAATTCCCTGTGGCGTGGCGGCGTGGAACCAGAGCGCCTGGGTCCGCAGGTCGATCACGCTCACACTGCCCTCGAAATCATCGATGTAGCTGGTGCCCGCACTGCCGATGGCCTTGCTGTGGCCGGGTATCAGGTAGGCACCTTCCACGCTCGCACTGATGTTGCTTTCCTGCTTCGTGTCGTAGAAGGGCAGCTTGTCCACCAGGTCGGTAAGCCATTGCGATTTCGTCTGCCAACTACCATCAAGACCGACCACGGTATTGGAGATGGGCTCATCGCCCACGTTCACCTTCTGGGTCAGTGGGCGCTCGTACAGGTTCATGATCGTACCGCCCAGCACAAGGTCCTTGCTGATCCGGTAATCGAAGCGCGCACCGGCCAGGGTCTTGGTCTGTATGCTGAAGAGGCTGTTGCTCTCCAACGAGATGTTGATGGGCGTACCGCTCTCCAGGATGCCCTGGTTCAGGATCCGCACCCGGCCCAGGTTGTAATCCACCGTGTAATCCTGGTTCTCGATCAGCCGCACCCCGCCCGCGGTCACGGACACGGAACCCTGCGGGATGTTCACCGAGTTCAAGGAGATGACATCGCTGCTGGCGCTGCGGTAACTCCCTTTCATCCGGAAACGGTTGAGCTCCGGAAGGAACTGGGCCGCCGTCTTGGTGCTATCGTACAGCTGTTGGTAGACGATGTTCTGGCGTACCTGTTGGGGCTGGATGGGGTTGTTCGGGTCGGGGCCGATCAGCTGGCGGTCCAGGTAACTACCGAAAGGCTCCAGCACCGGGAAGAAGACCCGCCCGTTCTGCGATTGGATGGTACCACCCACCGAGGCCGCCCCATCGATGAAGTCGAACCAGCCGTCAGGGTTGGGCGCATTGTTCGGGTCCAATCGGTCCAAGGCAAGGGCCTGCAACAACGGCACCTGGTCCAACGGTGCCCTCGGGATGTAGTTGATGTCCACCCCGGTAACCGGGTTGTTGTACACCAGGTCCAGGCGGAAGTTGTCCCGGTTCACCTGGAAGGCCCCCAAGGCGTAAACGTTCTTCATCATCAGGTCCCACAGTGGAATACGGGGGTCGGTGATGGTGGCCTTCAACATGCGCAGCATGAGCGCATCGGGCGGGCTTATCCCGTCCGTGGCGAATTCACCCACTTGATAGGTCTGCCCTTGGAAGGTGTACTGGAACGCTACGGCAAGGACCTCGTCGTTGTTCAGGGATTGGTTCAACGAGATGAAGCCCAGGCGGTCGTTCATCGTGTATTCGTTGGGCAGCAGCAAACGGGCGCTCTCCAGCTTCTCGAAATGTTTGGCCGCTACCAGGCCCAGGGCCTGCAATGCACCCGTGGAGTTGATGAAGCTCCGGATGCCCTGGTTGGTGCTCACCGTGGCATACAAGCTATTGGCGTCGTTGCTGGCGAAGTTGCTGGCACCGTCCGTGACCAATCCGGGAGGAAGGCTGTTGCTGAAACGCCCGGCAGCGACGGCTTCCGGACTGGCATCCTCGCCCAGGTCCGTGAAGGCCACGATGTTCCGGTTCTGCTGGTAATCCTGGCGGTTGTTGGTCACCCACACTTCCACCCGAGTGATCTGGATACCGCTGTTCACGGTAGGCAGGGACCGCAAGGCGTTCTCGTACTGCTGCCGGAAGAAGTAGCTGAGGAAGTAGTGTTTGTTGGCTTCGTACTCGTCGGCCTTGATGTCGAAGACCGTGGTCTGTGCGCCACCCTGGGTCTGCACGTTGCGCCGCTGGCCTTTCTCCTGGCTGAAGATCGCCGTGGCGGTCAATCGTCCGAAGCGCAATTCGGTCTTGAGCCCGAACAGGCTCTGGCTACCCTGGATGAGCGTGCCTTGCAAGGGCAGGCTCACGTTGCCCGCCTCGATCTTCTGGATGATCTCGTCCTCGTAGCCGGCATAGTTCAGCTTCACCTGGTTCTCGAAGTCGAAGGTCGCCTGGGTGTTGTAGTTGGTGTTGATCTTGAGCTTGTCGCCGATGTTGCCCACGAGGTTCAACTGGATCCGCTGGTCGAAGTTGAAGGTCGTGATCCGTCGCTGGTCGATCGGTATCCGGGGGTTCTCGGTCTTGCTGCTGTTGATGCCGAAGATGACCTCCGCCGACCCCCTGGGGCGAATGTCTATGGTGTTGCCCCCGAAGATCCGGTCGAAGGCTTTGCCTTGCACCTTGATGGCGGGGATCAAGCCCTTCTGGGCGGTCTCACTGTCCTGTTGCACCTGGTCCAACCAGAAGGTCTCCATGGACTTCTCCATGTCGTAGTTCAGGTACTCGTCCAAGGTCAGGCTCATGGGTGGCCGGTAGTCGAAGGAACCGCCCACCGAGCTTTGGATGATGTACTGCCCGGTGACCGGGTCGTAGATCACATCGTCCTGGATGTTGCTCGGGTTCTGCAGGTCCAAGCCGGCACCACCGGTCTGGCCCGGAGCCAGGGGATCCTGGATGGGCCAGGGCAGCACCACTTCAGGAGAATCGGCCTGGAGCACCAGCCCTGCGAATTCGGCCGCCTCGGCCATCGGAACCACCCACAGCAGCACAGCCAACAAGGGCAGCACCTTGAAGGCGCGGCCCAAGCCGATGTGAAACCCTGCGGATCCCTGCTTCATCACGTTCTACGTCGCGCTCAAAGGTTCTTCAGCGTAAGCTTGATCAGCTCTTCCAATTGGGGGGGGTCCGCTGGATGTTCTTGCAGCACGGCTTGCAGGGACCGTTCGGCCTTCACCCGGTCCAACCCGAGCGAGACCAGTGCCGATAACGCTTCCGCCCTGAGCGTATTGCCCACCGGCACCGCACCGGCCATCCCACCGGCGCTCACCGGCATCGCCCCCTGGGCCAGTTTACCCTGCAATTCAACCACGATACGCTGTGCCAGTTTGGGCCCGATGCCCTTCACGGACTTGAACATGCCTTCATCGCCCAGGAGTATCCCACGATGCACCTCCTCCGCGGTTCGCGCGCCCAGGATGGCCATGCCCAAGGTCGCGCTCACACCTTGCACCTCGATCAACGAGCGGAACAATCGGCGTTCGTCGGCGTTGAGGAACCCGAACAGCCGGTGGTCGCTGGAACCCGATCGCACATCCACCGAGACCGAATAGTGGATGTGGAAACGGCACGGCCCCGAGTCCGGGATACGGCCCAGGGTGCTGGCGGAAAGCTGCACCAGGTACCCCACGCCATGGCATTCCAGGACCGCATGGTCCTGGCCTTTTTCCAATAGAATACCGTTCAGGCTATCGATCATCCTGTCCCTTCAAATCAGATGGGTCGTTGCGGAAGGGGGTAAAGTAGAGCTATGCGGGACGGGTCAGGTTCGTCTTAGAAGGGCCCGAAAATAAGCGGATCTTGCGATCGGGATGATGCGATCGAGCGCAGCGACATGGTAGACGTGGCAAACACCGCAGGGAGGCCTCGGCTCGTGGCCTTTACCGGCGCGGGCATCAGCGCCGAGAGCGGCATACGCACATTCCGCGACCATGGCGGGCTGTGGGAGGAATACCGCATCGAGGAGGTGGCCACCCCCGAAGCTTGGGCGCGCGACCCTATGCGCGTGCTCCGCTTCTACGACCTGCGTAGGGAACAAGTGCTGCTGGCCGAGCCCAACCAAGCCCATATCACCATCGCGGCGCTCCAAGCACATTTCGATGTGGATGTCATCACCCAGAACATCGACGACCTGCACGAACGCGCCGGAAGCGAACGCGTGCTTCACCTTCATGGCGAGATCCGCAAGGCGCGCAGCACGCTGGATCCCGGGCTCGTGGTACCCATCGAAGGGCCCCACCTGACCTGGGGCGCCAAATGCGCACTGGGATCCCAACTGCGGCCACACATCGTATGGTTCGGTGAAGAGGTGCCGCTCCTGTCCGAAGCGGCGGCCATCATTTCAAAGGCGGACGTGCTGATCGTCGTGGGCACCTCGCTACAGGTATATCCGGCAGCAGGGCTGGTCCATGTGGCTCCGCCTTGGTGCGAACGCTACCTCGTGGATCCGGATACGACACCATCACTAACCGATGTCACGCAAATTGCAGCCCCGGCAAGCATCGGAGTACCGACCGTTGCAAGGCAGCTGCTGAAGGATCGCGGGATCACCGGGTGACCACGACCCGACGCGTGGCCAATGTCCGGCCGTTGCTTTCTACGCTGGCGAAGTACACCCCGTCGACCAGGTCCGCGGTGCCCAGGACGATACGGCCCTGCACCATGGACACCGGAAGGGTGCGAACCCGTTCGCCGAGCACGGTATACACGACCACGGAAGTGCCGGGCACCAAGCGGTCCAAGGTGTAGTCCAGGAGCACATCGTTACCGTTGCTGGGGTTGGGCCGCACACCCAACGAGGCCGCATCGGCGGTCGCTTCCGCAAGACCTACCGTGCCACCGAATTGGATATCCACCCAACTGCTGTCAGGTCCGTTCGGGGTGGCCGCATCGTACCATACATACCGGAACCGTGCTGTTCCAGCGGTGCCGTTAGGCTCGTAGTAGGCATGGAATCCACGGTAATACTCGTCCTCGGTAAGCGTCTCGGGCAATGGCGATACCAACGTGGGATAGTCGCCGGCGTTCACTGCGGTGTAACACACCCCCCAACAGAAGAAGTTGCGCGAACCGGCCAGGGGCCATGTCTCGTAGCGCCGCACCATGACATCGCGGCTCGTCGCACCCACGATCACGGTGGCCAGGCTCACGGTATCCCGTAGGTCATCGGGCGACCCGGCATAGGAAACCAAGGAGCCATTGACCTGATTCCCGTCCTCGTCGTAGATGGAAACCAGACCTTGGCCGATCGTGGTCCCGGAGACCAGTGCAAGGGCGAACAGGAACGCGGACCTTTTCATGCTTTCTCGGTTAGTCGACGGTGACAACACGTGTTGTTCGCGCGGCGAGTGCAAATTTAGTCGAGAACCCACCTGCAGTTCGTCCCACGATCGATCCGAAGTGCCGAGCGAATTCCCGGTTAGGATGCCAAGCGGTTCCGGGATCGGTCCTAACCATTGGAGGGGGGCGACCTATGTTCGATCGCGCCAATGAAGGTGGTCCCTGGATTTGGCTTGGAACAACCCGAACAACAGAATCCCATGAACGGAAGAACCCTACTCACTGCGGCAGCAATGGTCGGCGGCATCGTTGCCAGCGCACAGCTTTGGACGGCAACGGACATCAATGGTGTATCGCACACCTTGCAGGACCACTTGGACGATGGCAAGGCCGTGCTCGTGGATGTGAGCGCGCACTGGTGTGCACCCTGCTGGGGGCTGCACCAGACACATGCACTGGAGAAACTGTACCAGGAATTCGGCCCGAACGGCACCAACGATATGATGGTGTTCTGGATCGACGGCTCCTGGGATCCCCCGAGCACGATGGCGCTGCTCCAAGGGGGCAACGGAAGCCAGGGTGATTGGCTGGAGGGCACGAACTTTCCGGTGATCGGACCCAATGGTGAGGGACTGGACCTCATCGACCTCTACCTGAACGGGGCCACCTCCTATTCGTTCCCAACGCTTTACCGCTACTGCCCAGGCTCTGCTACCCCCGCATCTTTTGGGATCAGTTCAAGCACGAACTGGCAGTCCTTGTATCAGAACATGCGCAATGGGTGTCCTGCCGCTTTCACCAATGGCGCGAACGACGCCACCCTGCTCAGTGCCGATGAGGTATGGCTGTGTGCCGGGGAGGCTCCTACGGTGAACCTGCACAACATGGGAACGTCGAACCTGACAAGTGCCACCATCACGATGATGGATGGCGCCACGGTCCTTTCCACCATCAATTGGACCGGCGACCTGGCGCGTTGGGGCACTGCCGTGGTCTCCTTTCCGGATGTGGACGTCGCCTCCGCCACCGACCTGCATGCTGTGGTGAGCCAACCCAATGGCACCGCCGATGCGAACCCCTCCGGTGACGAGCAGGACTACCCCTACAGGCTGTCACCGACCACCGAACTGGCCACCATGCACTTCGAGATCAGGACCGATGGATATGCGGCCGAGACCACTTGGAAGCTCTACAACAGCAATGACCAGGTGATCATGCAGGACCCACCCGGCAACTATGCCAACAACACCACCTACAACTACTGGTGGACGCTGAACCCCAACGAGTGTTATCGCCTGGAGGTCCTGGATTCCTACGGCGACGGACTCTGCTGTGGGTTCGGAAGCGGTTACTACAGACTGAGGAGCAACGGTGTCCTGATAGCCGAGGACAGCCAGTTCGGGGGTGTCACCAAGGCGCATTTCGTGACCGGCGCTGCCGTGGGCGTTGCCGAGAATTCCTTGGAGAACGGGCTTTCGATGTACCCAAACCCCACATCGGGCGAGTTGGGCCTGCAATTCGAGCTTCCGAGTTCGACCACCTTGTACTTCGTGGTGCGGGACGCTCTGGGCCACGAGGTCATGCAACTGTCCGAAGGTTTCGGCCCCGGGACCCAGCGGACGAACCTCGACCTTGGTGCACTGGCCAACGGCAGCTACTACATCACCATCCGTTCCGATAACATGACGGCCACCCGCAAAGTGACCGTGGTACACTAAGGATACCTTTGGATCGGATTCGAGCGGGAGCGCTCCGGCGTGTGCTTTGCATGGCCGGAGCGTTCCACGTTCAAAACCCCTCACGACCATGTACCTCAAGTCGCTCGTCGTTCTGTCCGCCATTTGGCTCAATGCCCTTGTGCTCCCGGCCCAATCATCCACCAAGGTGCCGCATGCGATCGTGCAGACCATGGAAGGGAGAAAGGTGGATGCCAGCACCTTCAGCAATGGCGGAAAACCCATCATCATCAACTTCTGGGCGACCTGGTGCGCACCGTGCAAGAAGGAGCTTTCCACCATCGCCGATGTCTACTCCGACTGGCAGGCGAAGACCGGCGTGAAGCTTATTGCCATAAGCATCGACGATGCACGCAGCATGGCCCGGGTAAAACCTTACGTGGACGGCCAGGATTGGGACTACGAAGTGTACCTTGACCCCAACGGGGACCTGAAACGAGCGCTCAACGTGAACAACGTTCCACATACCTTTCTGCTCAACGGCAAGGGCGAGATCGTGTGGCAGCACAACAACTATGTGCCGGGCGACGAAAAGGAACTATTCCGCAAAGTGTTGGAACTGACAGGCACCAAGTGAACCGATCACCTTTCGGTCCTTTATTGCGCACGCTGGCGGTCCTGCTGCCGCCTTTGCTTGCGGCCCCATCGGAGGCCCAGGAAGGGTCGAGCATAAGCGGCAACTTCAGTACCGATGCGCAGTACTACAACGAGGATGCGGATATCAATGCCGTGGTTCCTCCGCAGCGCTTCGCAGCCAATGCCTGGATGAACCTGATCTACACATACCGCAACGTGGAGCTGGGCGGGCGGTTCGAAAGCTATGAGCCAGCCCTGGTGGGGTATCCCGCCGGACAGCCGTACCGCGGAACGGGCTTGGGCTACCGGTATGCCAAGATCAAGGTGGAGGACCTGGAGGTGACGCTCGGCAACTTTTTCGAGCAGTTCGGGCAGGGCATGATCTTCCGCACTTACGAAGAGCGCTACCTCGGCGTGGACAACGCCATGGACGGCGTGCGCTTGAAGTACAAGCCCTACAAAGGCGTTTACCTGAAGGGGGTGATCGGACGCCAGCGCTTCGGGTTCGAGAACGGCACCACCAAGGGTGTCGGACAGGTGCGCGGGTTCGATGCCGAAGTGAGCTTCTACGAGCTGTTCGACAGCACCTGGACGAGTGCGAACAACCTGATACTCGGTGGCAGCTTCGTCAGCAAGTACCAGGAGGACCTCGACCCCTTGCTCGTGCTTCCAGAGAATGTGGGCTCATGGGCTGTGAGGGCCAATTACACCACCCCGCGTTGGAATCTCTACTCCGAATACGCATACAAGATCAACGACCCGAGCGGACAGAACGGCTTCATTTACAAGCCCGGACAGGCGCTTCTTTTCAACGCCACCTATTCGACCAAGGGACTGGGGATCAGTGCCGGCGCGCACACCTACGACAACATGTTCTATCAAAGCGACCGCGCGGCACCCACACCTTTCGACCTCAACATCAACTTCCTGCCATCGCTTACCAAGCAACACACCTACAACCTGCCCGCCACGTTGTACCCCTATGCCACACAACCCAATGGCGAAGTGAGCACCCAGGGCGAGTTGTTCTACAAATGGAAGAAGGGCACCAAGCTCGGTGGCAAGTACGGCACGCGCGTGGCCCTGAACTACAGCGTGGCCTGGTCGTTGGACAGTACGGCTCTCAACGACCTTACGACCTCTCGGCAGGGCTATAGCACCAATTTCTTCAGCCCGGGCGAGGAGGTCTATTTCCAGGACTTCAACATCGAAGTGCGCAAGAAGCTCAGCGATAACTGGGAGTTGGGCATCACCTACATCGATCTGATCTACGACATCGATGTGATCCAGGGTAAGCCCGGCAAGCCCTTGGTGTATGCCGACATGCTGATCCTGGAAGGCCTGCACAACCTCTCGGACAAGAACTCCGTCCGCTTCGAGGTGCAGCACCTGAACACCAAGCAGGACCAGGGGAATTGGGCCACCGCTCTCGTTGAGTTCACGTTCAGTCCACACTGGTTCGTAGCGGCAATGGACCAGTACAACTACGTCACCCTCGACGACACCTTCCTGCAGGATGGCAAGGAGGAGGTCGAGCCCCAACGGCTACACTACCCGATCGGATCGGCCGGTTACATCCGGGGTGGCAATCGTTTCCAGGTGAACTACGGTCGCCAGCGGGCCGGCATTTTCTGCGTGGGCGGTGTTTGCCGTGCAGTACCTGCGGCGAACGGGCTCACATTCTCCATCACAAGCACGTTCTGAACCATGTACAGGTCCTGTATCGCGCTGCTCCTGTTGCTGAACCTGGCCGGCTGTGACTATGTGGACGAACCCATTGCACCCGACGATGGTGGTAACGGGGGCGCCGACAGCACCGTAACGCGGCGGGTACTGCTGGAGGAATTCACCGGCCACCGCTGCAGCACATGCCCAGCTGCGCATGTTGTGGCCCAACAGCTGGACGCCCTGTACGGCGACCGTTTGATCGTGGTCGGTATCCACGCTACCGAAACGTTCGGCGCACCCCTCGACCCTCCGGCCGTGGATGGACGCTACAGCACCGACTTCCGCACTGCCGCCGGTAATGCATATGCCTCGACCTTCGGCGTGATCTTCCTGCCAACCGGGCTTGTCAGCAGAAAGCCGTTCAACTCCAGCACCACGCTGAGCCAGGGCTCCTGGGGAAGTGCCATCGGGGCCATCATCGACGAAGAGGCACTGTTCGACCTGTGGTTCAGCGATCTGGACCACAACGCGTCCGCGAACACCTTCGACGCCACCATCGAAGTAGCCGTGCTCAGGCCCATTGATGCGGACCACAAGCTGACAGTGTACCTGTTGGAGGACCCTGTGGTCGATTGGCAACTGAACGCCGCAGCCACACCGCCGGATGTACCGGACGTACCGGACTACGCGCATCGCCATGTGCTACGTGCCTCGGTCACAGCACCCTTTGGTCTACTGGCCGTTGGCGCAGGTGCGGCACCGGGTGACACCCTGAGCTTCGATCTTACGGGCGTGGGCATGGATCCGGCCTGGAACGCCCAGAACTGCTCCCTGGTGGGCTACCTGGCCAACGCTTCCACCAACGAGGTGATGCAGGCCACCGAACGCAAGTTCCAGCCCTGAGACGCAGTTCAGCACCAGCGGGTACCGATCAGGGAGGGGGCGGCATGGTCCCTTTCGGGATGCATCAACTTCCGGTCACACCGCTATACCGATCCCATGGCAGACACGTTGATCGTGTTCAACGTTTTCATGGATCGTGGAAAACCCGACCACCCACAAGTACCGATCGGCGGGTGTTCATACTACCTTCAACCTCCGCAAAACTCAGATCATGATGGTGGACCAGGGCAGAAAGATGATGGAGTTCAGCAAGCAGGTACTGCAGAAGGTAAGCTTCGACAAGCTCCTGTTCCGGAAGGAATTGATCAAGGCCAAGCGGTGGGTCGGACAGAGCGACCAGCTAGTGCTGAAAGCGTGGTGCCTCGCCACCTTCGGCCACATGTACAAGGATGTGATCCTGGAAGTGTTCCAGACCACCATGCGCAGTTGAGCACCGGCTCAATCGGACCGGTCCGAAGCAGGCCCCAGAAAGCGGATGTTGCGCTTTAGTCCCGTGTATTTGGTACGCTTCACTGCGCTTCCCGCGAACAGTTCATCGAACACCAGCTCGGTCATGTCGTGCCAGTTGTCGCTGGTCATGGACAGCAATTCCGGCCTTGGGGTGAACTCCGGTTCGGAATGGGGCGTGCTGAAGCGGTTCCAAGGGCAAACCTGTTGGCAGATGTCGCAACCGAAGGCCCATCCGTCCATCCTGCCCTTGAACTCCTCCGGGATGGCCTCCTTGAGCTCGATGGTCAGGTAGCTTATGCAGCGGCTGCCATCCACGCCGTAGGGCGTAATGGCGTCGGTCGGGCAGGCGTCAACACAACGGCGGCAGGTGCCACAATGGTCGGTGGCGGGTGCGTCGGGTTCCAACTCCAGGTCGAGGATGATCTCGCACAGGAAGAAATAACTCCCCGCCCCCTGTCGGATCACATTGGTGTTCTTTCCGACCCAACCGATACCGGCACGTTGCGCCCAGGCTTTTTCCATCACCGGTGCACTGTCCACGAATGCGCGCATCGCCAGGTCGCCGAAGTGGTCCGTCATGAATTGCAGGAGCGGCTTCAATCGCTTCTTCACCACCTTGTGGTAATCACGACCGAAGGCATAGGTGCTGATCCTGGGCGTGTCCGGGTCCTCCTGCTTGAGGGGTGTGTGGTAGTTATAGGCCAGGCTGATCACGCTCCGTGCTCCGGGCATCAGTTTCCGCGGATCCAACCGCAGGTCGAAGTGGTTCGCCATATAGCCCATGGACCCATGCTTCCCCTGGCGCAGCCACTGTTCAAGGCGGGGTGCCTCCTGTTCCAGGAAAGCGGCACGCGCCACACCGCAGGCCAGGAAGCCCAGTTCATGGGCCTTGGCTTTGATCAGCGCAGAGCGGGCACTCGCATCGGGCATGCCGCCAAGGTAGCGGAGCACCTTCGCATGGTGGCAAGGACCAGCCGCCTTTTGCCCCGTACTTTCGGCACTGATGTCGAGCAAACGCTTTCGTATGACCGCCCAGACCATGTTCGGGCTGGAGGACCTGTTGGTGGCCGAGTTGGAGGGCATCGGTGCAGTGGAGATCGAAAAGCACAACCGTGCCGTGGTCTTCCAGGGCGATGAGGCGTGCATGTACCGCGCCAACCTTTGCCTGCGCACGGCGCTGCGGATCCTGGTGCCCATTCGCTCCTTCGCGGTGGAGCACGAAGAGGACCTGTACTACGGGATCAAGCACATCCGCTGGGAGGAGTTCATGGATGTGGACGACACCCTTTCGGTGCACTGCACGCTGCATTCGGAGCGCTTCAACCACTCGCAGTTCCTGGCGCTTAAAGCCAAGGACGCCATCGTGGACCGCTTTCGCGACCACTACGGAAGGCGACCCAACGTGGACCTTGACGACCCTACGCTGCGGATCCACCTGCACATCCACGGGGACGATTGCCTGGTATCGCTGGACAGCAGTGGCGGCTCCTTGCACAAACGCGGCTACCGCGACCATACGAACCTGGCACCCATGAACGAAGTGCTTGCCGCAGGATTGGTGCTATTGAGCGGCTGGGACAGGCTGAGCAACTTCGTGGACCCCATGTGCGGCAGCGGGACCATTCTGATCGAAGCGGCCATGATCGCCGGTAATATCCCTCCGGGGATACACCGGCCCGGATTCGGTTTCCAGCGCTGGAAGGACTACGACCCCGCGATCTGGAAACAGGTGTGCGACGAAGCCGATGCCGCGATCGATCGCAGCGAAAGACCCTTGCTGATCGGCGGCGAGATCAGTCCACACGTGGCGCGAAAGGCCGAAAGCAACATCGCCAGCGCAGGCCTCAAGAAGCGTATCCGCATCGTGAACACGAGCTTCCAAGAGCTGACGCCACCGGCCGGAGGAGGCACCATGATCCTGAACCCGCCCTACGGCGAACGCATGGACAAGGACGAGGACATCGACGCGCTGTACAAGATGATCGGCGATACGCTCAAACAACGTTGGGCCGGATGGACCGCGTGGATCATCACCAGCAACCTGGAAGCGGCCAAACAGGTCCGGCTTACTCCCAAGCCGCGCATCAAGGTCTTCAACGGAGCCTTGGACTGCCGCTTCATGCGCTACGAATTGTACAGCGGAACACGGAGACCACCGAACGAAGGCGATCCGACGACCGGCTCTTAAAACAACAAGCCGGGTGCAGCGATCGCTGCACCCGGCTTCTCGTCGTTCTCAGTTCGATCAGCGCTCCACGACGATCCGCTGGATCATGGTGCGTTCGCCCTGCACCACTTGCAACAGGTATACGCCCGCGGGCACGCCCGCAAGCTCCACCTGGGTCAGGACCTGAACAAGTCCTCCTTGGTGCATGAGCCGTCCCGTTGCATCATGGACCGCGTAGTATGCGTTGCCGATCGGCATGCCGTCCAAGGCAATGGTGAAGCTTCCGGTCGACGGATTGGGGTACACCTTGAACACCTGTGAGCTCACATCCCCGATTCCGACGTTGGAAACGATCACGACCTCGGACAGGGCGCTGCATCCTTCAGCATTGGTGGTGGTAACGGTGTAGTCACCGTTGCTTTCCACGATCAGGTAGTCATCGACCGCATTGGGGATGAGCACCCCGTTCAGGTACCACTGGAATGGCCCGCTACCCGAAGCGAACAGGGTATCCACGTTCTGGGTCACGGTAGGCGCGGCAGGTAGGCTGTTCACGACGATCACCACATCGGCAGCGGCACTGGCCGTACATCCGTTGGCATCCGTTACCACGAGCGAATACACGCCGGCGGTACTCACGGTTTGCTGCGAAGCGGTAGCACCGTCGATGGCCTCACCATTGAACGTCCACTGCAAGCCAAGTCCCGGGTCGGCCAATGCGACCATCGTGGTGGACGCACCTTCGCAGAAGGTGGGTGGCTCGGTAAGCGTGATCAGCGGTGTTGCAGGCAAGGCGTTCACGACCACCGCGACGACATTGGATGCTACTGACTCACAACCGAGCGCAGAGGTTACAAGTACGGAATACGATCCCGCAGCACCGGCCTCGTAGGTGGCTGCCTCGGCGCCCGTGATAGTGGCACCATCGAGCAACCACTGATAGCTGAGCCCGGTCGCAGCGTCGGCTTCAAGTACCACGGTATTGCCTTCGCAAAGGGTGGCACTTCCGTTGGTGGTCACCAGGGCAGCATCAGGCAGCACTTCCACGAACACCGTGGCGATGCCCGAAATACTGCTGCATCCGTTCGCGTCGGTCGTGGTCACTGCATAGCCGCCCGTAGCATCCACAATGAGTTCATTGGAGGTGGCACCTGCCAAGGGCTGGCCATCGAGATCCCACTGGTAACCGACACCGGCATCACCTGTGGCCACCAATGTGACGCTCTCACCCGCACAGAAGGTGGTAAGGCCATCTGCGGTGAGCGCAGGCTCGGCAGGGAGTGTGAACACCGTGACCTCCACAGGAAGGGATGCGAAGGATGCGCAGCCGGTAGGACTGCTGCTCACGACCGTGTAAGAACCGGAGTTGCTGGTGATGAGCTGGGCAGCATCGGCTCCAGCGATCGGGGTGCCATCCACCGACCATTGGTATGTGGTACCGGCATCGGCCGTGGCCACAAGCACTACGGCACCACCTTGGCAGAAGCTGGTGGGGTCCAGGGCCGTCAACACGGGCGTGGAAGGAAGTGGTTCCACAACCACGACCACCGGTTCGGACGGTAAGGACGTACAGCCATTGCCATCGATCCCGGTCACGGTGTAGGCTCCCGAAACTTCAGCGTCGTAACCGGCACCACCCGCACCCAGAATGTTGATGCCATCGCGGTACCAGAGATAAGCCAGTCCAGGTTGCCCGGTGGCGGTGAGGACCACGAAACCACCATCACAGAAGGAGGTAGCACCCAAGGCGCTGGCCACCGGCGTTTCCGGCAGATCGTTCACGGTCACGAGGATGGTCTGCGACGATGCCGATGCGCAATTGTCCGCACTCACGGTGATCGCGGTGTAATCACCAGCAACGCCTGCTTGGTATTGGTTCAGGTTCGCACCTGCGATAGGCAGTCCGTCGAGGAGCCACTGGTACGTAGCACCGCTGCCACCACTGGCGATCAGCGTAACCGCCCCGCCATCGCAGAAGATCACTGCATCGGCAGCCACCACGGAAGGGACAGGTGGGGTCGGGTTGACGAGAACCGTCACTTCATCCTCCACGGCAGCACTGCATCCGAAGCTGTTCGTGGCCACCACCGCGTAAGTTCCCGAAACGGTTGCCGTAAGTTCATCCTCGTCGGCTCCCTGGATCGTGTTGCCGTCCAAGGTCCATTGCCAGCTTACACCCACATCGCTCGAGGCGCTCAACACCACGTTATCACCATCGCAGAACGTGGTGGTGCCCGATGTGCTGATGATGGGCAGTACCGGGACCGGATCGATGATCACCTCCACTGCCGACGAAGGCGTCGAAGCGCACCCGAAACCGTTGGTAATGATCACCGTGTAAACACCACTCTGGTCCGCAGCCAGGGTTGCGGCCTCGGCTCCGATCAATGGGTTGCCATCGAGGTACCACTGCACCGTGGAGGTTCCCGCATCCACCGTTTCCAACAGCACGCTAAGGCCATCGCAGACCGTGGTGGGGCCATTGGCCTGCGTAACAGGTTGGTCCGGTACCGGATCCACGGTGACAACCGTGGGAATGGCGGTCGCGGAACAGCCGAAACCGTTGGTGGATACCGCCGTGTAGGCACCCGATGCACTGGCTACATATTCCGAGGCCGAAGCAGCCGGGATCGATGTACCGTCCAAGGTCCACTCCCAGGTCGTGCCGGGATCACCTGCGGCAACGAGGGTCACCTCACCACCGGAGCAGAAGGTCGTGGCACTGTTCGCGCTGAGCACGGGTACCGTGGGCAGCGGGTCTATGGTGACCACGATCGCCACCGAACTTTCGGATACGCATCCAGTGCTGCTCGTGGCCTCAACGGTGTATGAACCGGACGTTGATGCCTGGTATACGTTGGCATCAGCTCCGGGAATGCTCGTCCCGTCCAAGGCCCATTGGTAGGTCACCCCTGGGATCTCTGAAGCCTGGAGCACCACCTCTTCCCCATCACACACCGTGGTGGGTCCACTGGCCAGCGTGGCCGGTACGGGCACTGTTTCCACTTCCAAGATGGCGGCAGAGGTCGTGTAGCCACAGCCAGTAGACGGGTTCACTACCTGTAGTGTGTAGGTGCCTGCCGTACTGGTGCTCAGTTCGAGCGATGTGCCATCGATGACCGGTTGACCGTCGATCAGCCATTGGTAGGTCAAACCAGTTTGGCCGGTAAGGTTCGTAGCGCTGAAAACGGCCGGTTCGTCGGCACAAGTGGAGAGATCGGCGGGAGTCACCAACGCATGCTCGGGCAAGGCATTCACTTGGACGGCCAGCGCGCTGGAAGTGGCACTGCCGCAAGTGGTCGAGACCACCACACGGTAGTTGCCCGTGGCAACGGCTTGGTACGTAGCGTTCGTAGCCCCGGAAAGGGCAGCGCCGTTCAGTAGCCATTGGTAACCGTATGCCGCATTGGTGGCCGCGCTGAGGGTGACCGAACCGCCTGCGCAGAACGTAACTGGGCCAGTGGCCGATGCCACCGCCTGGGGCGTGGTGCCGATGGTGATATTGAAACCGTTATCCGTTCCCGTGAACGCAGGACTCGTGGAGATGACCCGCACACGATAACCCGTCCCCGGTGGGGTGTTGGCCGGTATGGTGGCCGTGATGGTGCCGGATTGGGTGGACGTGACCGAGCCGATGTTCACCGGGTTGGCGAAACTGCCGGAAGCGTCGGACAATTGAACACGGAAGACGTTGTTGGGAACCAGCAAACCACCTGCATTGAACACGCCGGTGCGTGTGTAGGGAACCTGCACCTGAGCACCAGGGCAAAGTGTGGCGGAAAGCGGCGGTACCACGGCCAGGGTACGCTCCACATCATAGAAGAAGACCTCCGTGATCACCTCGGTGTTGAGGATGCGGTTGGTGTTGATCTGCAACACCGGAACCTTGCGACCAGGGGTCAACCACTTGTATTCGGTGTACAAGGGACGCTCGATCGCAAAAGCCACGCTGAGCGTATCCAGTCGGATCGAGTCGCGACCAGCGATCACCGTCTTCACACGGAGTGCATTGAAGGAACCCGCAGGCGTATTGATCGTACCCCAGCCATCGACCACGTTGGTGCGCACCTGGCGGTAACCATAGTAGGCAAGGTTGGGAATTGCGATGTCGTAGGCCGAACTGGATGAACTGGTGTTGCCATAGTTCAGGGGCAACTCATACACCACATCCTGCTGATCCATGGTTATCGGCAACGGAATGCCTGCAACGGCAGCGCCATACCCGACCTTCCTGTAAACGTTCGCACTGCGGTAATAGAAGGTGTAAGGGTCTTCGATCGGAAGCACGTCATAGAAGGGTATGTCCACCCCTTCGGTAACATGGTTCGCGCGGTTGTTGTTGAAGAAGATGTCCGCGTAGACCAAGGAATACACGATGTTCGTGGAGCCCACGGTCTGGTAGCTCCGCGATGTCT
>JBIIYD010000023.1:0-19136 GCA_044347005.1 Flavobacteriales bacterium | reverse complement strand
AGTTCCAGATGGAATTCGGACCCGTAGCAGTGTAGTTCAGCAAGGGGTTCAGCACCGCCTGCGTCCGGAACAACTCATCCCCTGCAGCGGGCATCTCGTTCTGCGTAATGGTCACCTGGGCCTTTATGACCGCAGCGGAAAAGACCAGAGAAAGAAGCAGCGTAGTGAACCGCATGTAGGACGTTTGGTTTGAACGCCTCAAAGCTATGGGCACTCGTCGACGAAAGTCAATGATTCGTCGAAACAAACCCACACTTGACGGTTGAAACTCTATTTCGTCGAAATCCGCTCCTCAGGGTCAAAGGTTGCCACCACGGGACAATGTGAACTCAAAGGGTCGACGGCCTCCGGAAGTCACGCGGACCCCGACCGGTCGAACCCGATCAAGAGATGTGCTTGCCGTAGGTGTGCCTCACGTATTCCGCTCGTTCCAATAGCGAGCCGATGCGTAGATCCAGCACCTTGCGATCGCTGAGTTCGGGCCGCACCCGCATGATCCGTTCGAATGCTCTGGTCACCCGTCCTCGTACGACGCCTTGTTGGTAGGCCGCATAGGACCGGGTGGCAAGGCCCCGCAATGGTCCAAGTCCTACGCGCTGCATACGGTGTTGCATCATCACCGCTGCGAAGTCCCGATCGAACAAGGGCGGCACACGCTGCGGTGTATAGTCGAGCTCCATGGAGGATGTGAAGTCGCGCCATTTGAACGCATTGATGGTATCGTAGCAGACCACCGGCACCCACGGAACCCCCAACGCATCGGCCAAGATGGCGCCGTGCATAGCCTCGGCGAGCAGGACGCCCGTTCCTTGAATTCGCTGCAGCACGGCCATAGACTCGTCCCGCGGGTCGATCAGTGCAATGCCCAACTCGGCCAAAAGGCCTTCCCAATCCTTGTAGAAATGGAAGCTCCCGACATGCGGCATGTAGGCAAAGGGCACAACGGTCGTGGAGCGTTCGAGACCCAACAATGGCCTTACCAGGATGGCCCCGTCGGCGATGGCCTTGTCGGCCGGCAAGCCCAGTGCCTTGGCGGTCAGGGGGCCGCGTACACACACCACATCGTCCGACGGTCCCAAGTTCGGCAAGGTGCCATAGGTATTCGACGCACCCGCAGCAAAACCACTGGAGAAATAGATGCGCCGCTCCGTGCGCTCGTCGCCTTTCTTCAACCCGAAAATGGATCCGATGCCAATGAACAGCGTTCGTTCATCGTCATCGAAAAAGCCCGGGAACAGCTTGTTGAAGACCAGGGGATTCAGCGCATCACCAAAATTCCGTCCCTCGTGGTAGGTCAGTTTCATCGGAACGAAGATGAGGAGGAGCGGTGGACTTCAAACCATTTCGACACGCCCCGCCAAACACGAACAAGGCCTCGGACCAGGACTTCAACTCGGTTCCCGCCAGCAGGCAAGCACCCTACTTGAACGCCGCCAGCCCCGTCACCTCCATGCCCGTGATCAGCAGGTGGATGTCGTGCGTGCCTTCATAGGTCACCACACTTTCGAGGTTCATCATGTGGCGCATGATGGGGTACTCATTGGTGATGCCCATTCCGCCGAGGATCTGGCGTGCTTCGCGAGCAACGGTCAATGCGAGGTGTACGTTGTTGCGCTTGGCCATGCTGATCTGCGCGGTGGTGGCCCTGCCATCGTTGCGTAGCACGCCCAAACGCCAGGTGAGCAATTGCGCCTTGGTGATCTCGGTGATCATCTCAGCGAGCTTCTTCTGCGTGAGCTGGAACTGGCCGATGGGCTTGCCGAACTGGATGCGCTGTTGGCTGTAGCGCAGGGCCACATCGTAGCACTCCATGGCCACGCCAAGCGTACCCCAGGCGATGCCGTAGCGGGCGCTGTCCAGGCAACCGAGCGGAGCACCGAGACCGCTCTTGTTGGGCAGCAGGTTCTCCTTCGGCACTTTCACATTATCGAAAACGAGCTCGCCCGTGGGGCTGGCGCGCAACGAAAGCTTTCCGTGGGTGGTCGGGGTCGTGAATCCTTCCATGCCGCGCTCCACGAGCAGGCCATGGATGCGGCCTTCGGTGTTCTCGGCCTTGGCCCACACCACGGCCACATCGGCCAACGGTGCGTTGCTGATCCACATTTTGGCCCCGTTCAGCAGGTAGTGGTCGCCCATGTCCTTGAACGTGGTGACCATTCCGCTGGGATTGCTGCCGTGGTCCGGTTCGGTCAGGCCGAAGCAGCCGATCCTGGTGCCGGCAGCGAGCTGGGGAAGCCACTTCTTCTTCTGCTCCTCGTTGCCATACTTCCAGATCGGGTACATGACCAAGGAACCCTGCACACTACAAAGCGATCGCAAGCCGCTATCACAACGCTCGATCTCCTGCATGATCAGACCGTAGCTGATCTGGTCCAGTCCCATGCCTCCGTACTCCACGGGCACCATCGGACCGAATGCACCGATGCCGGCCAGGCCGGGAATAATGTCGTGGCTGAAGGTGGCCTTCTCGAAGCGCTCCTCGATGATCGGCTTCAGGTGGGTGCTCACATGCTTGCGCGCCGTGTCGCGTATCAGGCGATGCTCATCGGTGAGCAGCTCATCAACGAGGTAATGGTCGTGCCCTTGGAACAGGTCCGTTGCTGTCTTGCGCTCTGTGGCGGTGGTCGTATTGCTCATGCGGCGCGAAATTACGTGCCTCGGGGCCTTGCACATGGGGCGCGGCTACTTTTGTGGGCCTTGGCGGGCTTTCCTCCCAGGCACAAAAAGCACCATGGAACCCAAGGATGGCATGGATCACGTTCGCGGGGCCGATGTCCTTACCGCCGATTGGATCACGCTCGTGCTGCTGCTCGTCTTCGCGGCCTTGGCATACACGAACATGAGCTCGCCGCGCAAGTGGAAACTGCTCGGTCAGGCCATCTTTCAAATGCGGCTCGGGCGGCAGACCTTGAGGGAGGAGATCGACCTGCAGGACCGGACCTTCCTGGGATTGCTCTTGGTAGCCGTGGGCGTGCTGTCCTTGTTCCTATGGCAGGCCGCACACCTTCTCGATCCCGGCGGCCAGGCGAACTTCCTGCGGGTAATGGGAGCCGTTGGGCTGTTGCTCCTTGCACAATCGGTCGTTCTGCGGTTGGTGGCCATGCTGGCGGCAACGGACAATGGCATCAACGAATACAGGTCCACCGGCCTCGTGCTGTTCATCCTCACGGGGCTCGTTCTTCTACCGTTGGTGGTGCTCATATCGTACTACGCCCCCTGGCGGCACGCCCTGCTACCCGCAGGCTTCCTGGTCCTGTCGGCATTGCTGCTGTACCGATGGGTACGCGGTGCCTGGGTCGGCTCGGGCGAGGGGGTCCCGCTCCGCTACATTATTCTCTACTTTTGCGCCGCCGAGATCGTACCCTTGCTGCTGTTGGTACATGCACTGAGGGATCCGCTAACGGTCGCGTCCAACCCTTAACCGTGCGGCCTTGAAGATCAAGACCATCCTCGTTTCCCAGCCGGCCCCCACGGACGAGAAGTCGCCGTATTTCGAGCTGGCCAAAAAGTATAACCTGAAGATCGACTTCAGGCCGTTCATCAAGGTCGAGGGGGTCGATGGGCAGGATTTCCGCCAGGAAAGGATCAACATCCTGGACCATAGCGCTATCGTGCTCACCAGCCGCAATGCGGTGGACCATTTCTTCCGCATGTGCAAAGAGCTGCGGCTCACGGTTCCCGAGACCATGAAGTATTTCTGCGTTTCGGAATCGGTGGCCTATTACGTGCAGAAGTACATCATCTATCGGAAGCGCAAGGTGTTCATCGGCAAGCAGACCTTCGCCGACCTGATGGACGTGATCAAGAAGCACAAGTCCGAGAAATACCTCGTGCCGTGCAGCGACATCCAGCAGGGCGAGATACCGGCCATGCTCGATAAAGCCGGCATCCAGTACACCAACGCGGTGTTCTACCGCACCGTGGCCAGTGACCTCAGCGACATCAAGGAGCTGAAGTACGACATGCTCGTTTTCTTCAGCCCCGGTGGCCTGGAGAGCTTGAAGAAGAACTTCCCGAAGTTCAAGCAAGGCGAGGTCTTCATCGCGGCATTCGGCCCTTCGACGGCAAAGGCGGTGGGCGAGAACGGGTACCGCCTGGACCTACAGGCCCCCTTGCCGGAAGCGCCTTCCATGACCGGCGCCATCGAGCTTTTCATCAAGCGCCAGTCGAAGAAGAAGTAATTCGTTCGGCCTCACGGGACAAGTGTGGTACCGTGGCGGCCAAAGTCCGCTGACACGATGCCTCGCAACACCTTCCGCAAGCACGAACACTTGTGTGGCAAGTTGCGCATCCGCGATGTGGTCACCAGCGGGTCCACGGTATACACCACCCCGTTC
This sequence comes from Flavobacteriales bacterium, assembly GCA_044347005.1. GTDB lineage: Bacteria > Bacteroidota > Bacteroidia > Flavobacteriales_F > PHOS-HE28 > PHOS-HE28. The sequence continues at coordinate 14,799 of JBIIYD010000023.1, read as the reverse complement.
AAACTGGTGGGCAAGATCATGGTACTGGCCACTCCTGCACCTGCACAAGTGGGGTTCGCGGTCCCACGGCGCAACCTGCCTTCAGCCGTTGATCGCAACCGCATGAAACGGCTGATGCGCGAGGCTTATCGGCTGAACAAACAGGCGTTGTACGAAAGCCTGGCAGGGCGCGGCGACCAGATCGCGTGGCTCTTCGTGTACCAAGGACGGTCATGCATCAGCCAGGAGGAGACCAGCCGGAAAATAACCAAGGCCTTGCAGCGTTGGTTGAAGGACCATGGGTAAACTCTTCGCCCTGCCGTTCATCGCGTTGGTACGGTTCTATCAGCTCGCCATTTCGCCCCTGCTCCCGGGCGCGTGCCGTTACAGCCCCTCCTGTTCCGAATACGGGATACAGGCGCTGCGCAAGCACGGTGTGATGTACGGTGGATGGCTTACCCTAAAGCGCTTCCTATCTTGCAACCCATGGGGCGGTCACGGTCACGACCCCGTCCCTTAAGCCCATTCTTCAGCCATGGAATCCCCTACGACCCGCCGTTCCCCCAAGTGGAAGACCTTGCTCATTTCCGCTTCGGTCGTTTGCGCTGGCGCCCTTACGGTGGCTGCCGGAGACAGCTACTTCGAGATCAGCAAGAACCTCGAGATCTTCAACGAGTTGTACAAGGAGCTCAACGTCTATTACGTGGACGATACCCAGCCCGGCCAACTCATGAAGACCGGGATCGACGCCATGCTTTCGTCCCTCGATCCGTACACCCAGTACATTCCGGAGAGCGACATGGAGGACTACCGCTTCATGACCACCGGACAGTACGGCGGCATCGGGGCCATGATCAAGCGCAAGGACGATCGCGTGGTGGTGAGCGAGCCCTACGAAGGATACCCGGCCATGAAAGCCGGGATGTGGGCCGGGGATGAGATCCTGGAGGTGGACGGCCGGAGCATTCCGGGCATGGCCACCGACGAAGTGAGCAAGTTGTTGAAAGGCCAGGCAGGGACCACCGTGAAGGTGCTCGTGCGCCGCAACAACGGTGAGCCGGTATTGCATACACTGACCCGCGAAGAGATCAAGATACCGGACGTGCCCTACAAGGGTATCATCGACGTTGAAAAGGGCATCGGCTACATCAAGCTGAACAGTTTCACGCAGACCGCTGGACAGGAAGTGCGCAACGCGGTGAAGGAGTTGAAGGAGCAGGGTGCGCGCAGGATCGTTCTGGACCTTCGTGGCAACGGTGGCGGATTGCTGCGCGAGGCGGTGAACATCGTGAACCTCTTCGTGCCGAAGAACGAACTGGTCGTGGAGACCAAGGGGCGCATTGCCGAGTGGGACAAGACCTACAAGACCTTGAGCGAGCCGCTCGATGCCTCCATTCCGCTCGCGATCCTGGTCGATGGCGGAAGTGCCAGTGCCAGCGAGATCGTTTCCGGTGCCTTCCAGGACCTGGACCGTGGGGTGATCATTGGCGAAAGGACCTTCGGTAAGGGACTCGTGCAGCAGACCCGTGACCTGTTCTACAACAGCAAATTGAAGGTCACCGTTGCCAAGTATTACATCCCCAGCGGACGCTGCATCCAGAAACTGGACTATTCACAACGCGACAGCACGGGTCGTGTGGTCGAGGTCAAGGAAGAAGCCATTGCCGAGTTCAAGACCCGCAACGGCAGGCCCGTATTCGACGGGCGCGGGGTATTGCCCGATGTCGAGGTCGCAGAGCCCGAATTGGCCAAGGTGGTGAACGGCTTGTACGAAAAGGACCTGTTCTTCGACTTCGCCACGCAATACCGCCTGACACATGAAGATATCGGCCCGGCCGAGGATTTCCGGATCACCGATGCCATCTACGCGGATTTCGTGGCCTTTGTGAAGGACCACGACGTGGAATACGATACCGAAAGCATGGAAGCCTTGGGTGCGTTGGAGGAGAAGACCAAGAAGGAACGGTACTACGACATGGTGCAACCCCAGTTGGATGCCCTGCGCAAACAGTTGGCCCCGGACCATACCGAGGAGATCGTGCGGTTCCGCTCGGACATCGAGGAAGTGCTGCGCAACGAAATGGTTTCGCGCTACCACTTCCAGACCGGGCGGGCCAAAGCCGCCATGACCAGCGATGCGTATGTGCGCAAGGCTGTTGAAGTATTGGACGGCAGCGGCTACAACAGCATCCTGGCGGGCACAGGGGGTACCGGTAAATAAGCGGCCCTTCCAGTGCAAGGACGAGTCGGGCTGCACATGTGGAAGAAGGACCCGTTCCGCGCGATCCATGTCGCGAGCCTGGTGCTCTGTGTGGTCTTCCTGCCTTGGAGCACCGCCTTCCTGAGCATATCGCAGATGCTCATGGTGGCCAACTGGCTGGCCGAAGGCATCGCAAAGCGCACCCTATCGCAACGGGTCCGGCAGGCCTTCGGCACCGCTCCTGCACTGGTCTTCCTATCCTTCATCGGGGTGCATGCCCTGGGCTTGGCCTGGACCTCCTCGGAAGGCCTGGGCTGGGGAACCGACCTCGTTCGGATCCTGCTCCCGGTGCTCACCTTCGGGGTGGTCCTTTCATCGAGCCCACGCCTTGATGGGCAGGAACTCCGTGCAGTCTTGCTGTTCGGCGCATGGAGCACCTTGGCAAGTACCCTGGTCTGCATCGTGCTGGCCAACGATGGCCTGGACGATTACCGGAGCAGGTCCGTCTTCATCAGCCACATTCGGCTTGCCCTCCTGCTTTGCTTGAGCGCCGCCGTATTGTTCGTTCACCGCCCGAAGTCCAAGTGGATGGCGGTGATGCATGGGGGGGGCATCGTCTGGGCCGTGTATTACCTCAATAAACTGGGCACCATACAGGGGTTCATCATCCTCGCCGCCTTGTTGCTGGCTTGGCTGTGGCACAGGTCGAAGCAAGCAGCGGCCTTTCGGAAATACCTGATACGATCCCTGCTGATCGCCATACCATCGGTGGTGTTGGCGGCCGGGGCGGCGATCCTGCTCCACGAACCTTCGCTACCGGTGGCAGAACGTTCAGGCTGGGGTGAATACACGGCCAGCGGCGAACCCTACACCTTCGACAGCACCAACCCGCAAACGGAGAACGGACACCATGTGTGGGCCTGGATCGCTTGGGACGAAGTGGAACGTACATGGCCCTTAAGAAGTGAACTACCCTTGGACGGGAACGATCCGCAAGGACGTCCTTTGCGTGGCACCTTGGTGCGCTATCTGACCTCCCTGGACCTGAGGAAGGACAGCGCGGGGATCATGTCCTTGAGCGATGCCGACATCAAGGCGATCGAACAGGGCAGGCCCAATGCGCATGCATCGGGCAAACCCACGCTGCGTAGCAGGTTCGAAGAAGTGATGTTCGAACTCGGTCAATACCGCGCTTACGGCAGGGCCAGCGGACATTCAGTGGCCATGCGTCTCGAGTTCTGGCGTACGGGGGCATCGATCGCCGGCAGGCATTGGCTTACAGGCGTGGGAACAGGGGATACGCAGATCGCTTTCGATCGTGAATACGAGCGACTGGGGAGCACATTGGCCCCGGAATGGCGGCTTCGGGCACATCAACAGTACCTCACCCTCGTCATCTCTTTCGGCCTGTTCGGCGCGCTTTGGTGTCTCGTAGCACTGTGGTGGCCCGCACGTACCATGGGCGCCGCTGGACAACCGTTGTTCGTTGCATGGGCCATCATCTTCGGCATCTCATGCCTGACGGACGACACCATTGAGACCCAGGCCGGGGCGACCTTCTTCGCCTTGTACTACGCGCTCTTCGTGTTCGCAGCGCCCCTTGTTGTCAAGGCCGCGCCAGCAGATCGAACACCCGCTGAGGAAGGATCCGTGTGATGCAATCGCAAGGCCTACCTGCCGCACAGGCCGTACACGCGGGATCGTACACCAGCGCGTGCACATCCCGCCCGATGGGCGCCCAACGACCCGGATGGATCGGTCTTCTCGGCGAATACAGACCGATCGCACGGATGCCACAAGCCGCTGCGATGTGCAAGGGACCGGTACTGGCCGCCACCAGGCCGTGACAACCGCCGATCAGTGAGATCAATTCGTCGAGCTTCAGCAGCCCTCCGGCATCATGGGTGTTCGGTTGGTCCAACGGCAGCACTTGTCGGTAGTGCTCCGCCTCTGCCTGCGTTCCGGTGACCACGGTGATGTACGGCCCCGCATTCAACAGCCGGATCAACGCGGCGTAGTTCTCAAGGCCCCACTCGACCGCACTGCCCTTCGACCTCGGATGCAGGACCACCGTACGGTACCCCGGATGGAACCAGTCCCGGAATTGCGCGTCGACCGCGGGCGCCGTGAAACCGGAACAGCTGGCCAATTCCTCCATCGTGGGTATTTCCGGGATGCCCAAGGGACGCAGAAGCTTCACGTTCAACTGGGCTTCATGGAGGTCGCTGTTCTTCCGGCCGAACGAAACCCGCTCGTTGCAGGTGGTCCAATGCCACCACCGATGACTGGTTCCGATGCGCCGTGCAATGCCCGCACCCTTGCACCAATGGGCCACCTGGCGGTTCGGGAACACATGGAGCACAACATCGGCACCCAACGATGCCAACTTCGCCATTGCACCTCGGTCACCGCTAACGGCCAACTCTTCCGACGTGATCACTTCGTCCACATGGCTGCATCGGTGCAACACCGGAGCCGTGTAGCTGCGACCGAGAAAAACGATGCGCACCCCGGGAAAACGCTTCTTCAAGAGACCGGCCACCGGCAATGTGAGCATAACGTCACCGATGCTGTCGGTACGGCTCAGGAGGATGGTGCGTGGTGCCGTCATGCACGCCAAAGTTCACGCAGCTTGGCGTACTTGAGGAAGGCCGCATGCGCGCTGATGATCGCGATCACGAAGCCATGCCAGCCGTCCAGCAGTCCCAAGCGTATGAAATAGTCGCCGAAGAATTTGGAGGCCGGACTGAGCAGGAGTTTCGTCCAGGAGGCTCGCCTTCCGCGTGTATGCAGCTCCTTGGCCATGATGTCCGTGAAATAGTCCACCTGCTTCAAGTGGTCGCCGAGCGAGTAGTAGCTGAAATGGAGCAGATCGCCGGCGAGATGCCCAAGGCGCGCGCCCTTGTCCATTTCGTAGCGATCATGCGGATTGGTGCCCGTCCAACGGCCCTTCCGGCTGTCCCAAAGGCGCAACTTCACATCGGGATACCAACCGCCATGTCTGATCCAGCTGCCGCAATAGTTCGTCAGCCGGTTCATCGTATAGCCGTCCCCGGTCGAGCCCTTTGCCTTCCGTATCGACTCGCGCAGGACATCGTCCAAGGCTTCATCGGCGTCCAGCGAGAGCACAAAGGGATGGCTTGCCAGACCGATCGCCCGATTCTTCTGTTCGATATGGCCATCGAACGCATGCTGTTCGAAACGCGCACCGTGGCTACGTACGATGGCTTCGGTGCCATCGGTGCTGAAGGAGTCCAACACCACGACCTCCTCTGCGATATCCATCAACGATGCAAGGCAACGACCGATGTTGCGCTCCTCGTTGTAAGTGATGATCACGACCGATAGCGGGCGCATGGTGGAAAGCTAGTGCGAGCGAAGCTCACATTGAACGATCGTGAATCCGGTACGGGCCATGGTATTGAGCATGTCACTCGAACAAGCTGCCCGGCTTCACGAGCGGCACACGACCGAGGTGACGGTAGGCCCGCTCTGTCGCCAATCGTCCCCGTGGCGTCCGCTGCAGATAGCCCTCCATGATCAGGAAGGGTTCATACACTTCTTCGATGGTGCCCGCCTCCTCCCCTACGGCCGTAGCCACCGTGTTGAGACCCACCGGACCACCACCGAACTTGTCGATGATGGCACCGAGGATCCGGTTGTCCATTTCATCGAGCCCATGGGCATCCACGTTCAAGGCCTTCAATGCGTGCTGGGCGATGGGCAGCTCGATGGTGCCGTCGCTTTGGATCTGCGCAAAGTCGCGCACCCGCCGCAACAAGGCGTTGGCGATCCGCGGGGTGCCCCGGCTTCTGCGTGCTATCTCGTCGGCCGCTTCGTCGATGATGGGCACGTTCAGCAGGCTCGCACTACGCTTGATGATGCCCTTGAGCGTGAGGGCATCGTAATAGTCCAGGCGGCTGTTGATGCCGAAGCGCGCACGCAATGGGGCTGTTAGCAGGCCACTGCGGGTGGTCGCACCCACGAGCGTAAAGGGATTGAGCGCGATCTGCACCGTGCGTGCATTGGGTCCGGCATCGATCACCAGGTCGATCCGGTAGTCCTCCATGGCACTGTAGAGGTACTCTTCGATCACCGGGGTCAGGCGGTGGATCTCATCGATGAAGAGCACGTCGTGCGGCTCCAGGTTGGTGAGCAAGCCGGCCAGGTCGGCGGGTTTGTCCAGCACAGGACCGCTGGTGATGCGGATGCCCACGCCCATTTCCTGGGCGATGATGTTCGCCAGGGTGGTCTTGCCCAGACCTGGAGGACCATGGAGCAACACGTGGTCCAGCGCCTCGCCCCGTTGTTTGGCGGCTTGCACGAACACCTTCAGGTTGTCCGTTACAGCGCGCTGCCCGGCGAACTCCCCGAACTGTCGTGGACGCAGCACCTGCTCCAACTCCTTGTCGGAGGCGGTGCGCTGCTCATTCCTGGGGTCGAAGCCTTCTGCCATTTCGTGCTCAAAGGTACTTCCTCGCATTGCTGGACGATGGGGACCCATCGCCATCCGGTCCAATGTCGTTCCACAGGTCACCGAAGAACACGCGCAAGCCGAAGCTGTAGATCGGGGCATTGAGGTTCTCCCCGATCTTATCCCCGGTCTGCCATACCAGCCGGAATCCCCAACCACCGCCTACCGCCAGGTATTTCATGAACCGGTATTGAACGGTCATGGCCGGCTCGTAAACGATCAGGCCGGTACGCTGGTACTTCTGCTTGTTGCCCGAGGCATCCACATACACGGTCGATGCGCCTCCGAAGCCCAGTTGCACGGGTAGCCTCACCTCCCAACGCCCACGCTGGTAGAAGGCGTAATCCACATACGGCGTGATGTAGCCCAAACGCAAGCGCAGCGTGGTGGCACCTGTGCCTTCGATCACTGCATCGCGGCTTACCGGGGTGAACAGGAAACTGTACCCGATGCCATACTGAAAACGACCCGCATGCTCCAGACCGATCTTGGCACCCATGATCCGCACGTTCTGGTTGCGGATGAAGCTGCCTCGGATGTCCAGCTTCGCAACGATGCGGGGCTGCTCCGCTGCAAAAAGGGCAATGCTATCCAACAGCTGACCGTTAGCGGTCCGCAGTGTGAACAAGGCGATGAAGAAGACCAGCGATCGCATTCCCTATAAATGCGGAATGTCCGCTCCCAAAGGTGCGGACATTCCGGTCTCCTGCAGGTCGCCGATGCGATGATCGGCCCTGGTCGTCTAATGCTCCTCCTCGCCTTCCGACAGGGGTACGGTCTGGGGAACGAAGTCCTCTTCCTTACCCGGCTTGCTGTAGTCGTAGGGCCAGCGGTATACGGTCGGGATGGGACCCGGCCAGTTTCCGTGGATGTGTTCCACCGGGGTGGTCCACTCCAAGGTGTTGCTCCTCCATGGGTTCTGCACGGCCTTGGGACCGCGCCAGATGCTGTAGAAGAAATTGTAAGTGAAGATCACCTGGGCCAATGCACCGATGATGGCGAACACGGTGACGAGTACGTTCAAGTCGACAACGCCATTGAACATCGGGAATTCGCTGTAGCTGTAGTAGCGACGGGGAGCACCGGCCAGTCCGATGAAGTGCATCGGGAAGAACACCCCGAAGGCGCATACGAAAGTGATCCAGAAGTGGGCGTAGCCCAGCTTCGTGTTCATCATTCGGCCGTACATCTTGGGGAACCAGTGGTAGACGCCGGCGAACATCCCGAAGATGGCGCTCATGCCCATCACGATGTGGAAGTGCGCGACCACGAAGTATGTATCGTGCACATTGATGTCCAGGGCGCTATCGGCAAGGATGATACCCGTTAGACCACCGGCGATGAACGTGGCCACCAAACCCACGCTGAACAGCATGGCCGGCGTGAAGATGATGTTGCCCCGCCACAGTGTGGTGATGTAGTTGAACACCTTTACCGCGCTGGGGATGGCGATCAACAGTGTGGTAGCCACGAAGACACTTCCGAGGAAGGGGTTCATACCGGTGATGAACATGTGGTGACCCCACACGATGAAGCTGAGGAAGCCGATCGCCAGGATGGACCCGATCATGGCGCGGTAACCGAAGATCGGCTTGCGGGCATTGGTCGAGATGATCTCCGAGGTGATACCCAGTGCGGGCAGCAGTACGATGTACACTTCGGGGTGACCCAGGAACCAGAACAAGTGCTGGAACAGGATAGGGCTTCCGCCCACATTGTCCAGTGCTTCACCGGCCACGTAGATGTCGCTCAGGTAGAAGCTCGTACCCATGGTACGGTCCATCAGCAGCAGCAAGGCTGCGCTCAGAAGTACAGGGAAGCTCAGGATACCCAGCACGGCGGTCACGAAAATGGCCCACATCGTCAATGGCAGACGGGTCATTTTCATGCCCTTGGTGCGCAGGTTCAGGATGGTGGCCACGTAGTTTAGGCCGCCCATCAGCGAGCTGGCGATGAACAGGGTCATGCTCACCAACCAAAGCGTCATACCGGCGCCGGAGCCCGGCATGGTCTGTGGCAACGCGCTCAGTGGCGGATAGATCGTCCAACCACTGGAAGCGGGTCCGCCCTCCACGAACAGGGAAGCCAGCATGATCACGCTGCTGAGGAAGAAGAACCAGTAGCTCAGCATGTTGATGAAACCCGATGCCATATCACGGGCGCCCACTTGCAAGGGGATCAACAGGTTGGCGAAGGTGCCGCTCAATCCACCGGTGAGTACGAAGAACACCATGATGGTGCCGTGGATCGTCACCAGTGCGAGGTACATGTTCGGGTCCAGCACTCCACCTGGTGCCCATTTTTCGCCCAGGAAGAAGTTCGTGAACGCGAAGCCCTCTCCCGGCCAGGCCAGCTGCAAGCGGAAGATCAGGGACATGATCACCGCCACCCAGGCCATGAAAATGGCCGTGACCAGGAATTGTTTCCCGATCATCTTGTGGTCCTGCGAGAAGATCCACTTGGAAACGAAGCTCTCCTCGTGATGGTGAGCGTGATGGCCTGCGTGAGCTGTGGTGTGGGCACCCATGGTCGTCCGGTACGTTACGTTCAATTCGTTGCGGTCACCGCATCAACAAGTACTACCGCAGCACTGGTGTCGGCCGCCAGAGAGTCGGCGGTGGCAGTTGGTGCGACGGGCTCGGCAGGAGTACCCGCCGGTGACTGGAATGGTTTCTTCTTCTGCTCCGCGTACCATGCCTCGTACTCACTGCCCGTGGTCACGGTCAACGGCATTTGCATGTTGTAGTGTGACGCGCCGCAGATCTTGTTGCACAGCAGGATGAAATCGAAGGCATCGTCCTTCATGATGTGCGTTCTCATGCTGTCCGTGGTGATGATCGGCACCAGCTTCATCTGGGTGGTCATACCCGGCACCGCGTTCATTTGGGAGCGCATGTGTGGGATGTAGGCGCTGTGGATCACGTCACGCGAGCGCACCAGGATCTTCGCCTCCTGTCCTTTGGGGAGGTAAAAGTCCTTGGTCACCACATCGTCGGCACCGTGCAGGTACAAGCTCGCGGCACCGTTGGCCTTGATGTCCAGCTCCATGACGGTCCGTAGGTTGATCACACGGGCCCGGTGGCCGCGCATGCGCTCCAACTGGTCGGCGAGTTCGCTCGCCTTGCTTTCCGGGAGCACCGCATGGTGCAAGGTGCTGTCCATCGTTGCGATCTCGGCCTCCATCTCGGCAAGGCGTGCTTCCACGCTTTCCGGGGTCACGATACCCAAGGGATTGCTGCCGTTGATCAGGCGGAAGTCCGAAGCACCCAATTTGCCGTCCTCACCAGGGTAACGTGCGGTCCAGTCGAACTGCTTGGCGTAGAGTTCCACCACAACGGCATCCGGGCCGGCGGGCGATGTGATGCGGTTCCAGGTCGTAAGTCCGTAGATGATGATCACGGCCAGTACGGCGGCAGGGATCACCGTCCAGATCAACTCGAGCTTGTTGTTGTGCGGTTGCCAGAAAGCCCTGCGGTCCTTGTTGTAGAGGTACTTGCTGGCGAACACGAAGAGCAGCACGTTGGTGAGCACGAACGCGATGAGCAGGATGATCCAGTTGAAGTTCAGCAACCAGTCGGTATCCACGCCATGTTCACTGGCCGAAACCGGGAGCATCTTGTCCGAGTAGCGGACCACGAGCCACAGGAAGAATGCGAAGTACGCCACCATGAAGACGATCATGAGGCGCCCGTTCATCCGGTTGTCCGCCGGTGAAATGTCCTCTTCACGCTTGCCGCGCAGGCGGGAGGTCAACTCGTAGACTCGGGCCAGTTGGGCGATCGCGAGGATCCCCAGGACCAGGACGAGTAGGATCAGCAACTTGGTCATCGTTCGTTCGCTATATCAACCCTTGAGAGGGTGCAGTTGTTCCATGTCGACTCCTTCCGATGCCCGGCCCAACAAAGCCGCAGTTCCATGCAGACCGCCGCAATGGGCCAGCGAGGCCATGGCGGATGTTCTATGCGGACATTGGTGGAGCATCGTTCGATCAGATCTGGTGGTGTACGCTTTCCTCCAGGTAGGGGTGGTTCACCGGGGTAAGCGGTGCCTTGGTGAGGGTATTCAATACCGTGTAGATGAAGAGGCCGAGGAACGTTACGAACATGCCCACCTCCAGAAGACCAATGCCATGGAAATGATGTCCCACGGTCCCTGGCATCACGAGCATCACCACGTCCAACCAGTGTCCCACGAAGATCACCGAACCGACACCGATCAGGAAGCCGGGCGCACGCTTGGCGTCACGGCTCATCAGCAGCAGCATCGGCACCGCGAAGTTGATGGCGAAAATGGACCAGAGCATGATGGGATGCTCCTCGATCCGCTGCTGGAAATAGGTGACCTCCTCGGGAATGTTGCTGTACCAGATCAGCATGAACTGGCTGAACCACAGATAGGTCCAGAGGAAACTGATGGCGAACACCCATTTGCCCATGTCATGGATATGGCTGTTGTTCACCTGCGGCAGATATCCCTTCCGCTTGAGGTACAGCACCACGATGACGGCCGTGATCATGGCGCTTACCCACATGCCGCTGAACACGTACCAGCCATACAGGGTGCTGAACCAGTGCGCGTCGATGCTCATGAGCCAGTCCCAGGCCAGCATGCTGCTGAACACCGCGAAGAACACCAGGAAAAGCGCCGAACGGCGGTAGAGCAGCTTGTGCGTGCTCACCAGGCTATCCCCGGTAAGTCGGTCCATTTCCAAGCTCTTCTTCCGGAACCAGGCCGCGAATAGGAGGAACACGGCCAGGTAGGCCAGGCTGCGCACCCAGAAGAACGGCAGGTTCAGGAAGGCCCCCTTGTTGGCGATCAGGAGATCGTAGTTCGGGTTGGCCACAGCACCTGCAGTATCGACCTCAGCAGGAACAAGCTTGTCTCCTTCCATCAACCCGTATTCGAAATAGAGCGTTGAGTCCATCCAGTGGTACAGGTGGTTCAGGTGCAGGCTTGCACCGATGAACACGACCACGAGCACCACGGCACCGATCTTCAAGTAGCTGAAGATGCCTTCCATGACCCGTTTCACCAGCACGCTCCACGCGGTTTCGGTGGCGTTCTGCAAGGCGTAGAAGAACAGGGCGCCCAAGGCGATCCCGAAGAAGAAGAATCCGTTGATGAGCAGGTTGGCCCAGCTACGCTGATGGTGGTCCGTATGGTCACCGAGGATACCGGCCAGCGTGGCCAGCGCGCCCAGGACGATCAGCGACATGCTGATGGTGCGGGCCCGTTTGCTGAAGGTGAAATTCATCGCTGCTGTTGCGTTGTCGTCCGTGATCAATTGCCGGCTACTGCCACTTCCACTTCCACTACTGCGTTCTCGCGCTGGAGCTTACCTCCGTTCTGGAGGTACTGCACATAACGCGTCACCTGCCAACGCTCCTCCTTGTTGAGTTGCGAAGCGTGCGAGCCCATGGCCACGTTCTTCCCATACACGAGGGAATGGAAGATCTTGCCTTCGGGCAGGTCCTTCAACGCACCCGTGTAGCTGGGAGGCACCGGGTAATTGCCGTTCTTGACCACCCCGCCGTCGCCTTCACCCGTGGCACCGTGGCAGTGCTGGCAGAACTTGGTGTAATGCACTTTGCCCTGCTCCACCACCGCTTCGGTCATCGGCAAGGGGCTCTTCAATTCCAGTCCGGCCATTTCGTAACCCTCGGTGGTGGCGGGGTAAGGGTACGGCATGTTGAAGGACGCTTTGCTGGCATCCTTGGCGAAAGGGATGGTGCCAACAGGTGGCAATTTCGCGCTGGGGGTGTTGCGCTGGATCCGCGCGGTGTCCTCGCTGAAATGGTAAGGGTCCTGCCCGAAATCGACATAGGCTTCAACAGCGGGACTGCGGTACATGTCCGGCATGTACTCCACACCAGGACTGTTGGGGGTCGTGTTGCACCCGACCGCCAGCATCAGCAGGGCGGCGCTCGCAGGGATGTGCTTCATGAGGTTCATCGGCGGCTCAGTACTGGCGTTCGTTGATCTCGAACACGGGGGTTTCGCGCAACAGACCGGTGATGGCCTCGGCGCTGTGGCCGTGGTTTTCGCTGGTCCGCACTTCGATGATGAACTTGTCATCGGTGCTGCGTGGGTCCGGGTTGCGTGCGGGCATACCGGGCAGGGTCTTGTTCCGGATCAGGTAGGTGATGGCCATGCCGTGGGCGGCACAGAGCACGGTGAATTCGAAGGTCACCGGAATGAACGCCGGCAGGTTCTTGTACATGGCCTGGCTCGGTTTGCCACCGATGTTCATCGGCCAATCGAAGATGTTGAAGTACCAGATGCCGAGCAAGGCCAGGCACATGCCCGTAATGCCGAACATGAAGGCCACGATGCCCAAACGGGTGCGCTTCACCCCGATGATGGGGTCGATGCCGTGCACCGGGAAAGGCGAGAAGACGTCCTTCACCTTGATGCCGTTGGACACCAGCTTCCGCGCGCCGTCCTTCAGCTGCTCGGGATCCTCGTAAACGGCGTAAATGACCTGGTTCGCCATGTGTATCAATGATGATCGTGTTGGGCCGCGTCGCGCTTGTAGCTCTCGCCGCTGACCTTGAGGATGGATTTCACTTCGTTCAACGCCAGCACCGGGAAGTAGCGGGCGAAGAGCAAGTACAGGGTGAAGAAGATACCGATGGTACCCACGAACACGCCCACGTCGACCCAGGTCGGGTGGAACATGTTCCAGGAGCTCGGCAGGTAGTCACGGTGCAGGCTGGTCACGATGATGACGAAGCGCTCGAACCACATGCCGATGTTGACCACGATGCTCATGATGAAGGTGAACAGGAAGCTCGTGCGCAGCTTCTTGAACCAGAACAGCTGGGGGCTGATCACGTTGCAGGTCATCATGCTCCAGTAGGCCCACCAGTAGGGGCCCGTAGCGCGGTTGATGAAGGCATAGCTCTCGTACTCGACACCGCTGTACCAGCTGATGAACAGCTCGGTGATGTAGGCCACGCCCACGATGGAACCCGTGACGATGATCACGATGTTCATGTACTCCACGTGCTTCACCGTGATGTAGTTCTCCAGGTGCATCACCTTGCGCATCACCAGCAGCAGGGTCTGTACCATGGCGAACCCGCTGAACACGGCACCGCTCACGAAGTAAGGGGGGAAGATCGTGGTGTGCCATCCGGGGATTATGGAGGTGGCGAAGTCGAAGCTCACCACCGAGTGTACCGAGAATACCAGTGGGGTGGCGATACCGGCGAGCACCAGGCTCACCTCCTCGAAGCGGGTCCAGGCCTTGGCGTTACCGGTCCAGCCGAAGCTGAGTATGCCGTAGACCTTCTTCATGCCCGGCTTGGTCACCTTATCACGGATGGTGGCGAAGTCGGGGATCAGGCCGATGTACCAGAACACCAGCGAAACGCTGAAGTAGGTGCTGATCGCGAACACGTCCCAAAGCAGTGGGCTGTTGAAGTTGACCCACAGGCTGCCGAACTGGTTGGGCAGGGGGAATACCCAGTAGGCCATCCAGATCCGGCCCATGTGGATGCCGGGGAAGGTGGCCGCCATGATCACAGCGAAGATGGTCATCGCTTCCGCGGAGCGGTTGATGGCCATCCGCCACTTCTGGCGGAACAACAGGAGCACTGCGCTGATGAGCGTACCGGCGTGACCGATACCCACCCACCATACGAAGTTGGTGATGTCCCAGGCCCAGTCCACCGTCTTGTTCAAGCCCCAGACACCGATGCCCTTGCTGATCAAGTAGAGGATGCAGCCAGTACCGTACGCTGCGATGAGACTGGCGATACCCATGAGGATGTACCAGCCCTTCGGGGCCTTGTTCTCGATGGGGCCCACGATATCGTTCGTGATATCCTGGTAGGTCTTGTGACCCAGGATGAGCGGTTCTCGGATCGCTGCTTCTGAATGCATGGGGTCCTCTTTTCCTCAGTCGTTTATGCCGTGGCCTCCGATCCGGTGTTGCGCACCTTCACCAAGTAGTTCACGTTGGGCTTCACACCGATCTCTTCGAGCATGTGGTAGCTGCGGTCGCTGGTGGCCAGTCCGCGCACCTTGCTGCCTTTGTCGTTCAGGTCGCCGAAGACGATGGCACCGGTACCACATGCTGCGCTGCAGGCGGTCTCGATGTCGCCGTCCTTCACGGGACGCCCGGCCTTCTTGGCTTCGAGCT
>JBIIYD010000233.1:0-4502 GCA_044347005.1 Flavobacteriales bacterium | reverse complement strand
CTTGGCGGCATACTTCTCCACCATCTTCGCGCGCTTGCGCTCGCGGGCTTTCATGGATTCCTTGGCCATCGTCTTTCTGGTGTGGTCGTTATTTCTTGTCGGAGAACGGGAATCCCAATTCGCGCAGCAGCGCCTTGGCCTCCTCATCGGTCTTGGCAGTGGTCACCACGGTGATGTCCATGCCCTGCATTTTGGTCACCTTGTCGATGTCGATCTCGGGGAAGATGATCTGCTCCTTCACTCCGAAGGTGAAGTTGCCGCGACCGTCGAACCCGGAGGCCTTCACTCCGCGGAAGTCGCGGGTACGTGGCAGGGCCACGGCGATCAAACGGTCCAGGAATTCATACATGCGGTCGGCACGCAAGGTGACACGAGCGCCGATGGGCATGCCCTTGCGCAACTTGAAGTTGCTGATGTCCTTCTTGGACATGGTGGGCACGGCCTTCTGACCGGCGATCATGGACATCTCCGTTACGGCGTTCTCCACGATCTTCTTGTCGCCCACGGCACTGCCAAGGCCCTGGTTCAGGTTCACCTTTACAAGGCGTGGAATCTGCATGGGGCTCTTGTACCCGAACTCCTGCTGGAGTTTGGCGGCCACCTCGGTCTGGTATTTGGCGCGAAGCCTTGGGACGTAGCTCATCACTTGATCACCTCACCGGTGCGTTTGCTTGTGCGTACCAGCTTGCCTTCCTTGTCCCTCTTGCGACCGATGCGTGTAGGCTCGCCCGTTTTCGGGTCGATGAGCATGAGGTTGCTGATGTGGATGGGGCCTTCCTTTTCCACGATGCCGCCCTGGGGGTTGGCCGTGGTAGGCTTGCTGTGCTTCTTGTTGATATTGAGACCTTCGACGATGGCGGTAAGGCGCTCGCGGTCCACTTCCAGGACACGGCCCTGCTTGGTGCGTGCGGTACCGGCAAGCACCTTCACCATGTCGCCCTTCTTGATGTGTGTCTTCTTCTGCATGGCTGCTGTGATCAAAGCACTTCGGGTGCCAGGGAGATGATCTTCATGAACTTCTTCTCGCGCAGCTCCTTGGCCACGGGCCCGAAGATGCGGGTGCCCTTCATTTCACCTGCTGCATCCAGGATCACGACCGCATTGTCGTCGAAGCGGATGTAACTCCCGTCCTTGCGGCGGGTCTCCTTCTTGGTACGGACCACCACGGCCTTGTGTACGGTACCCTTCTTGGTACCTCCGTTCGGCATGGCATCCTTGATGGACACCACGATGGTATCTCCGATCCGTGCATAGCGGCGACCTGTGCCACCAAGCACCCGTATGCAAAGCACCTCTTTGGCGCCACTGTTGTCGGCTACGTTCAGCCGTGATTCCTGTTGGATCATCGCTCAGTGCTTGATTACTTGGCCCGTTCGATCACTTCCACCAACCGCCAGCGCTTCAACTTGCTCAGCGGGCGGGTCTCACTGATGCGCACCGTATCACCGATGTGCGCCTCTTCCTTCTCATCGTGTGCCATGAACTTGCTCGACAGCTTCACGAATTTGCCATACTTGGGGTGCTTCACCCTGCGCTCGACCAGCACCACGACACTCTTGTTCATCTTGTCGCTGGTGACGATGCCGACCCGTTCTTTCCTCAGATTGCGTTCCATGGCGCAGACTTATTTCTTGGTGATGGTGAGCTCGCGCTGGCGCAGCTCGGTGAGGATGCGCGCCACGTCCTTGCGCTTGTGGCGAAGTTGCATCGGGCTCTCGATCGGGCTCACGGTGTGGTTGAAGCGCAGCTTGGTCAACGCTCCACGCTCTTCCTGCAGCTTGTCCTGCAGTTCCTGCATCGTGAGGTCCTTCAATTCGGTTCCTTTCTTCTTCATGGCTCAGGGAGCTTATTGGCCGTCGTAATCCTCGCGGACGACGAATTTGGTCTTGATCGGGAGCTTCTGGGCGGCCAGGCGCAGGGCCTCCTGTGCGGTCGCCATGGGTACGCCGTCCACTTCGAACACGATGCGGCCTGCGTGGCAAATGGCCACCCAATGGTCCAGCGATCCCTTGCCCTTACCCATACGCACCTCTGCAGGCTTGCTGGTCACTGGCTTATCGGGGAACAACTTGATCCACACCTGTCCTTCACGTTTCATGTGACGGGTAAGGGCGATACGGGCCGCTTCGATCTGGCGGCTGGTGAGCCATACGTTCTCCAAGGCCTTCAGACCAAAGGAACCCAGGGCCACGCGGTGTCCGCGTTGGGCAACACCTTTCATCTTGCCCTTGTGCATATTGCGGTGCTTGCTCCGCTTCGGTTGCAACATGGCGCTTAGTTGTTAGGACGGTTCGTTCCGCGATTTCCACCTCCACGACGGTCTCCGCCGCCTGGACCACGACGGTCACCACCGGGTCCACCCGGACCGCGACGATCACCACCAGGACCACCCGGGCCACGGCGCTCTCCGCCACGACGCTCGGTACGCTCGCCACCCATGCGGGGACCAGCTGGGCCTTTGGCCTGCCCTTGGTTGGGGCTCAGGTCCTTCTTGCCGTACACCTCGCCACGCATGACCCAGCACTTGATGCCGATGCGGCCCATCTTGGTGTGCGCCTCGGTAATGGCGAAGTCGATGTCGGCGCGCAGCGTGTGCAGGGGCACACGGCCTTCGCGGTAGCTTTCGGTACGGGCGATCTCGGCACCGTTCAAACGACCGCTCACGGTCAGCTTGATGCCTTCGGCACCCATGCGCATGCTGCTGGCCACGGCCATCTTCATGGCGCGACGGAAGCTGATGCGGCCTTCGAGCTGGCGGGCGATGCTATCGGCCACCAGGCGGGCATCCAGTTCAGGACGCTTGATCTCGAAGATGTTGATCTGGACGTCCTTGCCGGTGAGCTTCTTGAGCTCCTCGCGCAGTTTGTCCACCTCTGCACCACCCTTCCCGATGATGACCCCGGGGCGGGCCGTGTTGATCGTAACGGTCACCAGTTTAAGGGTGCGCTCGATGATGATCTTGCTGACACTGGCCTTCTTCAGGCGAGCCATCAGATACTGACGGATCTGCTCGTCCTCGACGAGTTTGTCCGCGTACTTCTTTCCGCCGTACCAATTGCTGTCCCAGCCTTTGATAAAGCCCAGGCGTATGCCGGTCGGATGTGCTTTCTGTCCCATGGTAGTTATGCTCGGCCGGTGCTTATTTGGCGGTATCGACGATAAGGTTCACATGGTTGCTCCGCTTCTTCATGCGGTAGGCACGCCCTTGTGGGGCTGGAAGCATGCGCTTGAGTCCGCGGGCCTCATCGACCTGCACGCTCTTGACCACCAGGCCCGCCTCGTCGGCCTTACGGCCTTCGTTCTTGGCTTCCCAGTTGGAGATGGCGCTCAGCAGGAGCTTCTCCAGGTCGCGGCTGCTGTGGCGGGTGCTGAAGCGCAGGATACCCAACGCCTTGTCCACCTGTACACCACGGATCAGATCGGCCACCTGGCGCATGCGGCGAGGCGAGGTGGGCACATTGCGCAGCTGTGCATTGGCCACGGTCTTCTTGGCCTCTTTGCGCGCGTCGGCTGCTATTTTCTTACGGGCTCCCATGGTCCTTATTTCTTCTTGTTACCGGAGTGACCGCGGTAGGTACGAGTGGGTGCGAATTCACCCAGCTTGTGGCCCACCATGTTCTCGGTCACGTAGACCGGGATGAACTTGTTGCCATTGTGCACGGCGATCGTCAAGCCCACGAACTCCGGAGAGATGGTCGATGCTCGTGACCAGGTCTTGATCACGTTCTTCTTGCCCGATGCCTGTGCCTCGTCCACACGCTGGTTCAGCTTGTAGTGGATGTACGGCGGTTTCTTGAGTGAACGGCTCATGTGCTACTAAGGGATCAGGCGCCTTTCTTGGCGTTGATGCGTTCGATGATGAACTTGTTGGACGGATTCTTTGGACGTCGGGTCTTCTTACCCTTCGCCAGCAGACCCTTGCGGCTCCGTGGGTGTCCACCCGAAGCGCGGCCTTCGCCACCTCCCATCGGGTGATCGACCGGGTTCATGGCCACCGCACGGGTGCGGGGACGACGACCCTGCCAGCGGCTGCGACCGGCTTTGCCGCTCTTTTGCAGCATGTGCTCGCCGTTGCCGACGGTACCGACCGTTGCGAGGCAGGTAACGAGCACCATGCGCACCTCGCCGCTCGGCATCTTCAGCGTGGCGTAGCGTCCTTCACGGGCGCTCAGCTGGGCGAAGGTGCCTGCGCTGCGGGCAAAGGAACCTCCCTTGCCCGGGTGCAGTTCGATGTTGTGCACAACGGTACCCAGGGGGATCTCGCTCAGCGGAAGGGTGTTCCCCACTTCGGGTGCAACACCGCTCAGGCCGCTCAGGACCACCTGCCCTACTTGTAGGCCGTTGGGGGCCAGCATGTAGCGCTTCTCGCCATCGGCATAGTGCAGCAGGGCGATGCGTGCGGTACGGTTCGGATCGTATTCGATCGTTTTCACGGTCGCAGGGATGCCGTACTTCTCGCGCTTCAGGTCGATGACGCGATAGCGTTGCTTGTGACCACCGCC
>JBIIYD010000232.1:0-4579 GCA_044347005.1 Flavobacteriales bacterium | reverse complement strand
CCACCTTCAGCCGCAGGATCGGTCCCAGTGTACTGGTCACCTTCTCCCCTTCCAGCCCTCGGGTACGTGCGCGCTCCAGCAGGCCGATGAAGCCGTGGCACATCGCCTCGAACACGTCCAGCGCCTTTGTGGCCTCCACCTGGACCGGGGTCGGGGTAAAGCGGTCCATGGTGCGCATCCGCCAACCAATAGCGCCATCGGGGCGCGGCTGCATGGCCCTGGCGAAGTAGTCGCCCCAACGGCCCGGCGTGAACGAGGTACGAAATCGCAAGTTGTTGTTCTCGTCCCCGTAAAGTCCCTGAAGGATACGGAGGTAATGGCCACTGCTGAGATTCATATGCTGGAGCACTTCCATCACGCTCCATCGTTCGGGAGTCGGTCGTTGATGAAGAACTTCCAGTGGTAATTCCCGCAGCTCGGAACAACGCTCCAGCTGGCGACGCAGTTCCGTTTGCAGTGTTTCGATCAAGGTACGGGTGTCCAGCGCTTCCATGGTGCGAAACTATCGGGGCCGCGGGCGCCAAGCACTTGATCCAGATCAAGAACGCATCAAAGCACCCTGGCCCGCAGCCGGCTGAAGGTCTCGGGGGTCATGCGCAAATAGCTGGCGATGTCCTTTTGCGGGACCAACTGCAACAGGTGCGGGCTGCGCGCGAGAAGCCTTCGGTAACGCTCTTCGGCACTGAGGGTGAGCTGTTCGATCTCGCGCGTAGCACGGCCCTGCATCAGTTCCTCCACGATCAGGCGACCCCAGCGGTCCATAGCGGGTATGCGGTCGTACAAGCGGAGCAGATCGCTGTGCTCGATCCCTACCAGTACGCTATCGGTAATGGCCTGTACCTGGAAGCGTCCGGGCCGCTGGCCAAGGAAGGAGTCGTAGTCCCCGCTCCAACTGTGCCCGTATGCGAATCCCAGGCAGTGCTCGTTGCCGTCGTGCTCGAAATACATGCGCTGAACCCCTTGCTCCACGATGTAGGCACGGGTCTCCACACGGCCGATGCGTGAGATGAACTCGCCCTTGGCGAACGAAAAGCGCCTCCAATACAGCGACACCTCGGCCCATTCGGCATCGGTAAGCTTGACATAACGTTCGATGGAAACACGCACCAGGTCCATGTCCGAAAGATACCGGGAGACGGGTTCTTCGATACATTCACGGCCCGATGGACATGCCTTTGCAAAGCGGGACACCCAACAGTTGCACCCTCGTGAACATTCTCGGCACCAGTGTAAAACCTGGTGAGCGTCATGTACTCGACCTTCAGGTGGCCCGGCTGTACACACGCACCAGCGTAGAGATCCCCGTGGTCGTGCAACGGGGCAGGGAGGATGGACCCGTGCTCCTGTTGCTGGCCGGTATCCATGGTGACGAAGTGAACGGCATCGATACGGTTCGCCGTGTGCTGGAGGAACTGAAGGAGCGTCCCTTGGAGCGAGGAACCCTGGTCGCCATTCCCGTGTTGAACGTGTTCGGTTTCCTCGCCATGAAGCGCGAACTACCCGATGGCCGCGACCTGAACCGCTTCTTTCCCGGCTCACCGAACGGATCGTTGGCGAGCAGATTGGCGCATGCGCTGGTCACGGAGGTGCTCCCTGCGGTGGATGTCGTGATCGACCTGCACAGCGGTGCCGACATGCGCTACAACCACCCGCACCTGCGGTTCACCGAAGGGGACGATGCTTCCAGAGCGCTGGCCGAGACCTTCGATCCTCCGTTGATCCTGAAAGCGGCCATCCGGGAACGGTCCATACGCGCCCATTTATTCGGAACGGGCAAGAGCTATGTGCTTTTCGAGGGCGGTAAGGCTCGTAGCCTCGATGAGGACGCCATCCGCGAAGCCTTCCGTGGGGTAACGCGTGTCATGGAGCACCTAGGCCTTTGGAACGGGCCATCGGACGCCAAACGGGGCGCCGTTGCCTTGAGCAATTCGAAGTGGGTACGTGCGCCCATTGCAGGGCTTTTCCACCCCATCATGGAAAACGGGACCAAGGTGGAAAAGGGCATGGTGCTCGGCCTTGTCTCCGACCCCTATGGCGATACCGCCAAACAGGTGCGTGCCACTTTCTCCGGCCACATGATCTGCGTGAACACCTCGCCCGTGGTCAACCAAGGTGATGCCCTGTTCCACGTTGGGCTGTAGCAAGGCCTATCTTTCGGCATGCTGCCGCGCTCCGAACGAATCCGCGAACTGCTCCGTCTCGGAAAGCCCTTCGGGCATCGCGACCAATTGATCCTGCGGGATCATCTGGCACTGGAACGGACCCGCCTGGCCAATGAGCGCACCTTCATGGCCTATGTCCGGGCGGCCTTGTACCTGGTCATCGGAGGTCTTGCATTGATCCAACTCGAGGGACATGGGAATCTTGCCTGGGTGGGCCTCACCGCGCTGGGTTTGTCCATCCTCTTCATGACCATCGGCCTTGTCCGGTTCTACACCTTGCGCAGGCAGTTGGACAGCTACTACCAACCGCTGGAGGACATCGTTCCGGAACGCAGCGAAACGCCCGAACGGCACAGTGTACAGGGTTAGGGCCGGCCTGCTTGGAAGCCCGGCATCCGCTTAATGCGTCGGCGAAAGAGGTGAGGTGCGACCGAACCCGGAACGCGTTACACGGTCATTCCTTTACGAAGCGTCGCGTCTCTTGCACCCCGTCATTTAATGCCCTGAGCACATAGGCGCCGGGTGCGATACCGTCCAAGGGAACGGCATGCAGGGCACCCGCCGGCAACCTGAGGTCCAGGACCACCTTGCCGGCCGCATCCAGGACCTGCACTTCCACAGGGCCCGTTCCCAGGGGCAAATGCACCATGAGCATTTCCTTCGCCGGTGAAGGCCAAACGGCGAACTCCCCGCTCTCCACAGCAGTGATTCCCGTGATCAATACCGGCACCACATCGCTGGTAGAACTGCAGCCGTTGGCATCGCTTGCCTCAACGGTATAATCACCGCTTACAGACACCTCGAGCACCTGGTCCGTGGCACCGCCTATGGGTGCGCCGTTCAGGTACCACTGGTAAGCCTCTGCTGGCGAACTGGTGAGTTCCGTACCGATGGCCGTTACGATCGGCTGGGCAGGCAATGGCAACCCGGTCACCTGCACCGTATCGCTCCATGCGGTGCAACCCGAAGGGCTCTGCACCACCAAGCTCAGCGACCCATCTTCATCGATGGTGACCCCTTGCTGATCGGAGCCGTTGCTCCATGCATATTCATCCATGCCTTCGGGGCCTTCCAACAACGTGGAAGAACCCGCGCAGTAGAAGGGCGAGCCCGTCAATGGTGCACGCGTGCTGCTGGAGAGTGCCGCGAAAGCATCCAACTTACCAAAGCCCCATTGGTTGTTGGGCACCGTTCCGGTGAAGCCGTCGGAACGCGCAGTACCCAACAGCGCAGCGATCACCTCCGTGTGCGGGGCATCGGGGCATCTTTGCAGGTATAGTGCAGCTGCACCGGAAACCACCGGCGACGCCATGGATGTGCCTCCATTGCGAAGGTGCATGCCTCCTTCCGACAAGCGTGGGTCATTGGTACTGACCAATTGGGCGATCCAGTCCAACGGCGCAGCGCTGAAGGTGATATCGCCCGTGGCAGCCAGATCGGGCTTGGACAACAAGGTACGGGTCGGTCCTTTGCTACTGGTCGTTGCTATCGCTCCTTCGGTGCCTGGCACAACGACCGTATCGCCCAAGGAATTCACATAGGACACCTCGTTGTAGTAATTGGCCACCGTGAGCACATGTGGCGAGCAGGCCCAGGAATCCACCATATGTTGGTTGTTATCGGGCAGGACATAGTTGGCGATCGCGGGATACTGGGTCGTTGTCGGGATGTTCGTCACCATGTTCGACGTTCCGAACTGGGCCGAGCTCCACACATCGAATTTACCGCTCCCGGTGGTCATGAAGCGATATCTGAACGTTGTGGAGTCCGGCAATGGGAGGTGGACCTGGAGTTGGTACTGATCGCCCCGCTGCACGGCGTAGTATTCGACGATCGCGATCCGGTTGCCGCTGAAGCTCCGGAGCGTATCGCGGATCGTGACACCCAGATTCTCCTGGATCGTATGGAACGGAGTTCGCCCCCGGTAGATGTAAGGACTTACCCGATCCGCCCCGACCGCGTACTGAACGTTCTCGAAGTCCTCAACATCGGCCCACACTTCGTAGAACACGGCGCTGTAGCCCAAGCCGCTGTTCGCATTGCGCATGAACCAGGTGAAGCTGGTATCCTGGTCCACCTCGGTGCGCAGGTGGTAGGCCGCAATGCTGTTGCTGTTGCCGGCGGCACACACCATGACCCGGCCACTCTGCTCCTGCACCAGTTGGTCGATGAACAGGGCTGCTGCATCCTTGCCATCATGTGAACCGAGGTAGGTGCCGAGGCTCGCGTTGATCACGGCGGGGCGACCCAAGGCAGCGGCCTCGTCGAAGATGAATTTCACGGCATCCGCCACACCTGCGCGGAAATTGCCGGAGAACCGGGAAGACACGATGATCATGTCCGCATCGGGTGCAATTCCCTTGTGTCGGCCATTGGCAAGACCATTGCCCGCCACGGTACCCGTTACGGTCGAGCCA